>NZ_JBTTDJ010000002.1:0-244237 GCF_055796165.1 Bartonella sp. EBT8
ACTTACGGTATTATGATATACCAGGATCTTTAAGTGTTTCATTTGGTACAGGTTTATGGCGTAGTCAATCTGCTTTTGCTTTTGGTGCTGGTTATACCTCTGAAGATGGGAACATTCGTTCTAATGTATCAGTCACAAGTGCTGGAGGTCACTGGGGTGTAGGTGCAGGGATTACTCTGAGACTTAGATGATGATGAAAAAAACTGATAGTATGATAAAAAAACCAAATATTTTTATAATTATTCTGTTTGTCCTTGCCTTAATCGGCAAGGGCGAAAGTTTTGCTAATGAGAAGGATAATGTTTATACGGTGCATCCACCGCAGTTATCTATTCCTAAAGGAGAACCTGGTGAAACACGTCGAATTATTATGCAATTTGATTATTGGACATTGATTTGCGATGAAAAACAAAAGCTTAAGCAAGGTATCTGTAATGTAACGCAAACAGTTCATGACCAAGATGATAACACTATTTTTAGTTGGTCTCTTGTTTCTACCAAAAATGGCCAAGCAGTGATGCTTTTTCGGACATTACCAAATACTGATATAAGTGTTCCTATTCGAATGTTTATGGAAGGTGTTAAAAAGCCTGTTCTTATTCGTTATACGCAATGTAATGAAACTATCTGCTTGGCACAATCGCCTATAGGACCAGTTTTTAGCAAACAAATAGAACAAAACAAAAAAGTACGTATTTCCTATAAGATTAAAGAAGGGAAAATATTTTCTTTTACTGTACCATTTAAAGGTTTGAGTGCAGCACTTTATTCTTTACAACGTTAAACTTATAAAGCAATTTTAGAAGATCTTATTTGCCTATAACTTAGATTATTGTTTTATATTTTCAGATCTAAGGAAAAAATTTAATAGTTAAATGATTTTTATAGCATAATATAGAAATGATTTGTTCAATTTAGAATGTGTTTTACGGATGTAAAATTGCAAGAGGTTATTTATTCTGTAATAGAACATTAAGAATACGAGTTAGAATTTCCTCACAGGATTTATAAAGTTAATTACATTAGCTATTAACAGTAAAAAGTTATTGAGAATAGTTAGATTAAAATAAATAGCGATAAAGAGGAATATAATTCCTTTGAACAAGAGATGGGTTAACTTTTCCTTTGTAAAAATCCCATACCGATTTTTGAGTGGTATCATTGGACATAAAGGGTTTCCAATTGAAATAATGTCGTATTTTTTGTGGTTAAAGCATAAAGGTTCAATCTTCTGCAAAACGCAATTATAATGCTATTATTTTATAAATATAAGAAAAATTATAATTTAAAAATTCTCTAAGAATATAAATTTATCTTTTTACAAGAGAGATAAACCTCGATGTGAATGATTAAAGAGAAGATGGCAATTTATAAAATGGACGAAACGTAAATAATTAATTTATCGTTTTAAGACTATAAAGAAAAATACAGATTTGTGGAAACAACCAAAAATTATTCAGAAAGTTGAGTGATGTTAGCATAGAAAATCCTAATGAGAGAAAAAGTAACGAATGTTTTCTTGATATTTGTAATTTAATGCCGCATTGTTACTTTAGCTTTAGTAATGAGCAGAGAGAGTTCTTGCGTTTATTTATTGGGGAAAACGCTCAAGGGATAAGGAAAAATGCCCCCGTTAGATTATGGTTCAAAAGAGTCAAAGCAAGGAAAAGCGTATGATGTCAGAGGAGAGCAATTGTATGATCACTATGCTAGCAATCGAAATAATCATTCTGCATCGTTAAAGACAGAGGAATGCTCTCTTTCTGTTGATATAAAGCAAAAACAGCGAAGAAGATATCGCAAACAGAATTTTATGCACTCCGATACAGCTTTTGAATTTAATGGTCGAGCAACCGCAGGTATTGAAAAAACAAAAGGCTCAAAAACGCCTTTTTTCCCAAAGTTTTCTCAATTAAAATCTCCACCTCTTTATGCGGCACTTGATTTGGGAACGAATAACTGTCGTCTTCTTATCGCATCTCCCAGTAAACCAGGACATTTCCGCGTTGTTGATGCTTTTTCACGTATTGTACGATTAGGAGAAGGTTTAGTAAATACTGGTTTTCTTAATACACGAGCAATGGATCGTGCAATTGAAGCCTTAAAGATTTGTCATTTCAAGTTAAAACAGAGGCGTATTAAGCGTTATCGTTTAGTTGCAACAGAAGCTTGCCGTTTGGCAAAAAATGGTAGATATTTTATTCAACGCGTTTTGGATGAGACTGGTCTTGAATTGGAAATTGTTGATCGGGAAACAGAAGCGCGCTTTGCTGTTTCAGGGTGTGGTACGCTTGTTGAACCGAACACTGATGCAATTGTGCTTTTTGATATTGGGGGAGGATCATCAGAAATTGTGCTCCTTGATGTTTCCAAAAAGCGTTCTTTACGTTTAACCGAACAGATTGCGGCATGGACTTCGCTTCCTGTTGGTGTTGTCACGCTTGCTGAGCGCTTTGGAGGAAATGATGTTAGTTTAGATGATTTTGAAAATATGAAAAATTATGTACGAAATTTGTTAAATAATTTTTCAGGACGTCACCAATTGGGGACTTTAGCTCAAGGATCGAAGTTTCATCTTTTGGGAACTTCTGGAACGATTACGACTTTAGCAGGAATGCACCTTAATTTAGAGCGTTATGACCGCAGACAAGTTGATGGTATTTGGATGAATGATGCAGACATTACACTTATGACAAAACGTGTATTGTCATGGGATATAAAAAAACGTGCAACTAATCCTTGCATTGGACGAGAAAAAGCAGATTTAATTTTAGCTGGTTGCGCGATTTTAGATGTTATTCGAGAAATTTGGCCCAGTCAACGATTAAGAGTTGCTGATCGTGGTTTAAGAGAAGGAATTTTGATAGAGTTGATGTTACGCGATGGTGTATGGCATTGCAATGGAAAGCGGAAAAGCGTCAAACGTTAGCAGTTATCGAAAGACGGAGACAATGAATAACAATGAAAAAAAAGATAAAAATACCAGCAGGTGGATACGGTGGTTCAGGATCACATGAATTATATCAGCGTGTAAAGAAAAAAGCAGGAACCATTAAAGCGTCATCACGACGATGGTTAGAGAGGCATCTGAATGACCCTTATGTCCATCAGTCGAAGGTGGATGGTTATCGTTCGCGTGCGGCTTATAAATTAATTGAAATTAATGAACGCTATAAGTTTCTCAAAAAAGGTCAAAAGATTATTGATTTAGGTACGGCGCCGGGAGGATGGTGTCAGGTTGCTGTACGGATAGTGGGTTCCAGTGATCAAAAACCTAATGTGGTTGGCATTGATTATTTGCATGTTGATCCATTACCTGGAGTGGTGATGTTGCAAATGGATTTTTTGCATGCAGATGCACCACAGAAATTAATTGATGCCTTAGGGACAAAGCCGGATGTAGTGCTTTCTGATATGGCAGCACCAACAACGGGCCATCGTCAGACGGATCATTTAAGGACGATCCATTTATGTGAAGTTGCCGCTAATTTTGCTCTTTCAGTTCTCAAACCTGGAGGACATTTTTTAGCAAAAGCTTTTCAGGGGGGGGCAGAGAACACTCTTCTCACGACCTTGAAGCAGAATTTTAAAACAGTTCATCATGTTAAACCGCCTGCAAGCCGATCAGAGTCAGTAGAGCTTTATCTTTTAGCCCTAGGTTCTAAAGGTAAGACAGAAATACAACAATAGTATCTTTTCTTCAGAAGATTTAAGGATATTTACAGATTTAATGTAAGAATTTTTACAAACGACTGTTGGTGATATCGTTGATAGTTTTTCTTTCGTCAATAATGAAAAACTGGTAAAACCGATGCATTGCCTATAGAGGTAGAGGGATTGATTCCTCAGAGAGTATTTTCAATGAAATTTCTTGATCAAGCTAAAGTCTATATTCGTTCAGGTAATGGAGGGGCAGGGGCAGTATCATTTCGCCGTGAAAAATTTATTGAATTTGGTGGTCCTGATGGAGGCAATGGGGGACGCGGTGGGGATGTTTGGGCTGTTGTTGTTGATGGACTCAATACGTTGATTGATTATCGCTATCAGCAGCATTTTAGGGCAAAAACAGGAGGACATGGTAAGGGACGTAACATGACGGGTGAAAAAGGCGATGATATCATCCTTAGAGTACCGGTTGGAACACAAATTTTTGAAGAAGATAATAAAACGTTAATCTGTGATTTAACAGAAGTGGGACAACGTTACCGTCTTGCAAAAGGAGGAAACGGTGGTTTTGGGAATCTTCATTTTACGACGTCTACGAATCGGGCACCTCGTCGCGCCAATCCGGGTTTGGTTGGAGAAGAGCGCACACTGTGGCTTCGTTTGAAGTTAATTGCTGATGGTGGACTTATTGGTTTACCGAACGCTGGGAAGTCAACTTTTTTAGCATCAGTAACAGCTGCAAAACCAAAAGTTGCAGATTATCCTTTTACTACTCTCCATCCTCATCTTGGTGTGGCACGGGTTGATGCTCGTGAATTTGTTTTGGCTGATATTCCCGGTTTAATTGAAGGAGCACATGAAGGCGTAGGGATTGGGGATCGTTTTTTAGGGCATGTAGAACGCTGTGGTGTTTTACTCCATTTGATTTCTGCTCAAGAAGAAGATGTAGCAAAAGCATACCAGATTGTGCGTAATGAACTAGAAGCATATGGAAATAACTTGAGTAATAAGACTGAAATTATAGCTTTAAGTCAGATAGATACTCTCACTCTTGAGGGGCGTAAAGCCAAACAAGAGATTTTACAAAAAGTAACGGGTAAATCTGTGATGATGTTTTCTGCGGTGAGTCGTGAAGGTCTAGAAAATGTGCTCCGTGCAGTTGCTCATATTATTGAAATGGCACGCAAAGAAGATGATGATGGAGAGCAGTAGGATTGATTAAGATGGCAGTTGGATTACAAAAACTTGCACACTATAAACGCATTGTGATCAAAATTGGATCTGCTCTTTTGGTTGATCCTCAAACAGGTTTACGGGCCGAATGGCTCAACAGTTTGATAAGTGATGTTGCTAAATTACGTCAAAAAGGTGTTGAGATTTTATTGGTATCCTCAGGTGCTATTGCTTTAGGAAGAACATTGCTTCAGCTTCCTAAAGGAGCTTTGAAATTAGAAGAGAGTCAGGCGTGTGCTGCTCTGGGACAAATTGAATTATCTAAAACTTATGGTGATGCGCTTGCTCAATACGGATTAAAAACAGGTCAAATTTTACTCACTCTTTTTGATACGGAAGAGCGACGGCGTTATCTCAATGCACGTGCTACAATTAATGTGCTTTTGCGTTTTGGTGCTGTACCTGTTATTAATGAGAATGATACTGTTGCAACAAGTGAAATTCGCTATGGTGATAATGATCGTTTAGCGGCACGCGTAGCAACAATGATGGGTTCGGATCTTTTGATCCTTTTATCAGATATTGATGGCCTTTATACGAAATCTCCTCATCGTGATCCCACAGCTGAATTTATTCCTTTTATTCCATCAATTACGAGTGATATCGAAAAAATGGCAGATGTAGCTGCTTCAGAGCTTTCTCGTGGAGGAATGAAGACCAAGTTAGATGCTGGAAAAATAGCAAATTCCGCTGGAACAGCGATGGTTATTACTTCAGGCAAGCGTATGAATCCTCTTGCGGCCCTTGACAGAGGGGAGCGCAACAGTTTTTTTGCTGCGGGTGAAAAACCTGTTAATGCTTGGAAAACTTGGATTTCTGGTCATTTAGATCCATCAGGTATTTTGACGATTGATCAGGGAGCGGTTAAGGCTCTTGAAGCTGGAAAATCGTTATTAGCTGCAGGAGTGATTGCTGTTGAGGGAAAATTCAATCGTGGCGATACGATTGCGATTGTTGATACAAATGGTGTTGAGATTGCTCGTGGACTTGTAAGTTATGGCAAAGATGAAGTTGTACGCATTATGGGATGTAAAAGCGAGGAAATTGAATCTATCCTTGGATATGATGCGCGCTCTGCTATGGTCCATCGTAATGATATGGTTTTACGCTGCTTGACCGAGTCTGTTTAAAAAAGTTATCTTGTTTATTGTTTTGGCAGAGTGGATGATATTATGTCTTTAAAAGAACAGATGAAGGACATGGGGCGAAAAGCGCGCCATGCTGCTACGGCATTGGCTATTATGTCTTCTGAACAAAAGAATAAGGCATTAGAAATGATAGCTTTAAGTTTAGAAGATCAATCAGCTGAAATTTTACGAGCTAATTGTCAGGATTTAGAAAATGCTGCTCAGAATAATTTGAAGGCAGCAATGGTTGATAGGCTCAAATTAGATGCATTGCGTTTGGATGCAATCGTAGCGAGCGTGCGCCAAATAGCTTCTTTGCCTGATCCAGTTGGGCAAGTGATGAGTGAATGGACACGTCCAAATGGACTTCATATTAGCCGTGTCCGTACATCTCTTGGTGTAATTGGCATCATTTATGAAAGTCGACCAAATGTTACAATTGATGCAAGCGCTTTATGTTTGAAGGCTGGAAGTGCTGCAATTTTACGTGGTGGTTCGGATAGTTTTCATTCTTCTCACGCACTTCATTCAGCGTTGGTAAGAGGATTGGAGGAAGCTGGTTTTCCTAAACATGCTATTCAAATGGTTGGAACGACAGATCGTAATGCTGTTGGAGAAATGCTCAAAGGATTGGATGGTATGATTGATGTTATTATACCTCGTGGTGGCAAAAGCCTTGTTGCACGTGTTCAGTCTGATGCACGTGTTCCAACTTTTGCCCATTTGGAGGGGCTTTGTCATATCTATATTGATCAATCAGCAGATTTAGATATGGCGCGTAAGATTGTTGTCAATGCAAAATTGCGGCGAACCGGCATATGCGGTGCTGTTGAAACCGTTCTCATTGATCGCCAAGCACTAAAAAAATTTCTTCCTGTTCTAACTGCTTTACAAGAAAAGGGGTGCGAAATTCGTGCAACAGAGGATATTGTTTCTCTTATACCAGATGTTAAATTAGCCTCTGAAGAAGATTGGTCGCATGAATATCTGGATGCAATTCTTTCTGTCAAAACAGTTGAAGGTATTGAAGGAGCCATTACGCACATTCAACGTTATTCATCGGGACATACAGAATCGATTATTGCTGAGGATATGAGAGTGGTAAAGATATTTTTTAATCGTTTAGATTCAGCTATTTTACTGCATAATGCATCGACACAATTTGCTGATGGAGGTGAATTTGGTTTTGGAGCGGAAATTGGTATTGCAACAGGAAAAATGCATGCGCGTGGTCCAATAGGTGTTGAACAGCTGACATCATTTCAGTATCACATTAAAGGAAATGGACAGGTTAGGCCTTGAAAAATCCATTTTTTCTTTGGAAAGATCGCATGCCATATGTTGAAAAATCCAATGTTGTGGGACTTTTTGGCGGTTCTTTTAATCCTCCGCATGCTGGACATCTTCTTGTTGCAGAAAGTGCAATTCGGCGTTTGCATCTTGATCAATTATGGTGGATGGTAACTCCAGGAAATCCCTTAAAAGATCATACACATTTACCTTCTTTAAATGAGAGAATGCGGCTAAGTATTGAACTTGTCAATCATCCGAAGATTCGCGTAACGGGTTTTGAACAGGCAATAGGAAGTAAAATATCAAGAGATACGATTTCTTATATTCTCACGCATTGCCGTGGGGTACGTTTTGTGTGGGTTATGGGTGCAGATAGTTTTGCAACGATTCACCATTGGTCTCGATGGCGTGATATTATATCGATGCTTCCTATTGCAATTATCGATCGTCCTTTTGCGCATATGTCAGCACTCTCTTCTCCTATGGCACATATTTACCGTTCTGTTCGTTTAGATGAGAGAAAAAGTATACGATTGCCTTTTATAAAACCACCGGTTTGGACTTATTTACATGGACCTTTATCTTTTCAGTCTTCAACGAATCTTCGTTTAAAGGAGAATAATTTTTCTTGAACATTTTATAAGATTCTGCTTCTGTTTCTTCTCTGTTTTAAATGATAAGAAAGGATATAGATCTGGAAAACATTTCACAAAAATACTCTTTCAGTATTGAAACTACGACAGAAAAGAGAATCTTTTCTGCCGGTGAGGCTCTGAAAATTATTCTCAAGAGTTTAGAGGATATAAAAGCAGAAGATATTGTCTCCATTGATATTCAGGGTAAATCATCTTTGGCTGATTACATGGTGATAGCATCAGCACATTCACAACGCCATGTTACTGCTATTGCTGATCATTTATTACGCACTTGGAAAGAGAGTGGGTACGGTCTTGCAAGAGTAGAAGGGCTTGCGGCGGGCGATTGGATCTTGATTGATACAGGTGATATTATTGTTCATCTTTTTCGCTCAGAAATTCGTCTCTTTTATAATTTAGAAAAAATGTGGCTTGCTCCGGATTTAAACAATACAAAATCGGTTCTCTTTGGAGATCATTAGCATGCAAATTTCTATTTTTGCTGTTGGTCGTATGAAGATGGGTGCAGAGCACAAATTGGTTCACCATTATTTAGATCGTTTTTCTAAAAGTTCTGGAGCTGTGGGATTTCATTTAAAAAAATTGCAGGAGATATCAGAAAGTCGTGCTCAGACAGCATGTCAACGTATGGAAGAAGAGGGAAGAAAACTTATCGAGTTTTTGCCTGAAAAGTCTCGATTAATCGTGTTGGATGAGCGTGGAAAATCAATTTCATCATCTGCTTTTTCTGAAAAGTTGGGTTTTTATCGTGATGAAGGTGTCCGTGATTTGATAATTGCTTTAGGGGGACCTGATGGGCATGGTGAACAGATAAGAAGCCGTGCTGATTTTCTTTTGTCTTTTGGTTTTATGACATGGCCGCATCAAATTGCGCGCATACTCCTTGCAGAACAGCTTTATCGCGCTGTAACAATTTCTAGTAACCATCCCTATCATCGTGTTTAATATTTTTGCACAATTTTTAGCACTTAATTGTGTATTTATTAATATTGTTTTAGTTGACGTCATTTAAAGCATATTAATTTATGCGATGATGCTTAATGGTTGGGCAAATGAAAGAAAGTCTTCATAGAAAAATGCAACATTTATATGAAGAATTTATGATATTTTTCGTGTTTTTTTTGAGTATGGGGTTTTGTTTTTCTGTATCGCATGCTGAAGATACAGTGAGGAGTGTAGAAGAAGCACATAAAGCGTTAGCAGAGATTCACAAAAATATTTCACTCTCACGTGAGCGGGTTTCTTTTCTTAAGCATCAAGTTGAAGGTTTAAAAAAAGATCAGCGTGCTTTAAGCGATGCTCTCATAAAGGCTGCTAAAGCAGAACGTGCAGTAGCGAATGATATTGTTGAAAGAGAAGAAAAACTAAAAAAAATGATAGAAAAGCGGGTACAAGTTCAACAAAATTTAAAAAATCGGCGGACTGAATTTGCTGAAGTTCTTGCCATTTTAGAACGCATGGGATTAAATCCTCCTCCTGCGCTTATGCTACGGCCTGAAGATGTATTAACGTCTGTCCGTAGTTCTGTTTTATTAGGAGCTGTCGTACCTCAAATGCAAGAGAAAACACGAGCTTTAACAGAAAGTCTGAAGGCGTTGACCAATTTAACCAATTCAATTACCATGGAATATACAGCGCTAAAGGCTAAAATGCAAAATCAAGCAGAACAGCGAAAGCATTTAGAGCTTTTATTAGGTAAAAAAGCTGAATTACAACAAAGATCAGAGAAAGAGCTTATTGAGCAGCAACAAAGAAACATTGTTCTTGCTAAAAAAGCGCAATCTTTGGAGGAATTGATTTTAGAACTTGATCGTCAATCAAAACTGAGCTCTGATGTATCGACACAGGTACGGAAAAATTTACAATTATTAGAACAGTCGAATTTTGAAAGCCAAAAAGGTTCTTTACTTTTACCTGTTTTAGGAAAAAGAGTGGAGCGTGTGCGTAATAGTTCGCAGATGATGCGCTTTGGTGAAATGATTGAAACAGAAGAATCGGCTGTTGTTATATCCCCTTCTGATGCTCTTGTTGCTTTTGCGGGGCCATTTCGTTCTTATGGACAGTTAGTTATTCTCAATGTTGGAAATGGTTATCATATCATTCTTATTGGAATGTCAAAAATCAACGTAAGTCAGGGACAGTTTGTTCTGGCAGGTGAACCTCTTGGAACGATGGGGATGCAATTTGTTGCGAACAGTGTTGCATTGGATATAGGAAAAACTGCTCCAATGCTTTACATTGAGTTTAGAAAGCAAGGAAAGCCTGTGAATCCATCTCCTTGGTGGCGGACTGAAAAAACGAGAAGGAACCAAAATGATTCGTAAAGTTATTCTTTTGGTCGCTGGGGTATTGCTCGGCGCCAGTTCAATGATAATGGTGCAGTCTGTTGCTGCCAATAATGAAAGTGATGTGTATAAAGAGCTGGCTCTATTTGGCGATATTTTGGAACGAGTGCGTATGCAATACGTGACGGTTCCAGATGATAAAAAGCTTATTGAAAATGCTGTCAATGGAATGCTCACATCGCTTGATCCCCATTCATCTTATATGAATGCGCAAGAAGCTAAGGAGATGCGGGATTCTACGAAGGGAGAGTTTGGAGGTCTTGGTATTGAAGTTACCATGGAGAAAGGTTTAATTAAAGTGGTCTCCCCAATGGATGATACACCTGCTGCAAAAGCAGGTATTTTAGCAGGGGATCTTATTTCAAAAATTGATGGTGTAGAGACGAATGGTCAAACATTGAATGAAGCTGTTAGTAAGATGCGAGGAGTTCCTGGAACACCAATAATGTTGACAATTATGCGTTCAGGTGTTGATAAGCCACTCGAAATTAAAGTTGTTCGCGATATCATCAAAGTAAAGGCAGTGAAATATCGCGTTGAAGGTGATATTGGATATTTAAGAATTATTCAGTTTTCTGAGCAGACTTTTAGCAATCTTCAGGCTGCAATTAAAGATATTCAGTCTAAAATTCCTCAAGATAAGTTGAAGGGGTATGTTCTTGATTTACGGCTTAATCCTGGTGGTCTTTTAGATCAAGCTGTGAGTGTTTCGAGTGCATTTCTCAATAAAGGTGAAATTGTATCGACTCGTGGGCGTAAGAAGAGTGATGTAACAAGATTTGATGCTAAACCAGGAGATCTCATCAATGGAAAACCTCTCATTGTGCTCATTAATGGTGGTTCAGCAAGTGCTTCTGAAATTGTTGCTGGCGCATTACAAGATCATCGTCGTGCTACGATTTTAGGGACACAATCTTTTGGTAAGGGATCTGTTCAAACGATTATTCCCTTAGGTGAGAATGGTGCTTTACGCTTAACTACCGCGCTTTATTACACGCCATCGGGCACTTCAATTCAAGGGACAGGAATTACACCTGATATTCTTGTAGAACAACCACTTCCTGAAAAATATAAAGGCTATGATGTAAAGATCGGTGAATCTACATTAAAAGGGCATATTAAAGGGAAGCAAGAAAGCAATAAAGGGTCTGGTTCAGCTGCTTTTGTTCCACAAGATCCTAAGGATGATATTCAATTGCGTGAGGCTTATAAGTTATTACGGGGTGAAATGGTGCATGCAGCATTTCCACCAGATCCCAATAAGGATATTTTAAAATAAGAAAGGGCTTGCGCAGTTAAAGGATCATCGAATGGGTAATGCAGAGGTTAATTTGAAAGCCCTTCCTTATCGGAAATGTGTTGGAATTGTTGTCTTTAATCATACACGTAAAGTGTGGGTTGGGCGCCGTGTAATGACGTGTGCTCCTTCCGATACTGAGATGTCTCATCGTTGGCAGCTTCCTCAAGGGGGGATAGATGAGAATGAAGAGCCATTAGAGGCAGCATGTCGTGAACTGTACGAAGAAACAGGCATTCGATCTGTAAAGTTGATTAAGGAAGCAAAGGATTGGTTCACTTATGACTTTCCACAAGAACTTGTTGGGAGTAAATTAAGCAATAAATATCGAGGACAAATACAAAAATGGTTTGCTTTTCAATTTACGGGAGATCTTTCTGAAATCGCGATTAATCCCCCGCCGGATGGTAATAAACCAGAATTTGACCAGTGGAAATGGATTGACTTGGAAATTCTTCCTTCAATTGTTATTTCTTTTAAAAAGCATGTCTATAGAAAAGTTGTTAATGAATTTCGAGGTAGCCTTAGGCAATTATAAAAGCTATATAATGACAGAAAGCTCTTTTTTTGATTAAGATGCTTTTATATTATGTATAATTATAAAAGATAATAAGCGTGTTTCTCTTTTATGTAAAGAACTGGAATATAAAATGAAAAAGTTATTTAATTTACTTATAGCCTTTACTCTCTTGACTATTTCGTCTGTAGCGTTTGCATCAGATTCAAAACCAGCAGCAGCGACATTGCCAAATGGAGCTTCTTCTTTGGCTGAAACTTACGGCTTGTGGACTATTAATTGTGGTATGCAAGAGGGAAAAAAAGTTTGTTTTATGCACCGTCAAGAAGTGAATGATCAGGGGCGTGTTGTTGTGGCCATGAATGTTATTCTCAATGCTGATGGTGTGGTATCTGGTAATCTAACAGTTCCTTTTGGCATTTTGGTCTCTAAGCCTGTTCGTTTACAAGTTGATGAGGGAAAGGCTGCTATCGAAACCGGCATTCGGACGTGTGTACCAGCAGGTTGCATTGTTCCAATAGTGTTTGATAAAAATCATGTGGCAGCTTTACGTGCTGGAAAGAATTTGAAATTGGCTATGACAATTGCTGCTCCAGGTGAACCACCTTTGAATGATTTATTCGTTCAGTTAAATGGTTTTAGCAATGCCCTTAATCGCTTGATTGCTTTGCAGAAATAATCTTAAAAATAACAAAAGCGGCCTTTAAAGGCCGTTTTTGTTTAAGTGTTTTTTGTAACATCCTTAAGATTGAAACAACGAGATTATTCTATAAGGGATTTTCAAATTTTTTTTAAGGTTCTCAAATTACGCACTGTTGTTTCTGTTTTGTTCAGCTGTTTTTGTTTTTCATATTTGTTTATGAGATTTATCATCCTATTATAGTATAGAAAAGATAAAGAATTTGGATGTTTGGTTTTTTTATTTATGGAAAAAGACATTGGCGTACAATGCTCTTGTTCCATAAACGAGTTATTTTAATGAAAGCTCTCTACACTCTTTTGTTTCTTTGATTAAAAGAGGAATAAACATGGTTTATGCATTGCTTCAAGTAATAGATCTTATTTTCAGTATTTATATAGATATTTTAATCGCAAGTGTCATTTTTTCTTGGCTTTATATATTTAATATTATAAATGCACGCAATCGCTTTGTTGTTTTGATAGGAAGCTTTTTGCATCGGTTGACAGAGCCAATTTTAAGTCGCATTCGGCGGATTTTACCAAATTTTGGAACAATTGATATTTCGCCTCTTGTAGTTTTTATAATTATTCATTTTATTCGTACTTTTATGTGGCGTGCTTATGCAGGCATGTATCTATAAAAATACTCCATGAGATGCATGAAGATGTTTTATCAAGGTGATGATAATCGCGGTTTTAGTTTATTTGTGCATCTCACTCCAAAAGCTTCCATTGATCGAATAATGGGGATCGAATGCAGGGATGATGGAAAGCAATATTTAGTTATACGCCTTCGTGCTGTTCCTGAAGCTGGAAAGGCAAATAAGGCTCTCATTCAATTTTTATCGAAGCAATGGAAAGTACCATCTTCCTGTATTTCTTTGAAAAGCGGTGCAACATCTCGCTACAAGCAGCTTTATTTTTCAACACACTTGGAAAAGCTAAAGCAGATATGGCAATCTTTAGAAGATGATATCTCAAAGTAATAAAGCCTATTCAAAAAACAGGCTTTATTTTTTGCGATGATTATATTTTTTTATTGCTTATTGCGCTCAATGGCTTGTTTAATCAGTTCATGTGCAAAATTTTTATCCCGCCAACCTTCAATTTTAGCCCATTTCCCAGGCTCAAGATCTTTGTAATGCTCAAAGAAGTGTTCAATTTGTTTTAGGGTAATTTCAGGAAGATCTGTATAATTATGAATATTGATATAACGTTTTGTTAATTCTGGAGTAGGAATAGCAATAATTTTTTCATCTTTACCACCATCATCTTCCATCATGAGAGCACCGATAGGGCGAACATTAATAACACAACCAGGAATTAGTGGACGGGTATTACAGATAAGAACATCAATAGGATCACCATCATCTGAAAGTGTATGTGGGACAAAGCCGTAATTTCCTGGATAAACCATTGATGTATGGAGAAAACGATCAACAAATAAGGCTTCCGATTTTTTGTCCATCTCATATTTTATTGGTTGACCACCAAGAGAGACTTCTACAATAACATTGATATCTTCAGGTGGATTTTTACCCACGGGGATTTCTTTAATATTCATGGAAACATCCTTTCTGGAATGATGAAGCTAAATACAATAAATATTTGATTGAAAAAGCCATAAAGTTAGCTTGAAATTGATGCGCGTGTTTTTTCAAAACGTTTGCGTTCATTGGGATCTAAATAGAGTTTGCGTAGACGAATATTTTTAGGAGTTACTTCTACCAATTCATCATCTTGTATCCAAGCTAGAGCACGTTCTAATGTCATTTTAATTGGAGGGGTTAATTTTACGGCTTCATCTTTTCCAGAAGCACGCATATTGGTTAACTTTTTTCCTTTTAAAACATTCACTTCTAAATCGTTATCACGTGAGTGTATACCAATAATCATACCTTGATAGACTTTAACACCGGCATCGATCACCATAGGTCCACGATCTTCAAGATTAAAAAGAGCATAAGCGACAGATTCACCGTTATCATTTGAAATCATAACACCATTAACGCGACCACCAATGTCTCCTTTATAAGGCTCATAGGCATGGAAAAGGCGATTCATAATGGCTGTACCACGTGTATCAGTTAAAAGCTCTGATTGGTAACCAATGAGGCCTCGCGTTGGTGCATAAAAGACAAGACGGACACGATTTCCTCCAGAAGGGCGCAATTCAACCATTTCACCTTTACGTTCGGACATTTTTTGAACAACAGTTCCGGAATATTCTTCATCAACATCGATAACAACTTCTTCGATTGGCTCAAGAGTTGCTCCGTTTTCATCTTTTTGCATAACAACGCGTGGTCGTGAAACACTAAGCTCAAACCCTTCACGGCGCATATTTTCAATGAGAACTGCAAGTTGCAATTCCCCTCGTCCTGAGACATAGAAAGAATCTTTATCAGCTGATTCTTCAATTTTAAGGGCTACATTCCCTTCTGCTTCTTTTAACAAACGATCACGGATGACACGGCTTGTTACTTTATCGCCTTCAGTTCCAGCAAGGGGACTATCATTGACGAGAAAGCTCATCGTAACAGTAGGAGGATCAATGGGTTGGGCGGTGAGAGGTTCATTGATCGTGGGATCACAGAAAGTATCAGCAACAGTCCCTTTTTGTAGACCAGCAATTGCTACAATATCACCAGCAACACTTTCTTCAATAGGTTGTCGTTCTAGTCCACGAAATGCCAAAATTTTTGAAATACGTCCAGTTTCTAAAAGTTTTCCATCTTGCCCAAGAACTTTGACACTTTGATTGGGTTTTATCGAGCCCGAATGAATGCGTCCTGTAATAATTCGCCCAAGAAATGGATCTACTTCAAGAATAGTTCCGATCATACGGAATGGTCCCTCCGCTACATTAGGAGAAGGAACATGGCGAGTTACAAGATCAAATAAAGGGCTCAATCCTTGATCTTTCGGTCCTTCAGGAGATTCAGCCATCCATCCATCACGACCTGATCCATAAAGAATAGGGAAATCAAGTTGTTCATCGGTTGCATCAAGAGCAGCAAAAAGATCAAAAACCTCATTGATAACTTCATCGGCTCGTGCATCAGCTCGATCAATTTTATTGATAGCAACAATTGGACGTAAACCTACTTTTAATGCTTTTCCAACGACAAATTTTGTTTGTGGCATTGGGCCTTCAGCAGCATCAACAAGCACGATTGCTCCGTCGACCATGTTCAAAATACGTTCAACTTCTCCACCAAAGTCAGCGTGACCTGGTGTATCAACAATGTTAATTCTGGTATCTTTCCAAACGACGGACGTTACTTTTGCTAGAATTGTAATTCCACGTTCTTTTTCAATATCGTTTGAATCCATCATACGTTCGCTGGTACGCTGGTTATCACGAAAGTTTCCTGATTGTTTGAGAAGCTCGTCTACAAGTGTTGTTTTGCCATGGTCAACATGGGCAATGATGGCGATATTACGCAATTGCATAAATTTTCTTCTTTTCGTTTAATGAGATTTCATTTGAAGCAACGCCTTTGCGCTCCTTACCTTACTATTACAGAGCCTTTTACATGTTTTTTTATAATTTTGGAAGAGGGATAAGAAAAACAATTCAATCACTTACTGTTTCTTAGCAGCAAGAAATTTATTTGTTATTGATTTTATTATATTTTTTGCAGTAACATTCCTGCTTTTGGAACCTTTTTAATCGATTCAAGTGTAGGTTTTTACGATTTTCACTTTTGTATAAAAGGTTTTTTACGTCCTTTTATTAAAACATTACGTTAATATATATTCGATTTTTTCTAAAATTTCTCTCTTGAAGGGTCGTTGAATATTTTGTGTTTATTCATAATAAAAGCATTTTAAACAGTGAATTATGGCAATCTTAAAAGAACTTATTTAAAATGCATAATGCTATTTTATATTTAAAAAAAATCAACATTTTGCTTACAAAACAAAGATTTTAAGTTGTATGAGGAGAGCGTTTTTGCTTTTCCTCTTAGAGGAGAGTTCCAGACAAGATAAAGGAGGCAACAGAAAAATAGATCACGATTCCCATAACATCCACTAAAGTTGCAACAAGAGGAGCGGAAGCGCTTGCTGGATCAAATCCAAAACGTTTAAGGATAAAGGGAAGCATGGAGCCGGATAAAGAACCAAAGGTGACAATTCCAACTAAAGCAGCACCTACCGTTATGGCAATAAAAATCCAATGTTCACCATAGTTGTAAATACCAAGCTCTTGCCAAAGAGCAATACGCATCATTCCAATAACGCCAAGTAAAAGACCAAGGGATATTCCTGCTGGAATTTCACGGAGTATGATTTTCCACCAATCTTTAAGTGTCAATTCACGTAGAGCTAAAGCGCGAATAATAAGGGATGTTGCTTGAGAACCAGAGTTTCCTCCCGAACTCATGATGAGGGGGATAAAGAGTGTGAGAGTGATGGCTTTTTCAAGTTCTGTTTCGAAATATTGCATAGCACTGGCTGTTAGCATTTCGCCAAGAAAAAGTAATGCAAGCCAACCACCACGTTTTTTCATCATCCCTAGAAAGTTGATTTGCATATAGGGCTTATCAAGAGCTTCCATACCTCCAAATTTATAGGCATCTTCACTCATTTCATCAACCATTGTATCAAGGACGTCATCGACGGTTACAATACCAATGACATGATTACTCTCATCAATAACTGGTACAGAGAGAAGGTCATGACGCTGAAAAAGACGGGCAATATCTTCGTGATGTGTGAAGGGAGAGATTGCAATAGGTGTGTCATGGTTAGAAACATTGAGAATTTGATCATCAGGTGAGGCAAGGATAAGGTTACGCAGCGAAACAGCCTTGAGAAGAGTGCCTGTTTTGGGATCGATGACATAGCTTGTATAAACTGTTTCACGTGTTCGTTCAACATCACGAATATGATCCAACGTTTTTTTTACGGTCCAGTTTGCGGGGACAGCTATGAACTCAGTTGTCATAAGTGCACCCGCTGTATGATCAGGATAGCTTGTAAGTTTTTTGAGTTCAGCACGCGTTAAGGGTTTAAGCAATACATAAAGCTTTTTGCGGGTTTCCTTATCCATTTCCTGAAAGACATCGGCAGCAGCGTCAGCCGACATGCCATCAAGAATTTCAACTGAACGATTAACAGGAAGAAGTTCAAGAATCGCTGCTGATTGTTCAAGTTCTGGTTTGTCAAAAAGCTCAATTGTATAATCAAGGGGTAAAAGGCTAAGAATAGCTACGCGTTCCATGATATCGAGATCATTGATGATATCAATCGAATCAGCAAAATGATAATTTTTTAATTCCTCGGCGAGGACTTCAGGTGAAGAATTTTTAAAGTCGAAGGTCGTTTTAATTTCAGTCATAATAAAGTACCTTCCGAAGGATGGGAGAATATAATTATTCTAGGATAGGATAAAAAAAGTTATGGAAGTTTTAAAAAAGCCCTCCCCAATTATATTCCTCCAATTGTTAATATTTAAAATAAAGTCAAGGATAGATTACAGGTTATAAACAATTTCATGAATTCAGACATAGAGAAATTTTCATTTTTGTTTACCTCTTAAATAAGAGTGATATTCCTGATTTCTGCCTTTAAGAGAGAAAGATCTGAAAGGCATTTTTGAAGTTCACACAATAGTTTTAGTATATTATCAATTTGTGTCGTAAAGGTAATCGTTATACATTAAATTCATAATGGAGAGAGAGAATATTATGACAAAAGCAGCAGTGCTGGACTGGAAGGGATTTTCAGGGCTTCCTGATTTTTCTTTAATAAGTGACGAAGATTTTAAACCCGCTTTTGAACAGGCTCTTCAAGAAGCAGAACAAGAACTAGAGACTATTGCTACGGTGCAAGAACCAACGACTCTTGAGAATTTTTTGCAACCTTTTGAGCTTTCTGGCAAAGCACTTGATCGTGTTTGTTCAATATTTTTCTTGCGTTCAAGTGCACATAGTAATGCGTTGATTCAGAAATTAGAACAAGAGTTTGTTGTAAAACTTTCTCGTTATTCTTCCAAAATTATGATGGATGCACGAATATTTGCGAAAATAGATGTGCTTTATAAGCAGTCACAGCAAGGCATGTATGATAGTGAAACAAAACGTGTACTTGAATTATGGTGGAAAAAGTTTGTTTGCAATGGTGCAAAACTTGATGAAGAGGATAAAAAACGGCTTGCAGAAATTAATGAGAAACTTGCTTTTTTAAATGCTACTTTTGGCCAGAATGTTTTAAAAGATGAAGCTGAATGGGTTTTATTTTTAGAACAAACAGATTTATGTGGTTTGCCTGATGATCTTATTGCTTCAATGAAGGAAATTGCGCGCGAAAGGGGGCATGAGGGGAGACATGCATTAACATTAGCACGCTCAATTATTGATCCTTTTTTGAAATTTTCTCAGCGCCGTGATTTGCGTGAAGTCGCATTTCAAGCTTGGGCCAAACGTGGTGAAAATGATAACGAGAACGATAATCGGTCAATTATTTTAGAAATTATTGCGCTTCGTGATGAGAAGGCTAAATTGTTAGGATATAAGTCCTTTGCAGATTTAAAACTTGATAATACAATGGCTAAAAGTGTTGATGCGGTTATGGATTTGCTTACATCTGTATGGGAACGGGCAAGAGCGAAAGCTTCTAGCGAACAAATTGAATTGCAAAATTTTGCACACAATCAAGGAAGCAACGAGACTTTAGAAGCTTGGGATTGGCGTTATTATGCTGAAAAACTGCGCGCTGAAAAATTTTCTTTCGATGGATCTGAAATTAAATATTATTTTCAACTTGATCGCATGATTAAAGCAGCTTTTGGGGTAGCAGAAAAACTCTTTGGCATTACATTTGAAGAAAAAAGCGCTCTTACACTTTGGCATCCTGATGCGCGTTTGTGGGAAGTGAAAAAATCTGATGGAAGCCTGCTTGGGCATTTCATTGGGGATTATTTTGCGCGTCCTTCAAAACGTTCTGGTGCGTGGATGAGTAGTTTACAATCGCAACATAAATTGAATGGCGGACAAAAGCCTATTATCTACAATGTTTGTAATTTTGCTAAGCCACCTAAAGAAGATATTGCACTTTTATCACTTGATGATGCACGTACGCTTTTCCATGAATTTGGCCATGCATTACATGGTTTGCTTTCTGATGTAACATGGCCATCTGTAGCAGGAACATCCGTTTCGCGTGATTTTGTTGAACTTCCTTCTCAGCTTTACGAACATTGGTTAACTGTACCAGAGACTTTAAAATCTTATGCTACGCATGTAAAAACAGGGCTTCCTATGCCACAAACATTAATGGATAAAGTTCTATCCGCACAGAGATTTAATGCTGGTTTTGCTGCGGTTGAATTTACCGCATCCGCTCTCGTGGATATGGCTTTTCATAAAGGAAAAACAATAACTGATTCAACACTATTTGAGCGCCAAGAATTAGAAAAGTTGCAAATGCTCAATACCATTATCATGCGTCATCGTCCTCCGCATTTTACCCATATATTTTCAGGAGATGGTTATGCTGCTGGGTACTATTCTTATATGTGGTCGGAAGTACTCGATGCCGATGCGTTTCAAGCTTTTGAAGAAACCGGTGATGTTTTTGATTCAGAACTTGCTGATCGCTTAAAGCGTTTTATCTATTCTGCTGGGGGAAGCCATGATCCAGAGGAACTCTATAAAGCTTTTCGGGGACGATTGCCATCACCAGAAGCTATGATAAAAAAACGAGGGCTGTAAAAGATAATGGTATGGTGCAAGAGCCATACCGTTGTTATATTCTTTTCTGCAATTGAGATTGATGCAAATTATTACTTCATTATGATCATATGAACAGAATCTTGTCATGTGCTCTGCAAATGACAAGCTTCTGTTTTAAAAGTATCAAGGGAAAGAAAAATTATCAGCGCGGTCTTTCTGATGACCATTTGCTGGAAGCCATGATCTTTTTATAAAGCTTTGATCTATTTTATTGAGCAATCCAGTATTTTGTTGTGCAATATCATGGAGGGTTATTGGAGATTGACGCTCAATATTCTGTGTTTCTTGCATAATTTTGGGCGTGTTAACATTGATAAAAAGTGAATTTTCATGGGAAAGTGTATGAAAATTTAAAATATTTTCCAATTTTTTTTCTAAATAAGAAACAAGTTTCCTCTTTCCTTCAGAAGTAAAATGAATACCATCACGAGAGCGTAATCTAACAACTTTTCCATTTATATCATAGCCTGAAAAAGAAAATTGCCCTTGTTCATCAATGAAACCATCCCAAACATCGACAAAATATCCTTCTGCTTCTTCTGTTTCTTGCTTGTAGAGCTCATTGAAGATTTTCATTTTTTGTGTCAAATCATCATTTCCAAAAGTAGGTTGTCCCATCCATATCCACGGTTTTCCTGAAGTGTGAAGGTCTTCAGCAATTTCGGAAATTCTTTGTTTGTAGATATTGAGCCATTCTGGCTGAATTGGACTGAATATGCCATAAGATGTTGTTATTGTTTGATTATCATTGGCACCAATCACTATAACAGTCGCATCGGGTTTATTTTTCTCAATAAGTTTAGAAATATTATTTTTCCAAGAAGTTTGATCAGTACGGATTAAACCAGAATTTGGTATTGTATGATTTATGACGATGATATCACTCTTATCGATAAACAGCTTCTTAAGAGCGTCGGCAACAGCAGAAGCTACAAAGTCCCCTATGACAAGAATACGTTTTGCATTTTCTTCTTTTAGCTTTTTTACAGATTTTTGTATTATAGTTTTTTTGGGTGGTTTGTATCTCTTCTGTTCTATAATTTTTGGGTATTGTTGTAGTTGCTCTTGTTTGTTATGTTCTAACAACCACTTAAAAAAATTTGTCGCTTTACTTGGAGACGGTTGCATAACACTCACAGTGAAGAGAGAGAAAAGCAAGAAGATTAAGTATATTGATCGGAAATAAGACAAACACTTTACTCCAAATTATTGTTTTCGAAGAAGAAAGAGAACTTCAGGGGTTGGATATCCATTTGTCGTTAAGCCGTGGCGCAGTTGAAAATCTTTAAGTGCTTTTCGAGAGACGGTGCCAATTTTGCCATCAATTTCTCCTTTATAATAGCCAAGCGCCATTAAACGTGATTGCAATTCTTTGCGTTCATGGAAAGTAAGAGGTTTGAATGGTCGTTGCCAATCCTGAATCAGTCCAGGGTGTCCAGCAATACGGTTAGCAAGAAGGGCGACCGCTAAAGCATAGCGATCTGCATTATTATAATGTTTAAGCACAAAGTAATTTTTTGTTACTAAGAACACAGGTCCTTTTAGCCCATCTGGATACTTCAATATTGCTTGTTCAGATAATGAAGGTAAGGGCTCTCCATTTGCGTGTTTTACGCCTAATTTTGCCCACTGTTCAAAGGAATGCCAATCCCCAGGAAGATTTTTTCCTTGCGGCAATTTAACTTCTACTCCCCAAAGGAAGTTAGGTTGCCAACCATTCATGTGGAGCAGGTTAGCAGCGGTTGCAAGGGCATCTGGAACAGAATTCCAGATATCTCGTCGTCCATCCCCATCCATATCAATGGCATAAGCGAGATAACTGCTTGGAATAAATTGCGTATGCCCCATTGCGCCGGCCCAAGATCCAGTAAGTTGTGCACGTGTAATTTCACCACGTTGGAGAATTTTCATGGCAGCTATGAGTTGTGTGTGTGCGTATTTTGCACGTTTTTTGTCAGCATAGGCTAGGGTTGCAAGTGAACGAATGGTATCACGCATGACACTTTTATTTGCTAAAATTTTTCCATAATTACTTTCCATTGACCAAATGGCTAGGAGAATATTACGGTCAACACCAAAACGTTTCTCAATTTGAGGAAGCCAGTTTTTCCATTTTTGAGCTTGGCGTTGCCCTTCTGAAATAGCAAAATCATGAACACGATTATCAAAATAATTCCATGGATGATCAACAAATTCTGGCTGGTATGCAGCTCGTTCTAAAACTTCTGGATCAATTGCGTTAACATTTTTAAAAGCCATGTCAAATGTAGAAGATGAGATATTATTGGCGAGAGCTATTTTTTTAAACTCTTTAATCCAGTGTTTAAAACCATTACCGGCATATAAAAATGATGTAACAAACATTAAAAAAGCAGAAAGAAAAACAGCCAAACCTATAATAAGAGTTTTCCACCTTATCGATTTCTCTAAAGAAGAGAAAGTTTTAGATTCTGTTTTTTTCATTTTTTAATTCCCCTCAATATTTCAGTATTTTTATGTGCAAGAATTCATTTGTATATGTGGTTTTATTAATGATAGATTCAAATGAATAAGAAAGGTTGAAATAGGTTATTTGTTTTGAAGGAATATCTTTAATACATTATCACATCCTTGCATCTTTTTCCTGTCCATTATAATGGTAAAATAACAATAAGATATCTCTTTTACCATTTAGTAAAAATATATATTAAATGAAATCAATGAGTTATGTGATCAATGAGGAGCAGGAAGGTGAGAGTGCATAAAATCCGGAAAGCAGTATTCCCTGTGGCTGGTCTTGGCACACGTTTTCTCCCTGCAACAAAAACAATTCCTAAAGAAATGCTAACAGTTGTTGATAAGCCAGTTATTCAATATGTTGTAGATGAGGCGCGTGAGGCTGGTATTGAGCATTTTATTTTTGTTACTGGACGCAATAAAGCAGTTATTGAAGATTATTTTGATGCCCAAGTTGAGTTATATACAACTCTTGCTGAACGTGGTAAAAAAGAAGAACTTGAGCGTTTACACGGTTTACAGCCTCCACCAGGGACAACTTCTTTTACGCGGCAACAGCAGCCTTTGGGGCTAGGACATGCTCTTTGGTGCGCGCGTGAATTAGTTGGGAATGAGCCTTTTGCTTTATTGTTACCAGATATGCTTATACAAGCTAAAAAGGGCTGCCTTTCTGAGATGATCAATCTTTATGAGAAAACCGGAGGGGGAAATATTATTGCCGTTCAAGAGTGCGATCCTAGTGAAGCACATAAATATGGTATTGTTGGACAAGGTAAACAGATTGCAAACGGTTTTGAAATCACAAAAATGATAGAAAAACCAACAAAAGGGAGTGCACCATCCAATTTATATATTAATGGACGTTATATCTTGCAACCAGAAATTTTTGATATTCTCTCCAATCAAGAACGAGGGGCAGGAAATGAAATTCAATTAACAGATGCGATGGTAAGGCTTTCAAATGAGCAGGACTTTTTTGGTTTCCAGTTAGAAGGACTCACCTTTGATTGCGGTTCTAAAGCTGGTTTTATTGAAGCTAATGTTGCATTTTCTTTAGCATGTGCTGACATGCGTAGCCAAGTTTCTGCTTCGTTAAAAAAATTACTAGAAATCATTAAGGTTGAAAAATGATTGTAGATCTCTCTTTTAATTTCATTTATCAAATTTAATTATGACAATACCAGTTCCTCATATAGCTTTGCAGGGTGCTATTACATCAGCACTAAAAACGCTTGCGAGTGAAAAGCGAGGGCTTGAAGCTCTTGAAACCGCTCTTTTGGGAAGTCTTTCTTCTTCCTTTAAAACTGCTGTTCAAACTATTAGAAATGCTAATGGTCATGTGGTGATTACTGGTCTTGGAAAGAGTGGTCATATAGGAACAAAAATTGCTGCAACCTTAGCTTCAACAGGGACACCTGCCTTTTTTGTTCATGCCGCAGAAGCTAATCACGGTGATCTTGGTATGATTGGACCCGATGATGTTATTCTTGCCTTGTCGTGGTCTGGTGAAACTTTGGAATTAAGTGGCATTATTAATCATGCTGCACGCTTTCGCACACCACTTATTGCGATGACATCGGGTGAGCACTCTGTGTTAGGGCGACAAGCTGATATCGTACTCTTATTGCCAAAGATAGAGGAAGCTTGTCCTCACGGACTTGCTCCTACAACTTCAACAATTATGCAATTAGCAATGGGTGATGCATTAGCTGTTGCTCTTCTAGAAATGCGTGGTTTTACGGCAACGGATTTCAAAATTTATCATCCTGGTGGTTCTCTTGGTGCAAGCTTAAAATATGTGCGTGATATTATGCATGAAGGTGATCGCATCCCTTTGGTTGTGCAGGGAGCAACTATGATTGAAGCGATGAATATTTTGGTTGAAAAGCATTTTGGTTGTGTTGGTGTTGTGAATCAAAAAGGTGAATTAATTGGGATTGTGACCGATGGTGATCTTGCACGCAACATTCACTTCAACTTATCAAAATTTAATGTTGATGAGATAATGACAAAAAATCCTAAAATTGTAGAGCCCAATACACTGGTCGGTGCGGCAACAGCTTTTATTAATGATCATCACATCGGTGCTTTTTTTGTGGTTGAGAACAAAAAACCAGTAGGAATTGTTCATTTCCATGATCTTTTACGTATTGGTGCGGCATAAGTTGGTGTACACACATCAGATAAAGTTTTATTTTGGAATAAAACAGATTCAAAAACAAAAAGATAAAATTTTATTGTATGGCAACGATGGGTGTTTCTCGAAAAAACAGGTGCTTTTGTATTCAATAATATTTGCAGATTTTATTGTCAGAATGCGGTATCAGTAGGTTGCGTATCTTAACGAAGACTTGTGTCAAAAGGAAAAAGGGCCCTCTCTTGATACATACGTCACTCTATTGAATAGCATTTTTAGCTTTATATTTTATCTAAAATTTTCTCTTGAGAGAAAATTGTGATCCTATATGTGATGTGCAGAAAAGATGTGTTGCATCGCGTGAGATCATACAATTGGCTTTCGATATTGTTCCACGGAGAATGGAGCGTATTTCAATTTCTATATGTTGAGGACTAACATAATTATATGTCCCTTCTGATAGTTTTTCTTCTGTATCTGCTGCACGTGTTTCAAAAACGCCATTGCGAAAAGAAGAAATAATACCATTTTCATCAATCCATTTACCGTCAATTCCATCTGGTACATTTTGCCTGTAATATTGTGAAGAACCACAGGCACCTAATGTTAAAGCGATGATTGTAAGACATAAAATACGGCAGGTCTGTTTCATTTATTATCTCTATTTATGTTACTTTGCTTTTTAGCTTCTATAACATTGTTAAATTATTCCATGAGTCAATATAAAAAATTTTATGAAAATCAATGAAACAGCAAAACAATGGAAAAAAATGCCTTAATGTTGTATTTAATTAACAGCTTGATGAAATACCGTAGATAAAACACAAGAGGTGAAATATTTCTTATGGTTTACAACAATTTTTACATTAAGCCGTTTAGTAGTCTCAAAGGAGATTATTAAAATTATGGTTGGTCCTATTCTTGTTGCGAGTGAAGATTATGGAAAACGTATAGAGCTTTCTGCAATGCTCCGAGGTTTTGGCCACCGTGTCATTGAAGCAGAAAATGGTTTACGTACGATTGATCTTTTACACAGACGTAGAAATATTATGCTTGCACTTCTTGATGTCGCTATGAGTGATTTGAGTGTGGGTGATTTGATTAAAATGATTAGAGTTGCTGGTGTTTCTGTTCCTATTGTTGTGATAGCACAACAAGAGAATCAAAGCTTACTCCAGAAAGCTTTAACAGCTGGAGCTGTTGATTATTGGATTTATCCAGTTACGTCATTACGGTTGAGAGTCACTTTGGATATTCTTGCTCTTATTTCTGCATTAGAGCGTGAAGTTTGTTATATTCGGCGAAAAAATGAGAATCATTTGCGGTTTTCTGATCTCTGTGTAAAAAGCAGGCCAATGCAGAGAGTTTTGGAACAATCGAGGAAGGCAGCAGATTCCTTACAAAATCTTTTGATAGAAGGTGAAAATGGAACTGATCGCGAAACATTAGCGCGCATTATTCACCATGAAGGTTTGTCATCGGAGGGCGCTTTTATTCGCTTTCAATGTTCAGCTATTGTTGATCCAGAAGAAGAAAATCGCCAGTGGTTTAAAGAGTTTTTACCATTGGTCTCTTCTCTTGAGAAAGGAACACTTTGCCTTTGCGATGTTGATCGACTTGAGCCCATACAGCAAAAGCGCTTGGCGAATTATCTTCAAGAGAGGGAAAAAGCAACCAAGGATAATCCTCCTCCTTTTCGTCTTATAACGATTTCAACATCGCGGCTTTCAGATTTGGTGAAAGAGGGTTATTTTTCGCGCAGTTTATGTGAACAATTTTCTCAGTTATCGATCAGCGTTCCTGCTTTACGGGAATTAAGAGATGATTTTCCAGAACTTACGCAAAATTTGATTGATCGCATTATTATGGAAACAGGGCGATCACATGTCCATGGTTTAGCTGGATCAGCTCTTTCATTGCTTATGCAGTATGATTGGCCTGGTAATCGGGATGAGCTTGAGAAATTTTTGTTTCGCGCGGTTTTACTCAGTGAGGGGCCATTGTTAACAGTTAGGGACTTTCCTCAATTAATGGGGAGTCCGCTAATGAGTGTTCCAAATATCATTGAGAACGATGTTCAAAGAGGACATAAACAAGAATCAATACAACTTTTAAATTCTGATGGGCATGTTCGCACTTTTGCAGAGATGGAACATGATATTATTGAGAAGGCGGTTAAACATTATAAGGGACATATGAGCGAGATTGCTCGGCGTCTTCATATCGGTCGCTCTACACTTTATCGAAAAATGGAGGAATTGAAAGCAATAAAAAACCGAGAACAGAAAGAGAATCCACAATGAATTTTTATTGATGAAAAGTGTGCTTTTTAGAAAAAATGCAGTATTTTTTGGTAAAAGCAGTGGCGGGGAGGGGGATCTTTTGAAGAGATGTTTTTTATTATAGAGAATTAAAACATTGGCGATAATTTTAAAAAGTCAATAAATATTGATTTTATTTGTGCTGTTCTTTTCAAGTCTTTTTTCTTGTTTCAATTTTTACCATTTTAGCTCATTTTACATTTAATGAGAAGAGATAACTTTCACACTTTTTTAGTCCTGAAACTAAAATTCTATAATCATTGATATTGAGTTTATATTCTCTTAAGCAAGAGATGGCATTCTATTGGATCTAATTAAGATGGGATTATTGATTTTAATGCTGTGGCTGGTATCGATGATGGTGCAATGGCTTTAAAAATAGAAAGTTGATTTTCTTTGACACTGTTACAGATTGTTATCGGTTTTATCGCATTTTTTTTTGTTGCGTCTATGTTGGCGATTTACACATATGGGCGTTTTGTTAAAAGTGCGAGGGGGGTGTGTTCTTATGCCTTATCTGTTAAGAAAGATGAAACCAAGTTTGATCGGATAGTAAGTAAATTAGCAAAAGAAAAAGATGGATTAGGAGTTGATAAAGATGCCCTTTCACTCATCACCAGCAATTTGGATGCCTTTTGTATTCGTGCGATAGGAGCAGCACAGGCGGGGCGTAGCCTTGATCTGATGTATTATATTTGGGACGATGATTTAACAGGGCGCTTATTATTAAGTGAAATAGTAGAAGCAGCTGATCGTGGTGTTCGGGTACGCCTTCTTTTAGATGATATTAATGCTCAGGCTCGTGATCCAGCTTATATTGCCCTAGATAAACATCCTCAGATTGAGGTGAGAATGTTTAATCCAGGGCGATCACGTAAAGGTGGTTTACGTCGTGGTTTAGAGATTATATTGCGAGCAATTACTGTCACACGCAGAATGCATAATAAAGCTTTTATTGTCGATGGTCGAGTGGCTTTTGTAGGAGGACGCAACCTTGCAGATTCTTATTTTGACGCTGGTGAAGAATCGCATTTTCGAGATTTGGATTTGATGTTAATCGGTCCCTCAGTTAAAAAGGTGGAAAATATCTTTGATGATTTTTGGAATAGTGCTGTTGTTTTACCAATTCATACTCTGGTTGTTCCTAAAAGTACCAGTGACTTTAGCTATTGGAAGAATAAATTACAAGAATTTCGCGATTCCAAGGTTGCAAAAGTTTATTTAGATTATATCAAGGAGCATATTAATTTTGACTGTTTTATTCAAACAGGAAAGCGGTTATTTTTAGCAGATAAAGTTGTAGTTCTTTCTGATCCTCCGGAAAAAGCATTGCGCAAAAAGGCAGGAAATTGGCTCATGAAGGCGCTTTCACAAGTTATAGGGGAGGCTAAAAGAACAGTTCAGATTACGTCACCTTATTTTGTACCAGGTAAGGTAGGGACGCAGAATTTTAGCAAATTGGTTTCAAGGGGTGTTGATGTCAAAATTCTTACAAATTCCTTAGCTGCAACGGATGTAGCATTGGTACATGGTGGTTATGTGCCGTATCGTAAAGCGTTATTGAGAAATGGTGTTAAGCTTTATGAATTAAAACCGGATGGAAATACTCGAGGATTGCGACTCTTTCGATCAAGTAAGGCAAGTTTACACACCAAAGCTTTTTTAGTTGATCGTAAAACTGCTTTTATTGGATCTTTAAATTTTGATCCTAGATCAGCGGCACTGAATACGGAAATGGGCATTCTTTTTGAATGTGCACCGATTACAGCGAGGTTAGATTTGCTTTTTTCTGAAGAAACAACAGGCGAAATGAGTTATCATCTGCGTCTTGGTGATAATAATCGTATTTATTGGGATTTTATTGAAAATGAAAAACAGTATAGTGTTGATTGTGAGCCAGAAAGCAATTTTTGGCGCCGTGCGTTTGCTAAAATAATAAGTTGGTTACCGATTGAATCACAATTGTAGATTTTATAAACTATAATGGGAGAATTATTTTAATTTTTCTTTTCATTTTTTTTGTAACATGGCATAATTGTTTGCCAATCCGCAACGTATGAAAACCGCAGTTGTTTAAAACACCTTGCGGTGTTTTGTTATAAAAGGAATTTGGCTATGGCAAAAATTGTTGAAACAGGAACGGGTGCATTGGCACTGACTTTTGATGATGTGCTTTTACAGCCGGGTCATTCTCTTGTTATGCCTAGCCAAGTAGATCTTAGAACACGTATTGCAGCTGATATTACGCTAAATTTGCCTTTGCTTTCTGCTGCAATGGATACTGTAACAGAATCGCGTTTGGCAATTGCTATGGCTCAAGCTGGGGGTCTTGGTGTTATTCATCGTAATATGTCTGCTGCAGAGCAAGCTGAAGAAGTGCGTCAGGTAAAAAAGTTTGAATCGGGTATGGTTGTTAATCCAGTAACAATTGGTCCAGATGCAACCCTTGAAAAAGCGAAAGCTTTGATGCGCTCTCATGGTATTTCAGGTATTCCAGTTGTTAAAAATGACGTTAAAGGTGAGACTGCTGGACAGCTTGTTGGCATTTTGACGAACAGAGACGTGCGTTTTGCATCGGATCCAAAACAGAAAATCTATGAATTGATGACGCATGAGAATTTGATTACGGTCCGTGAAAATGTTCGACTCAGTGAAGCGAAGTATCTTTTACATCACCACCGTATTGAAAAATTATTGGTTGTCGATGAACAAAATCGTTGTGTTGGTTTGATAACCGTTAAGGATATTGAAAAAGCACAATTAAATCCAAATGCAGCGAAAGATTCTCAAGGTCGTTTGCGTGTTGGAGCTGCCAGTAGTGTGGGGAATGATGGGATTGAGCGTGCTGAACGGCTCATTGACGCAGGTGTAGATGTGCTGGTGATTGATACAGCGCACGGACACTCTCAACGTGTGCTAGACACCGTTGAGCGCATTAAAAAGATGGCGTGTTCTACAGCTATTATTGCTGGGAATGTAGCAACTTCTCAAGCAACGCAGGCGTTAATTGATAGTGGTGCAGATGCGGTAAAGGTTGGTATTGGTCCTGGCTCTATTTGCACAACACGAATTGTTGCAGGTGTTGGTGTGCCTCAACTTGCAGCTATTATTAATGCTGTAGAAGTTGCTGAAAAAGCTGGTATTCCTATTATTGCTGATGGTGGGATTAAAGCTTCAGGTGATTTTGCTAAAGCTTTAGCAGGTGGAGCTTGTGCTGCTATGATTGGTTCCCTTTTAGCAGGTACAGATGAAAGCCCTGGTGAAGTTTATCTTTATAAAGGGCGGTCTTTTAAAGCCTATCGGGGTATGGGATCAGTAGGTGCTATGGCGAGAGGATCGGCAGATCGCTATTTTCAGGATGAAGTGCGCGATGAGCTTAAATTGGTTCCTGAAGGTGTAGAGGGGCAAGTGGCTTATAAAGGTCCTATAGCATCGGTTTTACATCAGCTTGCTGGTGGGTTACGTGCTTCAATGGGGTATGTTGGTGCAAAGGATTTAACAGAGTTTCATGAAAAAGCAACGTTTGTTCGTATCACCAATGCTGGGCTCCACGAAAGCCATACACATGATGTTGCTATCACACGGGAGAGTCCAAATTATCGGGGTCCTGTTTGATGTGTAAGAGTTTATAGTTCTGTTGTATGGTGTAAATCTTTTGAGAAAATACACAAAGGCTGCTATTTTTCTCTTTGTGATTTGGTGCAAGAATCCTAAAGAGGGAAAGAATTGGAGATTTATATCCCAATTCTTTCTAAAGGTTATATGAAATTAAGGGAATTAGCTTTTTGTAGTCTTTCGCCCCGTCTTTGACGCACGCTGGCGAGTGTTAGTCTGATCACTTTGGATGGATTTCTTTCCATTGTTTGAGGGTGTTGTATTGTTACGACTTTTAGATGAAGTTGTTTTCCCATTATTGTAAGTATTCATTATTTTCTCCTTTTAAATTATCTGGCTTAAGGCCATTACAATAAAAACGGTCATGCTAAGTAGTGGTTCCAGGTGTTTTCTAAAAAGTTAATATTTTTTCAGGAGAGAAATGGATGTATGAGTCTTGATAGAAGTGTTTTTCCATTTTTTACGAAAGAAAGCATTTTAAAATGATAGCTATTTGATTTTATGTGCTGTTTATAGAGCACTATGAAAAATTAATTTCTTAAATCATAAAGATTTTATGACTTTTGTACACGCACATTGGAAAAAGGATTTTAAAGTTCTAAGCTACTTTTTTGTATCAAAGGAATGCACATACATTTTAAATGATAAAAATACGAATGATTAGTATATGAAATAAAGAATTTGAAATTCTATAAAAAACGATGATTAGAATCATTGATCGTACAATGTGAACTTTACATGGTAAAAAAATCATTGAAGTTAAGAAAAATAATTTTTTACATTCTTTAAAGACTTATAAAAATTCAAATCGGAGAAATAAATGCGCTTAGGTGGGCGTTTGCGCGCGGCAATAGATATTCTACGCGAGATAGAAACACGGCATTGTTCTGCAAGTGAAGTTTTAAAATCTTGGGGGCTTTCACATCGTTTTGCTGGAGTAAGTGATCGTGCAGCTATTGGTACAATTGTTTATGATGTTTTAAGACGGCGTTATTCTTTACAATGGCGTCTGGCCAGTGATGATGTGAGGGATATGGTTTTCGGGACCTTATTAGATACGGGAGAAATGACAATTGAACAAATTGATAGTGAATTAGAAGGAGATCGATTTGCCCCGCGGCTCTTAGGGGTTAGGCAACGTCAATCATGGAAAAAACAGCGGTTAGTTGATGCACCAGATTATATTCGTGGTGATATTCCTCAGTGGTGTCAAGCACATCTTCTTCCTGTATGTGCAGATAATTGGGTCATTGAAGCTGCTGCGTTAGCAACACGTCCTCCTGTAGATTTACGTGTGAATAGCTTGAAGGCAACGCCGGAGAAGGTGCTGAAAGATCTTATGAAAACCAAAGCTCAGTCGTTGTCGTGGTTTCCGCAAGCTTTAAGAATTGCACCGATTGAAAAATTTGAGCGTCATCCCAATGTTCAAAAGGAATTTGCCTTTCAACAAGGGCACTTTGAAATACAGGATCTTGGATCTCAGATTGTTGCTTATCTTGTCGAAGCAAAAGCAAATATGCGGATCTTAGATTATTGTGCTGGGGCTGGTGGAAAAACGTTGGCTTTAGCAGCCTGTATGAAAAATCACGGGCAAATTTATGCTTATGATTCAGACAAAGCTCGCTTAGCTCCTATTTTTGATCGTCTACGACGTGCTGGTGTTTGTAATGTACAACCACGAAGTCATGCAGCAGAATTAAAGCCGTTAAGAGGGCAGATGGATATAGTTTTACTAGATGCACCGTGCAGTGGTACAGGAACATGGCGGCGGCGACCAGATACAAAGTGGCGTTTGACATTAGAACAGGTAAGGCAACGCCAAACGCAACAGAAGACTATCTTGAATGAGGCTATAGATTATCTTAAACCAAATGGGCGTTTAGTCTATATTACGTGCTCTCTTTTTGTGGATGAAAATGAGGAACAAATTTCACATTTTCTTCAACAGCACTCCAATTTTTATCCCATAAATATGCATGCACTTTGGCAGCAACATTTTAGTTCTTCATCGATACAGCCAATCTTTTCAAATTACGGACTTAACTTATCGCCAGCAACAACAAAAACAGATGGTTTCTTTTTGTCTGTGTTACAAAAAAAACATTGATATCTGTTTTTTGCATTTTTTATCTTAACTTTTTACGAGAAAAGTATTTTTCTCAAGTAAAGAGGCTTGTGAAAAGGGAAAGATTGAATAATAAATTGCATTGGTACAATTATTGATTGGTTTTCTATGAGCATCTCACATTCAGACACTGTTCTTATTATTGATTTTGGTTCACAAGTGACACAACTTATCGCGCGGCGGGTACGAGCAATGGGTATCTATTGTGAAATTGTTCCTTTTCAATTGGCTTTAAAAGGTATTAAGCGGATAAGACCTAAAGCGGTTATTTTATCAGGGAGTCCTTATTCCGTTCTCGATGAGGGATCGCCACGTGCTCCAATGGAAGTTTTTGAACTTGGAGTTCCTATTCTTGGGGTTTGTTATGGTGAACAAGTCATGTGTGTTCAACTTGGAGGAAAAGTTGAAGCTGGATCTGAGCGTGAATTTGGACGCGCTTTTTTGGAAGTACAAGAAGAGAGTGCACTTTTTGACGGTATATGGAAAAAAGGCTCTTGTTATCAAGTATGGATGAGTCATGGTGACCGTGTCACGACACTACCAGAAGGTTTTCGTGTCATAGGAACCTCAAAAGGTGCTCCCTATGCTGCTATTGCCGATGAAAAAAGACACCTTTACGCAGTGCAGTTTCATCCTGAAGTTGTTCATACACCGGATGGTACAAAGCTTTTGCAAAATTTTGTTTATAAAATCTCTGGTCTTAAAGGTAATTGGTCAATGGCCTCTTATCGTGAGCAAGCAATTGCAAAAATACGGAAAAAAGTTGGGAAAAATCGCGTGATCTGTGGTCTTTCAGGTGGAGTGGATTCATCCGTTGTGGCGGTACTTCTTCATGAAGCAATAGGAGATCAACTGACATGTATTTTTGTGGACCATGGGTTGATGCGCAAGAATGAGGCTGAAGAAGTTCTTACATTATTTCGAGATCATTATAATATAGAGCTTATTCACGTTAATGCCGCTAATATGTTTATCAATGCTCTGGAGGGAGAGACAGATCCAGAGAAAAAGCGCAAAACGATTGGCCGCCTTTTTATTGAAGTTTTTGAAGAGGAGACTAAAAAAATCGGCGGCGCAGAATTTTTAGCGCAAGGCACGCTTTATCCAGATGTCATTGAAAGTGTTTCAGCAATTGGTCAGTCAGTAACAATTAAAAGTCACCATAATGTAGGGGGATTGCCGGAACGGATGAAGATGAAACTTGTAGAGCCGTTGCGTGAGCTCTTTAAGGATGAGGTTCGTTCGCTAGGGCGAGAATTAGGATTACCTGAGCAATTTATTGGTCGCCATCCTTTTCCAGGTCCCGGTCTTGCAATTCGGTGTCCAGGGGCAGTGACACGGGAAAAATTAGAAATTTTACGTGAGGCGGATGCAATTTACCTTGATGAAATTCGTAAAGCAGGTCTTTATAATGAAATTTGGCAGGCTTTTGCTGTTCTTCTTCCTGTTCAGACTGTTGGTGTGATGGGTGATGGACGCACATATGAATTTGTTTGTGCTCTTCGTGCTGTAACATCTGTGGACGGAATGACGGCAGACTTTTATCCCTATAATATGGAGTTTTTAAGCAAAACAGCGGCACGTATTATTAACGAAGTTAGAGGTATTAATCGTGTTGTGTATGATGTAACTTCAAAGCCTCCTGGTACTATTGAATGGGAGTAATTGGAATAAAGTTTAAATCTTTTAAAAAAGAGCTTTTTTAAATTATTATTTATCTTGTATAGGCTTTAAAAAACGATTATCCGCTTGTATCTTAGCAAATATCATTTAAACTTGAAAAGTATGAAGTTTTGCATGTCTAAGAAAAAAATTGTTGCACACCGTGGTGGAGCGCATCTTTATGCCGAAAATACTCTTTCAGCATTTCGTCATGCAATTGCATTGGGAGTGGATGAGGTTGAATGCGACGTTCATCTGCTTAAAAGTGGTGAAGTGGTTGTATTTCACGATTTTCGTTTAGAACAATTGGTTGGCAAAGCCGGATATATTCACGATATTGATAATGAAACACGCAAACAACTTTGTATAAAAGGGAGTAGTGAATCTCCTCCTTTATTAGAGGAACTTCTTGATCTTTTAGCACCAACCAATGTTGCACTGCATCTTGAAATTAAAACATGTGGTGAAGTTGAGCGTGAAATGATTTTATCGCAAAAAGCGCTTGCGTTGATAAGAAACCGAAATTTAGAAGATCGGGTTTCTGCAATTAGTTTTGATCCTGTAAGCCTTCGTCCCTTCATTGAAGCAGGTATAACATCTGGTCCCTGCATTGATAGCTTTGAAGGTGATATGTATCATCATTTTTCTGAGTGGAAAAAATTGGGGTATTCTGATCTAAGTTTAGATGGCTCCATAGTCTCACGACACTTTATTGAATCTGCGCTTGATGCTGGTTTTACTGTAGGGGTATGGACCATTAATGGAAGAGCTCGATTATCGCATTGGCTTGATATGCCTGTACATTATATCACAACAGATCAACCTGATTTAGCTTTACAGTTGCGTACAAAGAAATAACACACATCTATAATACAAAAGATGTCTTGCTTTAAAAATGATCTTGAACGTAAGAAGCGTTTACTGAGATTGCTTATAAGAGCAAAGCCTTTACTCTATTTATTTAATATTTGTGCGTTTTTCAGTGGTTTTATTGAAAGTATGAAAATTTTGATGAGCAACAGTAAAACTTAATTTTTCGCCATAGTCGCTTGTAATCCGCTCTTTTATTTCAATAGTGAAAATATTGCCATTCCAACGTGTTAAAACATGGCATCCTGTTCCGACAGGTTTGATAAGTTCAATTTGTGTGTGAAAGACAGGTCCTTGATCTGGGTATTCTCCCAACAAGATTACTTCTGGTCTAAAGGCTAAAAGATCAGTTTCTTCACTATAAGACAATGAATGATTTAAGTGTTTTTCTAGGATTTGGCGATCAAGAAAGTTCATAGGAGGAGAACCAATAAAATCAGCCACAAATGTTGTTGCTGGATAATCATAAATTTCCATTGGCGTTCCGATTTGCTCTATAGCGCCATTATTCATGACAACGATTCTATCGGCTAATGTCATAGCCTCCAGTTGATCATGGGTAACATACAGGCTCGTTGTACCCAATGAGCGCTGCAGAGTTTTAATCTCAATACACATTTGCGCCCGCAATTTTGCATCGAGGTTTGAGAGCGGTTCATCAAAGAGAAAGACCCGTGGTTGGCGAACAATCACACGCCCCATTGCAACGCGTTGTCGTTGTCCTCCTGATAATTGTCGTGGTTTACGATCAAGGAATGGCTCTATTTGTAAAAGTTTTGCCGCGTATGTGATACGTCTATTTATTTCATCTTTAGGTGTTTTACGATTCTTAAGACCATATTCTAGATTTCCACGAACTGTCATATGGGGATAAAGGGCATAATTTTGAAAAACCATAGCAATATCACGATCAGCTGGTTCACGGTCATTGATACGCTCGTTATCAATATAAAGCTCACCTGAAGTGACTTGTTCAAGCCCTGCAATAATGCGTAACAAAGTTGATTTACCACATCCTGAAGGACCGACAAGAACAAGAAGCTCTTTATCAGCAACAGTTAAGTTTAAATCATCTATGACCAGAATGCCGTTTTCATACTGTTTTTTTATATTTGATAACTGGATTATGGCCACAGTTATTTCTCCGTTTCAATAAGGCCTTTGATAAAAAGCCGTTGCATGCAGATGACAACAAGAACAGGTGGTACCATAGCAACAACCGATACTGCCATGAGTATATTCCATTGAGGATCATGTTGAAGTGACTCTACGACAAGCTGTTTTAAAATAATAAGAATAGTCTGATGATTTTGATCAGTTGTCACGATAAGAGGCCACAGATACTGTATCCACCCATAAATGAACATAATAATAAATAAAGCGGCGATATTGCTTTTACTAAGAGGAAGGAGAATATCTTTAAAAAATCTAAACGGTCCTGCACCATCAACACGAGCCGCTTCTAAGAGTTCATCAGGAACAGTTAAAAAAAACTGGCGAAATAAAAATGTAGCAGTTGCAGAGGCAATGAGTGGAATAATCATACCACCATAGGTATTGATCATCCCTAATTGTGCAACAACTGCGTATGTTGGAATAATACGAACTTCAACCGGGAGCATCAAAGTGATAAAGATGAGGACAAAAGCAGTTTTTCGGAAAGGGAAGCGCATATAAACAATTGCATAAGCAGAAAAGAGCGAAATAATAATTTTTCCGATGCTAATACCAAGCGCCATGATGAGTGAGTTCATTAAAAGTGGCCACAGCTTTGGCAGACCAAGTTGCGCAAGGCCATCACCAAAGATTGTTTTATAGTTCTCCAGAGTGTAATTTCCTGGTAAAAGAGGAAGTGTTCCTGAGCTAAATGCTGCTGAACTATGGGTTGATGCGATAACGGCAACATAAACTGGAAAGCAAATAATAAGAATACCAATAATGAGAATGAGATGAGTTAGAAATTTCAAAATAGGGCGATTTTCAACCATAATTCGCTTCCTAATATTGCACACGACGTTCAATCCAGCGAAACTGAATAAACGTTAAAACAATAACCATCAACATTAATATTGTTGATTGTGCTGCTGATGCTCCTATTATTTGATTTCTAAAACCATCATCATAGACTTTGTAGACGAGGGTACTTGTGGCACGTGCAGGACCTCCAGAGGTTATGTTATCAATAATACCAAATGTATCAAACATAACATAATGAATATTAACGATAAGAAGGAAAAAAGTTGTCGGTGAAATTTGAGGAAAAACCACAGTCCAAAAGCGTTTAAAAGGGCTAGCACCATCAATTGCTGCTGCCTCTATTTGGGAACGTGGAACAGACTGGAGTCCTGCAAGAAAAAAAAGAAAATTGTAGGAAATTTGTTTCCAACTAGCTGCAATCACAATAAGGATCATGGCTTGCATACCATTGATACGATAATTCCATATGATTCCTATTTTCGCCAAAAGAAACGGGATAACTCCAATCGTTGGATGAAAGATAAACAACCATAAAATACCTGCCAATACTGGAGCAACAGCATAAGGCCAAAGTAAAAGTGTGGTGTAAGCTTTTTTTGCGCGGATAACGCGATCAACACAGACGGCTAAAAGAAGTGATAGCGACATGGAAACAACAGTAACAGAAATAGAAAAGACCGCCGTTGTAAGAAGTGATTTTATATAAGCAGAATCAGAGAGGATTGTCACATAATTTTCAAAACCAATAAAGGTTGTCGTAAATCCAAAAGGGTCCTCACGCTCGAAAGATGATTTTATTGCTTGAGCAGCAGGCCAAAAGAAAAACAAAAAAGTCACAATGAGCTGAGGTAAGAGCAGCCAATAGGGAAGCAGACTATTTTTGAAATATACTTGTTTTTCTTGCATTCTTATGGGTTCTTTAAATACAGAGACTTTAGAAGGGCGAACAAAAAACAACTAAAAAGGCTTAACTGTTTGGCTGATCTTTTGATATTTACGATAATAATTAAACCTTAATGATTAGCTTTTTCAAATTCACGTAAGAGTTTATTCCCACGTTCAACGGCTTCATCTAATCCATTTTTTGGTGTCTTAGAACCACTAAGGACGGCTTCTAATTCTTGATCAAGAATAGAACGAATTTGTGGTAAATTACCAAATCTTATGCCCTTTGAGTTAACAGTTGGTGGGTTGAGAGTGATCTGTTTAATGGCAATATCTGCACCGGCATTATTATCGTAGTAATGCTGTTTTTGGCTCAATTCGTAAGCAGCCTTTGTTGTTGGAAGGTAACCTGTTGTCTGGTGCCACTTAGCTTGATTATCTGCTCTTGAGAGATACTTAAGAAAAGCAGCGGCACCTGCGTATTCTTCGAAGGTATGTCCTTTTAAAACCCAAATAGAGGCCCCTCCAATAATTGAATTTTGAGGTGCACCTTTTATATCATCATAGTAAGGCAGTTGACCAAATCCAACATTGAACTGCGCTTCTGAAAGAATTCCTGTACGAGACCCTGAAGATTGCATAAAGATTGCGCAATTTTGCGTCATAAACATTGGTGTTGAATCTAAGGCTCCAGCTGGACCGCCATAACGAAAGAGACCTTGATCAGACCATTTTTTAAGGTCAGTCCACATGCGCACTTGTAAAGGACCATTTAAAGTAAGCTCTGAATCAAGACCACCAAAACCATTTTCTTTTGTTCCAAAAGGGACATTATGCAATGCTGAAAAATTTTCTATACCAATCCACTGAGCTGCATAAGACATTGTAAAACCACAGCTTGCCGCTTTAGTTTCAAGAATTTTTTTGGAGAAATTTTCTACATCTTGCCATGTTTTAGGCGGTTGTTCTGGATCAAGTCCTGCTTTTTTGAAGATATCTTTATTATAGTAAAGGATTGGTGTTGAAGCATTGAATGGCATAGAAAGCATTCGTCCCTGAACATCAGAATAGTACCCACTGATAGCAGGCAAATAATTAGTAGGATCAAACTCTTGTTTTGTATCTGCCATAAGTTGATAAATAGGATAAATAGCACCTTTTGCAGCCATCATTGTTCCGGTACCAACTTCATAAATTTGAGCAAGAACTGGTTGTTGCTTTCCGCGAAATGCTGCTATGAGTGCAACCATGCCTTCTTCATATTCACCACGAAATGAAGGAATAACTTTGTAATCCGATTGACTGGCATTAAAATCGTTAATGAGACGTTCAGTTTGTTCTCCTAATTCACCACTCATTGAATGCCAAAAGCTAATTTTTGTTTGCGCAAAGCTTGCTGTTGCCATGCTGATAGCAACTGTAAATGCTGCTATAGAAAGATAAAAACGATTCATAGCTTCCCCTTTTTGAAGTGGTGAAATGCAAGTTTCCCTTAAATTCATAGTATTACACATGAACACGCCATGCCAATTTTATTCCAGAAATATGTTAGCTCATTTAAACAGGAACCATCAAAAGGTCAAACGAATTTGTTTAAACTTATCAGTTTTTCTTTTATGAGTGCTAACGTAGAGTGATGGAGTCACTATGAACATTTGATAGAATATGTCAAAAAAAAGAAATTTAAGCATTATGGTGCTTTAATTTGCGAGGGATTTATTGGTAATCTTGAAAAGAGTATTTTTTAAAAATGATGAAAAAATGTTTTGTAACTTAATCATGAGTGTTCTTGATTTTTTCTCATAATTTCTATGAGACTTTTAAAAAGCCTTATAAGAGTTTTTAAGCTTTCCTCAGTATATTTTTATTTACAGCGCCATTGTATTTATTTGGGATAACTAAGGAAGAACTTTTTTCATAAACATGATTCTAGAGTCGCATAAAAGGGATAGAACAAAATATTTTTATTGAGTAAGCATACTGTAGAGAGCTCCAAAGAGCTCTCTTTATTTTAAGTTCAAGGTTTTATTAGTGCCTTTGTTAAATGCGCACACATAATCATGCTTTTTATAAGCATAACAGAGATTTTGAGAGTGGACATCCTTTCAAATATCTTGAATACTGGTAATTTAGTTGTTTTTAATGCTGATTATCTTTTCTCTGTGCACAGAGATCTTAGTGTTTCATTATTGCATCGATAAGAGTATTAATATTATGTTCCATCATATCGAGATATGTTGCAGCAGGACCATTTTCGTCCGACAATGCATCAGAATAGAGTGTTCCACCAATTTTTAAACCTGTTTCTTTTGAAATCTGTTTTATGAGGCGGGGATTAGAGATGTTTTCAACGAAGAGGGCGGTTGCTTTATTGGTTTTAATTTGCTTAATAAGTTCGGCTACATCGGCTGCAGTCGCTTCAGCTTCCGTTGATACACCTTGGGGTGCAAGTATGGTAAAACCATATTCTTGAGCAAAATAGCCAAAGGCATCATGGGATGTAATAATAATACGCTTATCTTTTGGGATAGAGGCAATCTTTGTTTTAAGTTTTTCTTGTGCTTCTTTAAGTTTTTGGATGTAGAGTTGAGAGTTTTTTCTGTAGCTTGCACAGGATTTTTTATCAATTTTGCACAAAGCAATAGCGATATTTTTGATATAAATTTCAACATTAGGGATAGCTTGCCAAGCATGGGGATCCATATCACTGTGGTGATGGGCGCTATGTCCTTGATTTTTAATTTCAAGGAAAGGAATATTGGCACTTACTTCGACAAGCAGTGCTTTTGTACCACTTGCCGTGATAAGACGGTCCATAAAACCTTCTAAATGTAGTCCATTGATGAAAATAATATGAGCATTTCTAAGAGCTTTGGCATCACGGGGTGTTGGTTCATAAGTATGGGTATTCGCATTGGGACCGACCAGAGTAATCATAGAAATGTGGTTGCCTCCCACATTTTTTACTAAATCTGCAAGAATAGAAAAGCTTGCGACAACTTTAATCTTGTTCTGCGCAAAAGTAGAAAATGGAAAAAGGACAAACAATAAAAGAGTTCCAAGCAGAACAAATTGTTGGATAAATTTAGGCATATTATTTCCTTAAAGTGGGGGAGGATGTATAAAAGAGGTGAGGAAACCGTGCTACAATAATGCCGCGTGGACTTATGAAGCAGGAAAGAAGATAAAGAACCCCTGCGGCAAGGATGATAGCTGGACCGGAGGGAAGTGAAAGATGAAAAGAAAGCAGTAGTCCACAAAAGCTTGCAATGATTCCTAAGAGAATAGAGAGTGCACAAATAGGGCCAAGACGCGAAAGCCAAAAACGGGCTGTAATGGCTGGAACCATCATAATGCCGACAGAAAGGAGTGTTCCTAGTGATTGGAAACCGCCAACTAAATTCAGAACGACAAGTATGAGCAGTGATATATGAACATATTTACTCAAGGGAGAGAGCGATTTAAAAAAGAGGGGATCAAAACTTTCGAGTACGAGTGCACGCCAGAAAACACAAAGACTACAGACTGTGATAAGCATTATAGTGGTGATCATAAAAAGGGCTTGTGTATCAAGAGCAAGTACTGAGCCAAATAAAAGGTGGAGCAGATCAATGGTAGAGTTTTTAAGTGAAACAATAATGACGCCTGCTGCGAGTGCAATCAGATAAAAAACAGTCATTGATGCATCTTCTTTCTGAAAGCTATTTCGTGAAATTAAGGCGGTTGCTAAAGCAACAATGATACCGGCTAAAATGCCGCCAAGCGTCATAGATAAAAGTGAGAATCCACAAAGGAGAAAAGCAGCTGCAACACCAGGAAGAATGGCGTGGGATATTGCATCTCCTGTTAAACTCATTCCGCGTAACATCAAAAATACACCAACAGGACAGGCGCTGATGGACAGCAGAATTGAACCAATAAGGGCGCTTTGCATAAAATGGAAATCAATAAAAGGAGCAAGAAAAAATGCGTACACGTCTTATAACCTAATAGGGCGAGAATCATTGAGGGGAAAATGTTGTTTTAGTGCACTGATACGGAAAGAATGGGATGTAAGAGGTGGCATAACATGATCAAGGGTGTCATGGAAAAACTGTTCTGTTTCCCCATAAAAAGCGCTTTTTTCATTAATTTGAATCATATGAGGGAAATGATTTTGCACAATGAGGGGATCATGAAGTGCTGTAAGAACTGTTCGTCCTTGTTTTTGCCAGTTTGATATCAACGCAAGGAGGTCTTTTTGAGTCCTACGATCGACACCATTGAAAGGTTCATCAAGCAAGATGATATCGGCATTTTGTACAATAATACGTGCAAAAAGGGCGCGTTGTAATTGTCCACTTGAAAGCGTATCAAGGGAATGTGTAGCGAGGGCTGTAAGGCCAACCATTTCAAGTGCATTTTGGATTTTAGGATAATAAGGGCGATGATTTTTCCATAATCCACAAAAAGACCACAACCCTGTTTTTATAAGCGCTTCTACATTAATGGGAAATGTTTGATCTATATCACATTGCTGTGCAAGATAAGCCACCCGACTTTTTTTCGGTTTTATAATCTTACCTTTGAGAGGCTTAATCAATCCGGCAGCAGCTTTTAGCAGTGTAGATTTTCCAGCGCCATTATTTCCTATTATTGCTACCAACGAGCCGGCTTTTAATTTTGCTGAGAAACTCTTTATAGCTATTCTATTCACATAACCTAATGTTGCACTGTCGAAATGCAGACTCATACTTTCACCTTAATTATTTATCTTAAAAAGTTATGTTATAATATAACATTTGTCAACAAAATGTTATATTATTACGTATGTTTTATGAATTGAAAATGTCAGTACGAAAGATCGTGGAAAATTCAAAATAATGATTGAATTTGCCTTGACGAAAGAGAGAGCGTGTATACTATATATAGTATCAAAATGATTATTGATTCTAAATAAGCACAAGTGAGGGTATAGAGTGTTTCGTTTGGCGTCTAAGTTATTTCCATAATATGATCGTAAAGAGTTTGTTGACCAACAGGAGAGTAATATTTCTTTTGAAATGTCTTTTTCGAAGGAATCTCTGTTCGTTTTTGTAGTTGGTTTTTGCATGAAAGAGTAAAGCTAAGCCACGTGACGTAGGTGGCTTGAGGAGCATCAGATTTTTAGACAGCAGGAGGGAATTGTAATGCAAGCAAAAGATTGTTTTATAGCTGGGGTGCTTTGCCATTTAAGTTGTAGAATGATCATTTATTCTCATCATACTTTTAAAACTATTTGATGGGGATTTTTGTTGTGTTCGAGAAGCTATGTGTTGTTTGAACAAGGATGTGTTTGTGTACAATTGCTGTTTTTTATTATTCTTGAGTATCTATAAAATTATCAGAATTAATACCCTTTGAGGGTTAGTTTTTTAAATTATGAAAGTTGAAAAAAATGTCGATCACTATTTATAGTAAGCCATCTTGCGTTCAATGTGACGCTACGCGTCGTGCCTTTGATGCTAAAGGTATCCATTATCGTGTTGTGGACATTTCCCGTGATGAACAGGCATATAGTTTTGTTCAATCTTTGGGGTATCGTCAGGTTCCTGTGGTTGTTTGTGGTGAAAATCATTGGTCTGGTTTTAGACCAGATATGATTAGTGGTCTTTGTGCTTAATGGGACTTATTGTTTATTATTCGAGTGCAACGGGGAATACTGAACATTTTGTCTCTCAGCTTAGTCAAAGGCTCCTTAAGATTGATAAAAAAAAGCCGTCTATGTTCGTTGATGAGCCTTATGTGTTAGTTGTTCCCACCTATGCAGATGGTGAAGGAAGAGGGGCTGTACCGAAAGCGGTTATTCATTTTCTCAATGAAATTGAGAATCGCAAATTCATTCGTGGTGTTATTGGAGGCGGGAATCGCAATTTTGGTCGCTATTATAATTTAGCAAGCAAGATTATTGCTAAAAAATGTTTTGTGCCTTGCCTTTATCGTTTTGAGTTGCGTGGAACTGATGAAGACGTCATTTGTGTAAAGAAGGGATTGGAAGAGTTTTGGAAACAGTCAGTATAGAACAATTACAGAAATCAGGTCAGATCACGGATTATCATGCACTGAATGCAATGCTTAATCTTTATGATGAGAATGGTCATATTCAATTTGAGATGGATCGGCTTGCTGCTCGACAATATTTTCTCCAGCATGTTAACCAAAATACGGTTTTTTTTCATAACTTGAAAGAAAAAATAGATTACTTGATAGAGGAAGGTTATTATGAAAAAGCTTTGTTTGAGCTTTATGATTTTTCTTTTATCAAAAAGCTTTTTAAACGTGCTTATGCTTTTAAGTTTCGTTTTCCTACTTTTTTGGGTGCATTTAAGTATTACACCAGCTATACTCTAAAGACTTTTGATGGAAAGCGCTATCTTGAACGTTATGAAGATCGTGTCTGCCTTGTGGCTTTATATTTAGCACAAGGGAATAAAGCTCTTGCTGAGATTCTGGTAGATGAGATTATTACAGGTCGATTTCAACCTGCGACACCGACATTTTTGAACGCGGGAAAGAGACAACGTGGTGAATTAGTATCGTGTTTTTTGTTGCGTGTTGAAGACAACATGGAATCAATTGGCCGTTCGATCAATTCAGCTTTACAACTTTCAAAACGCGGCGGAGGGGTAGCACTTTGTTTGACAAATTTACGGGAAGCAGGAGCTCCAATCAAACAAATAGAAAACCAATCTTCAGGTGTATTACCTGTAATGAAGCTTTTGGAAGATTCCTTTTCTTATGCCAATCAACTTGGTGCGCGACAAGGAGCCGGTGCTGTTTATTTACACGCACATCATTTAGATATTATGAAGTTTTTGGACACAAAGCGTGAAAATGCTGATGAGAAAGTCAGAATTAAAACACTTTCGCTTGGTGTCGTAATTCCTGATATTACTTTTGAGCTTGCACGTAATAATGAGGATATGTACTTATTCTCATCCTATGATATTGAGCGTGTTACCGGAAAACCCTTTAGTGATATTTCTTTGACGGAGCATTATCGATCTTTTGTTGATAATGCTAAGATTCGTAAAAAGAAAATCAGTGCACGCGTTTTTTTTCAGACATTAGCAGAGATTCAATTTGAATCAGGTTATCCTTATATTTTATTTGAAGATACTGCTAATCGAGCTAATCCAATAGCTGGGCGGATAAGTATGAGCAATTTATGTTCAGAAATTTTGCAGGTAAGTGAAGCGAGTGAACTAGAGACGGATTTAACTTATCGCACTATTGGAAGTGATATATCTTGTAATCTTGGTTCAATGAATATTGCAAAAGCAATGGAAAGTCGTGATTTTGGGCAGACGGTAGAAGCTGCTGTTCGTGCTCTTACTGCTGTTTCTGATATGAGCAATATTGCCTGTGTTCCTTCGATTGCTAAGGGCAATGCTGAGAGTCATGCGATTGGTTTAGGACAAATGAATTTGCATGGTTTTTTAGCGCGGGAACAGATCTATTATGGATCTCCAGAAGCAATAGATTTCACAAATATCTATTTTTATACTGTGACATACCATGCAATACGTGCTTCCAATTTGATTGCACGTGAACGTCAAAAAGTATTTGCAGGATTTGAAAAATCTACCTACGCAGATGGAAGTTTTTTTGCTAAATATATTGAGAAGGAGTGGAAATCGCAATTTGCGCTTGTACAAGAACTTTTTGCACGAAGTAACATCGTGATACCGGACCAAAAGGATTGGCAAGAACTCAAGAAATTAGTTATTGAGTATGGGCTTTATAATCGCAATCTTCAAGCAGTGCCACCCACAGGGTCTATTTCCTATATTAATAATGCAACATCTTCTATTCATCCTATAGCTTCAAAGATTGAGATTCGCAAAGAAGGGAAGATTGGGCGTGTTTATTACCCCGCTCCTTATATGGATAATACGAATTTGAACTTCTATCAGGATGCTTATGAAATTGGTCCTGAAAAAATTATTGATACCTATGCTGCCGCTACACAGCATGTTGATCAAGGTCTTTCATTAACATTGTTTTTTCCTGATACGGCCACCACGCGTGATATTAACCGCGCGCAAATTTATGCTTGGAAAAAGGGTATAAAGAGTATTTATTATGTACGGTTGCGGCAAGTTGCATTGAGTGGAACAGAGGTAGATGGCTGTGTTTCATGTAGTCTATAGGAGATAATCATATGACAAAGATTACAACCAAGAATCCTGTTGTTTCCGCTGTCAATTGGAATAGATTGCATGATGAGAAAGATCTTGAAGTATGGAACCGCTTAACTGGAAATTTTTGGTTGCCAGAAAAGGTTCCGCTTTCTAATGATATTCCGTCATGGTCAAGCTTAACTGAGGAAGAACGTCAGTTAACAATTCGTGTTTTTACAGGGTTAACTCTCCTAGATACGATTCAAAATACCGTAGGAGCCATTTCACTGCTTTCTGATGCGATAACAGAGCATGAGGAGGCAGTTCTGACGAATATTGCGTTCATGGAAGCAGTTCATGCACGTTCTTATTCCTCTATTTTTTCAACCTTATGTTCAACAGTAGAAGTTGATGATGCTTTTAGGTGGTCAGAAGAAAATGTTCATTTGCAGAAAAAGGCAAGATTAGTTCTTGAGCGTTATGAAGCAAACGATCCGTTAAAGAAGAAAATTGCTTCGACTTTACTGGAGAGTTTTTTATTTTATTCTGGTTTTTATTTACCCATGTATTGGGCAAGTCGCGCTAAATTAACAAATACAGCAGATCTCATTCGACTTATCATTCGTGATGAAGCTGTACATGGTTATTATATAGGCTATAAATTTCAATTAGGGTTTGCAAAACTTGATGAAGCCAAAAAACAAGAGATTAAAGATTTTGCTTTTAATTTGCTCTTCGATCTTTACAATATTGAATGCAAATATACTGAAGATCTCTATGATGCACTTGGATTGACGGAAGATGTTAAAGTTTTTCTTCATTATAATGCAAACAAAGCCTTAATGAATTTAGGTTTTGAAGCTCTTTTTCCTCCTGAAGTTTGTCGTGTTAATCCTGCTATCTTAGCATCTTTGTCACCAAGTTCTGATGAAAATCATGACTTTTTTTCAGGCGCTGGTTCTTCTTATGTTATTGGTAAGGCAGTTGCTACCACGGATGATGATTGGGAATTTTAATGATTACAGGTAAAGAGAAGTGCGCGAGGTATACCGTTAAGGTCTTTGCGCATTTCTAAACACTGAAAGCCATGTTTTTTAAATAAATTACAGACTAATTTATCTTGAGAGTAGCCTATCTCGACAGCGACAAAACCTTTTGCTTTTAAGTAGTCTTTTGCTTCATGAGCGAGTTTTCGGTAAAAATCAAGACCATCTTGTCCTCCACTCAGAGCGCGTAATGGGTCATAAAGACGTACTTCTCTTCCAAGGTCTTTAATATCTTCTTCAGGAATATAGGGTGGATTAGAAATAATAAAATCGAATTGATCTGTGACAGAATTAAACCAATCACTGAGTAGGGGAGTAAAGCGGTTTATAACTTTCGCATTTTTCGCATTTTTTGTGGCTGTTTTGAGAGCATCTTCAGAAATATCGACAGCGATTGCGTAAGATTGAGGAATTTGTTTAAGAATCGCAACGGCAATGGCGCCACTTCCTGTTCCCATATCAAGAAATGTTGTTTGTTCTGATTTCTCAGCATGTTTTTTGAAGTGTGGTAAAACAAGATCTATGAGCGTCTCTGTGTCAGGACGTGGTTCTAAGGTATCTTGAGAGAGTGCGAAAGATAGACCATAAAATTCTCGTTTTCCAATAATACGATAGACTGGTTCTCCAGAAATACGTCGTTGTACAGCATGTTCTAATTGTGCAATTTGCTCAAAAGAGAGGCATAAATCTGGTTTGGAAATTCTATCAAATGCAGTTGTCCCTGTTATCCATTCAACCAGTATTTTTGCATCAAGATTAGCTTCAGAAATTCCTTGACTATGCAATTTTTCTTTCGTTTTCCGAATAGTGTCATTAAGAGTATGCGCGTTCATCCATTATTATCCATTTCCATAAGGAGAGCTGTCTGATGATCGGATATAAGTGCATGAATAAGTTCATCAAGTTCTCCTTCTAGGACGCGGTCAAGCTTATATAGAGTGAGATTAATACGATGATCCGTGATCCGCCCTTGGGGAAAATTATAGGTACGAATACGCTCCGAGCGATCACCAGAGCCGACTTGGTTTTTACGGGAAGCTGAACGTTCACTTTCCGCTTTTTGTCGTTCGATATCAAATAAGCGCGCGCGTAAAATTTGGAGTGCACGTGCACGGTTTTGGTGTTGTGATTTTTCTGCTTGCACAACCATAATTCCTGTTGGAATATGCGTGATACGAACCGCTGAGTCAGTCGTGTTGACATGTTGCCCTCCTGCTCCAGATGCACGCATTGTATCAATGCGAATGTCTTCTGGACGAATTTCGATGTCAATTTCTTCAGCTTCTGGAAGCACCGCAACAGTAGCAGCAGAGGTATGAATACGTCCACTTGTTTCTGTTTCAGGGATGCGTTGCACACGATGAACGCCTGATTCAAATTTCAGTTTAGAAAAAACACCTTTACCTGAAATGGTAGCAATGATTTCTTTATATCCACCAACTTCTCCTTCATTGAGGGAAACAATTTCAACTTTCCAGTTATGTGTATTGGCATAACGTTCATACATGCGGAAAAGATCACCAGCAAAAAGCGCTGCTTCTGATCCACCTGTTCCTGCTCGAATTTCAATAATAGCACTTTTTTCATCAGCAACATCTTTTGGTAAAAGAAGAATCTGGAGTTCTTTTTCAAGTTGTTCGATCTTTTGATATAATAATGGTAACTCTTCTTGAGCGAGGTTACGCATCTCTCTCTCTGTTAGTTTATCACTGATGATAGTTTCTAGTTCTGTGGTTTCTCGGTAAAGAGCATTCAACGTTTTTATAGAGGTAACGATTGGTTGCAATTCTGCATATTCAGATGCTAGTTTTACATATGTCTCAGCATTGGGATTTTCAGCCATTTGACTTTCAATTATTTCAAAGCGTTTTTCAAGCTGTTTCATACGATCTTGAGGCAAAGAAACCATGATAATATTCGCCTAATTTGTTAATAATACTAACGATTAAATGCTTTATAGCATTCTATAAAAAGGGGTAATAGAGTAGAAAATTCTCTACCAATGAAAACTATAAGTTATGAAGGGAACTTGTATAAAGTCTTATTTTCATGACGAGCCTTTTGGCTATCTATATGGAATCATTAATTTAAGAATTACGTTTTTTTCCATAAAGTTCAAGACGATGGTAAATAATGTTATAACCAAGGGATTTTGCGATTTTCTCTTGCAGCTTTTCAATGATATCAGACTGAAATTCGATAACTTGTCCTGTTTCCACATCGATAAGATGATCATGGTGTTGCCCATCTGCTTGCTCAAAACGAGATGGTCCACCACTAAAGGTATGACGATGAATTTTTCCATTTCCTTCTAATATTTTCATGGTTCGGTAAACAGTTGATAGCGAAATACTAGAATCTATTTTGTGGGCACGCTGAAAAATTTCAAACGCGTTCGGGTGATCATCTGTATCCATCAAAATATCGAGAATAATACGTCTTTGACGTGTTACTCTTAAACCTGCAGTGCGTAACTCCTGCTCATAATCTCGTTTTTTATTCATCTTTTTAACTGTTTAACTCTTTATTTTTTAAACGAAGGCTCCATGACAGTGTTTATACTTTTTCTCTGAACCACAAGGGCAACGCTCATTACGTCCAACTTTTCCCCATGTGGTTATATCATTTGGATCACGGGCTTTCGGGTTAACAATTTTATTTTCTTGTGTTTGTGCCCACAAGGTAGGAATATTCTCTTCTCCTTTATCATTTGAAACAAAGTTATCAGCATCTGTTTGCTCAGGTGTGAGGGATTCTGTAGATTGCTGAATAATTTCAAAACGCATGAGTTTAGAAATGACGATACTGCGCAAATTTTTAAGCATGCTCTGAAAGAGTTCAAATGATTCTGTTTTATACTCGTTGAGTGGATCTCGTTGAGCATAACCCCGAAAACCAACAACAGAACGTAAATGGTCTAAACTTACCAAATGTTCACGCCATAAAGTATCAATTGTTTCAAGTAATATGGCTTTGTGGAAATAAGCCATAACTTCTGGAGAGTAGCGTTCAGTCCGTTCATTTTCAAGTTTGGTAACAGCATCTGATATGCGTTCTAAAATTTGTTCTTCGGCAATTCCATCTTCTTTTGCCCATTCTTCTACTGGAAGCTCAAGATTAAAGAGTTGGCGAATTTTCTCTTGTAGAGTTTTCACATCCCATTTTTCAGAATATGTTCCAAATGGGATATAAGCCTCTACCAGATCTTCGACTACTTCATTGCGCATTTCAAGAATCGTCTCTGTTAAATCCTCTGCATTCATGACTTCCATACGCTGTTCAAAAATAACCTTTCGTTGATCATTCATGACATCGTCATATTTTAATAAATTTTTACGAATTTCGAAGTTTCGTGCTTCGACTTTTTTTTGTGCTTTTTCAAGGGCTTTATTAATCCATGGATGGGTAATGGCTTCATTTTCTTTCAGCCCAAGTTTTTGCAGCATGCCATCCATACGGTTAGAACCGAAGATACGCATGAGATCATCTTGAAGAGAGAGAAAGAATTTTGAGCGACCAGGATCTCCTTGGCGACCAGAGCGACCACGGAGTTGGTTATCAATACGACGGCTCTCATGGCGTTCCGTGGCAATGACATAAAGACCACCAACAGCTAAAGCCTTTTCTTTGAGACGTTGAACATCTTTTTTAATTTCTTCAATTTTAGCTGTCCGCTCTGCTCCCTCAGGCATATCTTGTAATTCTCGTCGAATACGCATTTCGACATTACCACCAAGCTGTATATCAGTACCACGACCGGCCATATTGGTTGCGATGGTTAAGGCTCCAGGAACACCAGCTTGTGCAATGATGTATGCTTCTTGCTCATGATAGCGGGCATTTAAGACTCTAAAGTCGGTAATACCTTCTTTTCGCAAACGTTCTGCCAATTGTTCTGATTTTTCAATAGATGTTGTTCCCACGAGAATAGGTTGCCCTTTTTCGTGTGCCTGACGGATATCACGCACAATAGCACGGTATTTTTCTTCTGCTGTTCGGTAAATTTCATCATCTTCATCAAGACGCTGTATTGGTAAGTTTGTGGGGACTTCTATAACCTCGAGACCATAAATATTGCTAAATTCTTCTGCTTCTGTTGTAGCCGTCCCAGTCATTCCAGACAGTTTTCTATACATACGGAAGTAATTTTGGAAAGTAATGGAGGCGAGAGTCTGATTTTCTGGTTGGATCGCAACATGCTCTTTCGCTTCAAGAGCTTGATGGAGTCCTTCAGAATAACGCCGTCCTGGCATCATCCGCCCCGTAAATTCGTCAATAATAACAATTTCATTATTGCGAACAATATAGTCTTTATCGCGGACAAATAGCTTATGGGCTTTGAGAGCATTATTGACATGGTGGACGATAGCAACATTTTCTATATCATACAGGCTTTCACCTTTAAGATATCCTGCTTTTTCAAGCATGTTTTCAATTTTTTCAGTACCAATTTCGGTAAAGGTTGTTGTCTTTTGTTTTTCGTCTATTTCGTAGTCTTCTGGAATTAAGGCAGGAATAAATGTATCGATGAGATTGTAGAAGTCTGTACGATCTTCTAAAGGACCAGAAATGATAAGGGGGGTACGCGCTTCATCAATGAGGATCGAATCAACTTCATCAACAATTGCGTAATGGTGCCCACGCTGAACCATTTGACTGCGATCAAAGGCCATATTATCGCGCAGATAATCAAACCCCAATTCATTATTTGTTGCATAGGTAATATCGCATGCATAGGCTGCTCGACGGGCATCATTATCAAGATCATGGAGAATCACACCTGTCGTGAGTCCTAGAAAACCGAAGATTTTTCCCATTGTTTCAGCATCACGACTAGCAAGATAATCGTTTACTGTAACGACATGAACGCCTTTGCCTTCCAATGCATTGAGATAAATTGGCAGAGTTGCCATTAATGTTTTACCTTCACCTGTACGCATTTCAGCAATGCCACAGTCATGGAGTACCATTCCACCAATGAGCTGTACATCAAAAGGACGCATATCATAAACACGTTTTGCTGCTTCACGGACAGTCGCAAAAGCTTCTGGTAGGAGCGAGTCAACAGTTTCACCTTCCATGAGGCGTTTACGAAACTCGTCAGTTTTTTGACACAGTTGCGCATCACTTAATTTTACAAATTGTTCTTCTAAAGCATTAATTTGTATAACTTTTTGGCGAAGAGCTTTGAGACGTCTCTCATGAGCGGAACCAAAAAATTTACGTGCAAAGACACCTAAACTGACCATCTCTGGCCCTTTCTTTTGATTGTTGTCACTATTATTGGATAATTCATATGCTATCCCCATACTCCGCACTTTCCAAGACATTTAATATAACGAGATGCAAATGGCGCTGTTATATTTGTCGGTGTGCAATTTTTCACTTTAGTTATAAAGTAGAGATAAGAGGCTAAGTGCACCGTGTCAACTTTAGTAATGCTATTTAATTGATACAATACAAAGTAATTTGGGATGCAATGTGTCATTTTTTTATATTATCATGTTTTCTGACTGCATTAGATGGAGTGCAACAAATTGAGATAAAAAGACGAGTTTATGCTTTTTAAAGTAAAATTACTGATTTATTTATCTCTATTTAGAGATTAAAATGTTACGATAAAAAATAAGAGTCTTGGACCAGCTTTCACTTTTAAGGAGTATATTTATGAAATTCAACTTTATCATGCTTTTTTTAACATCAGCCTTATTAGCAAACACAAGTTTAAAGGTGATGGCTCAAGAGAGTTTGAATTCACCGTCGAATGATTTAAAGACTTTAGAGAAAGCTTCTGAAAAAACAGTTGCTTCCTCTCATGTTATGGCAATTATTGATGGAAAGAATATTACAGCAGGGCAGTTGGATGATTTAGCGCTTGAGATAAATCCTAATTTAGCGCGTTTTCCTGAGGAACAACGCCGTATAATGGTTTTAAAAGCTTATTTGGATATGCAGGCACTTGCTAAAGCAGCAATTAGTAAGGGCATCGATAAGACTGAAACTTATGATAAACGTATGGCTGTTATGCGTGACAATGTTCTTCAGCAGCTTTATTTTAAACAGACAATTGTTGATCAGATTTCCGATACTGATTTGGAAGCTCTTTATAATAAAGAAGTTGCTGCTTTACCCAAAGAAGATGAGGTTAAAGCGCGTCATATTTTGGTCAAAACGAAAAAAGAAGCGGAAGCTATCATTAAGCGTTTAAGTAAAGGGGAAAGTTTTGAAGAGATCGCAAAAAAGAGTTCAACAGATGGTTCTGCTGCTGTTGGGGGCGATCTTGGTTACTTTAGCCATGGTCAAATGGTTAAGCCTTTCGAGGATGCTGCATTTGGTCTGAAAGTTGGCGAATACACAAAAAAACCTGTTGAAAGTCCTTTTGGTTGGCATGTTATTAAGGTAGAGGATCGTCGTTTGAAACAACCTCCTGTATTTGATGATGTTAAGGAGATGTTGCGTACACAATTGATAAAAGAGCGTTACCAAAAACTGATTGTTGATTTACGCAGCAAGTTAGATGTGAAATATCCCGATCCTAATGTTACAAAATTGATGCAATCACTGAGTCAGAGTGGAACGCCGCTTCCGGATGAAGCAACCGATGAAGAAGATACAGAATAGTAAGGAAAAAGACGTGGAGAATATCTGTACAGGCGGGGTGGAAAGATTGCTTTTGTTCAAAAAGTCTAGCATTTTTTTGTGACAGGCTATCTATTTGCAATCATTTCATCTGTTTTTATGGAGAGTAGACTATGATTTTAAAGAGATCTCCTTTATCTCCTCAAAACATACAAGAGCTTCCGCCATTATCTAGTGTGCGGATAGCAACAGCTGAGGCTGGGATTAAGTATAAAGGTCGTACAGATGTTCTTTTCATTATATTTGATAAGCCAACAAGTGTGGCAGGTGTTTTTACGCGTTCAAAATGTCCATCTGCTCCTGTGGAACATTGTCGCGCTTCGCTTCCCCATGGGGTTGCTAAGGGTATTGTTGTTAATTCTGGGAATGCAAATGCTTTTACAGGACGCAGAGGAAGGCATACAACAAATGAAATCATGAGTGCAGCCGCGAGCGCTTTGGGAGCTAAAGAAAATGAAATTTTTATAGCCTCTACAGGCGTTATTGGTGAGCCAATGGATGCATCGGGTATTGTAAGTCTCTTACCAACTATGGTGGAGACAGCAGGAGAAGGGAACTGGTTAGAAGCTGCAAAAGCTATTATGACGACTGATACATTTCCCAAACTTGCGACACGCAGATTTGAATGTGGAGGAGAGATTGTTACCATTAATGGGATTGCAAAAGGCGCTGGTATGATTGCACCAGATATGGCAACAATGCTCTCTTTTGTTGTAAGTGATGCAGCTATTTCTTCGGATATCCTTCAATCCATGTTATCAGAGGCCGTTCAAGGATCTTTCAATTCAATTACTGTTGATAGTGATACCTCAACATCAGATACACTCATGATGTTTGCAACAGGAACAAAAAGTTTTCCTTGCCTTACCTGTAAAACTGATCCGCGTTATGAGGTGTTCTCAAGACACTTAAGTGCACTTTTACATGAACTTGCACTACAAGTTGTTTGTGATGGAGAAGGTGCACGCCATTTAATTGAGGTGAATGTGATTGGTGCTACAACAAATAAAGCTGCTAAAACTATAGCCTTATCAATTGCAAATTCACCGCTTGTAAAAACCGCTATTGCTGGTGAAGATGCTAATTGGGGGCGGGTGGTTATGGCCGTTGGGAAGGCAGGTGTTGAAGTAGATCGTGATCTTTTAGCAATTTGGTTTGGTGAACATCGTTTGGCAGTTAATGGTGAACGAGATCCTGAATATTGCGAAGAGACAATAGGTGCTTATATGCGAGGGCAACACATCTCAATTCGTGTTGATATCGGTTTAGGCGTTGGTAAAGCGACTGTTTGGTCTTGTGATTTGACGAAAGAGTACGTCATGCTTAATGGCGATTATAGAAGTTAACCAATATACCATAAATTTGATATCGTTATCTGTATATTTTTTAAAAAGGATGTTTTTTACTTCTTTCCTCTTAAAGCAGAGAGCATTATAGAAGATATATGTATCTTTACTATTTCTGTTGGAGAGTAGTATGCGTGTAAAAGGTTCACTTCTTCTTGTCGTTGCATGCGCATTGTTAGATCAAGATAAGCGTGTTTTGCTTACACAACGCCCACAAGGAAAATCATTAGCCGGTTTATGGGAGTTTCCTGGTGGAAAGGTTGAGCAAGGTGAATCTCCAGAAGCATCATTGATTCGTGAGTTAGAGGAAGAGCTTGGTGTTCATGTTCATCCGAACAATTTATTACCCTTAACATTTGCAAGCCATGCTTATGAAACATTTCATCTCTTAATGCCGTTATATCTTTGTGACTATTATGAGGGAGTTGCGCAAGGACGGGAAGGGCAAAATTTAAAATGGATTTTTATTGATGATCTTGATAAATATCCTATGCCTGATGCTGATAAGCCATTGGTTCAGGTGTTAAAAAAAATTCTTCTTTAACGGATTTGTGAAAGAAAAACATTGCGTACAGATAAGAGGCATCTTTTTCATAAGATATTGATGATAGAAGATTTGTAATTTTTATATGATTAACAGCTTAATCATCATTGTGATTGCCTCTGTGATAAACGTTGGTTTCATCAATATAAATTACCCTTACAATGGTCGATTGTTTTCTTTAATGTTGTGTTCTTTTTTATTTTAAATGCTCTTCCTTTTATCTATCAGCATTACCTATGAATGCGTAATGCAAAATCAGAAGCATACCACTTCTTTATCGTTTATGACGTCATAAGTTAGCTTTATCATTTTTGACCTTTCTCCAATGTTGCATTTGTCCTTACATTGAAATATTCATTTAATTATATGGCTTCCATTCTAAAACTGCTTTTCACATTACATGGTAATCTCTTAGTGTGATGGAACAGTTCTTTATTCAAAATAAGAGGATTTAAAATAATATAACATTAAAAGATATCATTCGGTATGCATAAACTTATTATTTGGAATCAAAGAATTATCTGTAAACAGTCATTTTATGAATAATATTCAGTAAGCTGGTTGATAGGCTTATAGAATATTCCCACAATGTACAAATATTGATAAAAGTTTTTAAATGAATTCTAAAGATCTGCTGTAAGCAAAAACCAATAATTAACCTCATTCAATCGAGACAAGTTTGTGAAACCAGTTTGAGTCTCTCTAAGATGAACAACCTGTTCTGATTTATCTTATTACTTTTAAAGTTTTAAAATGACCTTATGGAAGAATGTAACAACAGAACTTTTTGTTTCGTTGAAATCACATAGGAGTATGTATTTCGTTGCCAAGTATTGGACGGCGTTTTTCTATAGGATATTGTTTTTTTTGAGCGATACGCTTAATTGCTTCCTCTAGTGGCTCGATCATAACGTCCATAGAGAAGCCATTTGCATGGATGATATTTTCATGATCAATCATAATGGCAACATGGCCTTTCCAAAAAATCAAATCACCTCGTTGAAGTTTATCACTGTCTGTAAGTTGCTTGCCTATAGTTTTTTGCTGCATGTCAGTATCGCGTAAAACCATTTGATCGGTCATGATCATAGAGAGTTGGACCAGTCCTGAGCAATCAATTCCAAAACCACTAACCCCACCCCAAAGGTAAGGTGTGTGTATAAACATTTCAGCAACGGTAACATAATCTTCATAGACACGTCCAATAGGACTGAGATGATGGGTAATAATTGCTTTTCCATTCTCAAGTATAGAGTACATGGTGCCACGGACTTCAGTTTCATCAACAACACTTACTTTGCTTCCCATGGATAAGGCATACTCTATTGGTCCACGTAAGTCATCTTGTAAATATTGAAAAGTACGTGGCACTGAAACGACATGTGTTTGTTTTACTGTTGATGTACAAAGAGCTGCTGTATCAATATAACCGACATAACCATCTTTAAGGGATTGCCCCCACGACATGGTTTTGCTTTGTTCAAAGATGAGCAACTCTTCTCCAAATAAGCACTCTGTTTGTCTTTCACTTTTTTTATTGTTTTCTTTAAAAAGTCCAGCAACAGCACTATTAACACGCTTTTTTTCACCTTGAACAAAGCGTTGAGCCATAACGACTGTTTCAAGACGTTGATCTGCTAGATCATCTCTAAATGCATATAATCTTGGATCTTTAAAGATCATCTGTTTACCTTTCATTTTTTACTTTTAAACAGAATAATGATAACTGAAGAAATGCAGACACAATTTAAAACGATAAACAATTAATTTTAAAACTTAAGAATTATGCACTTTATGGATATTTTCATTAGGTTTCAGTTTTAAAGAGGTTATAAAGCGCACGAATAACTTGTACAGAACCACCAACAGGGGCGCCTGGCTTTTCTTTTGGAACCCACCCATAAAGATCAAAATGCGCAAAATATTTGGTTTTTTCAACAAAAGAGTTCAGAAACAAAGCAGCGACGACAGAACCAGCAAAGTTATTTCCACTTATATTGTTAAGATCAGCAATTGGTGATGATAACATTTCTTTATAGGGTTTCCAGAGTGGCATTTGCCAAAGAGGATCGCAGACAGAGTGAGCAGATTGAGAAATTTGTTGTGCCCATAGTGAATCGTTACAATAAAATGCAGGAAGATCTGGTCCTAATGCTATCCGGGCTGCTCCTGTTAAAGTAGCCATACAAAGCATGAATTGTGGACTCTCTTCATCGCCATAGGCCAATGCATCAGCAAGAACAAGCCGCCCTTCAGCGTCTGTATTGCCAACTTCAACACTCAAACCTTTACGACTTTGCAGAATATCGCCTGGTCTGTAAGCATTAGCAGAAATTGCATTTTCAACAGCTGGAATCAAAACACGCAACCGAAAAGGTAATTTCGCATCCATGATCAGTTTAGCTAACCCTAAAACATGTGCTCCACCCCCCATATCTTTTTTCATGTTTGACATGTTATTGGCTGATTTAATATTGAGCCCTCCCGTGTCAAAAGTTACACCCTTACCAACCAACGTTATTTTAGGATGATTTTCTTGTCCCCATTGCAGATCGATGAGCCGTGGCGCGGTACTACTGGCTCGTCCGACAGCATGGATCATTGGAAAATTATGTGTTAAAAGTTCATCTCCACAAATGCTTTGGACATGAGCACCATAGGTTTTTCCTAGTTTGTGTGCTTCTTTCTCGAGAGTTTCAGGATTCATATCATTGGCAGGAGTATTGATGAGATCACGAACGAGAAAGACAGTTTCATAAATTCGTTGAAGTTCATTGAGATCAACCGTTTCGTTGACAGAGATCGATAATGATTTGGAGGAAGAATTTTGACGATAACGGTTGAATTGATAACTTCCAAAAGCCAATCCAAGATAACTATTTATTTCATGGGAGGCTGTGCCTTCTAAATGCCAATGTCCAGAAGGAATCTTTTGAGCGAGAAGCCCTGTGATAAAAGGTTCATCACCATTACCAAGTCCAAATAAAACTTTTTTTAAATGCCCCGTTTCGTGAGGAATAAAGAGTATTTGTCCTGCTTTTCCAGTAAAATTATTCACTTTCATCCATGCTGTTGTTGAAGCATCAAGCGATAAATCACTCAGATTTGTTTGGTTAATCAAAAGTATGGGACAGCTACTATCGACACGTGTTGAGTTGAAAGAAATGTGATGTAAATGCATATTCATGAAATCCTTAAAGTCGTCGAAGTGCAACATATTCAACCAAATGATTTTTTCCCTTCCGTAGAATGAGATTAGATCGTGGTCGTGTTGGCAATATATTTTCTTGTAAATTTTTCAAATTAATCGTCTGCCAAAGGTCTTCAGCAATTTTTGAAGCTTCTTTGTCATTGAGGTGTGCATAACGGTGAAAATAGGATTCAGGATTTTGAAAAGCTGTTTTACGCAGACGTTTGAATCGTTCCAAATACCAGCGACGAATAACTTCTGTTTCAGCATCTACATAGATTGAAAAATCAAAAAAATCTGAAACAAAAGGAATGATTTTTCCATCTTTAGGAAGATCACTGACTTGTAATACATTAATCCCTTCAACAATTAAAATATCTGGACGATCAATGGTAATAGTTTGATTTTTCAGAACATCATAGGTCATATGCGAATAAAGTGGAGCACGAACATTCCCAATACCGGCTTTTATAGCAGAAAGAAAACAGAGTAACTTTTTAATATCATAAGAATCAGGAAATCCTTTACGATGCATACGATTTTTTTGCTGTAAAATAGCATTAGGATAGAGAAAACCATCCGTTGTAATCAAATCGACTTTAAGACTGGATGACCAACGTTTTAAAAGTTCTTGAAGAATGCGAGCAGTGGTTGATTTTCCTACAGCAACAGAGCCGGCAATCCCAATGATAAAAGGGGTTTTTTTACTTCCTTCTTGATGTAAAAATTGTTGACGCTTATGAAAAAGTTCCTGTACGGCTTCAACATGGCATGATAACAAACGTGATAAGGAAAGATAAATGCGTTGCACTTCTTTAAGATCAATTGGATCATCAATTGAACGTAAACGTTTGATTTCATCAAAAGTCAAGGTCAGTGGTGTATCCGCACGAAATTGCGACCACTCTTGTGCAGTAAAGACACGATAAGGTGAAAAACGATCAGAAATAGATTGGACCAAATCACCTTCTTGATCAATTTTTGGGAGAAGCGTATCAATCATTTGTCTTGGTCAAAATTTTTTTCTGCAATCATTAATTAAGGATAGCTAGATAAGCAGTTTTATATTCGAATGAATTTTATTTTGCATATTCTCTTCTTTAAAATAATAGAGTCTTTCATTAGCTCATGGTCCAGTCATTCCATTGGGCATTGATTTGCGCCAATGAGTATCCTTGTGCCAGAAAGGCCCATAAAAGTAAACGTGCTTTTACCGCTGATAGATAACCAGACATGAGGGTACCAGCAGCAATCATATCGACTTCTGAACCTTTATAGCCATAAGTTGTGCGTGTTGTTGAGCCAGAGTAGGTACGGCTAGCGATGATGATTGGTATTTTTTGTGTATATTGTCGTACGATGTCTGCTTCTTCAAAACTACAGTGCCCTGATCCAAAACCAGCAATAACAAGTCCAGCATAATGTTCACTTTCGAGACAGAATTTCATTAACTGTGTATCAGAGGATAAAGAGGAGTACAGGAGAGCAACTTGATGATTATAATTTTGAGGAAGATTAAATGTTTTCGGAAAAAAGTTTCGATCATTAAAATAAACCACTTTTCCTTCCAAAAGAGTGCCTAAAATACCGACCAGACCTGATTGAAATGTTTCAATTTTAACTGTATGGCTTTTTTGGACCCAATAAGGTGAGTGAATGGTATCGTTGATGACAACTAAAACGCCTCTGTTCCGACTTTGTGGATCAGCAGCAACCCGAGTTGCTGCTAAAATATTAGCCGGTCCATCAGCACCTGCTTCACAAGGTATACGCATAGCACCAGTTATAATAAGCGGTTCTGCTTTATCCCAATAAAGAGAAAGAAAAAAAGCAGTTTCTTCGATTGTATCAGTCCCTTGGGTTAAAATAACACCGTCTGCGCCAGCTTTTATTTGTTGTGTTGCCCACTCGATGATTTCAAAAAGAGTCTTAAAGGATAAAGATCCACTTGGTAATTGTGTTAATGTTTGCGCATGAATATTAGCAACTTTATTTAGATCAGGAACACTTTTTACAAGGATATCTGAGGTTAATGTTGGTTGCATTTGGCCAAAATTGTCAGCGGCCATTGCAATTGTTCCTCCCAATGTTCCTAAGGCTATTTTTTTCATAATTTTTCCTTTAAAAGACGCAAATCGTTTACAAAAACTATTTAGCAACAATTTGCATTGATAACAATGATATCATTTTTTTGTTTCAATAAATTGAATTGTGTTAACTCATTGTGTTTTGCAGTGTATGTTCTTAAATAAAGGTAAGAGTAATTGGATTTTATATTTGATGAGAAGCAATCAATATTAAAAATAGAGGTTAATATTAATGAATTTCCTTATGGCAGAACATAAGCCAAATGTAATGTATGGTACAACGATTATTACTGTACGAAAAGGTGATAAAGTTGTGATGGCTGGTGATGGTCAGGTTTCACTTGGGCAGACAATTATGAAAGGCAATGCACGCAAGGTTCGTCGCCTTGGAAAGGGCGGAACCGTTATTGCTGGTTTTGCAGGTGCTACAGCAGATGCTTTCACTTTGTTGGAAAGATTAGAAACAAAGCTTGAGCAATATCCTGATCAGCTTATGCGTGCTTGTGTAGAACTTGCAAAAGACTGGCGAACAGACCGTTATTTGCGACGTCTCGAAGCAATGATGCTTGTGGCTGATAAAAAAGTAACTTTAGCTTTAACAGGACTTGGTGATGTTTTAGAACCAGAAGATGGAGTTATGGCTATTGGTTCTGGAGGCAATTTTGCTTTTTCAGCTGCTCGGGCACTCATGGATATGGATTTAGATGCTGAAACCATTGCCCGTAAAGCTATGGATATCGCCGCTAAAATTTGTATTTACACCAATGATCATTTTACGATTGAAACATTGGATGCAGAATTATCTTCTTTAGAGAAAGCTATTTGAATGTGTGTTGTATTTTCCCCTCGTGAAACTGTTTCTGAACTTGATCGTTTTATTATTGGCCAAAATGATGCCAAACGTTCTGTTGCTATTGCACTGCGCAATCGGTGGCGTCGACAACAGCTTGACGGACCAATGCGCGAAGAAGTTATGCCGAAAAATATTTTGATGATAGGGCCAACAGGTGTTGGTAAAACAGGTATAGCGCGTCGATTAGCAAAACTTGCTGGAGCTCCTTTTGTTAAAGTAGAAGCAACTAAATTCACTGAAGTTGGTTATGTAGGACGTGATGTTGAACAAATTATTCGTGACCTTGTTGAGATTGCTATTTCTCTTGTGCGTGAAAAAAAACGAGATGAAGTCAAAGTAAAGGCTCACATGAATGCAGAAGAGCGCGTTTTAGATGTCCTTGTTGGTAAGACAGCAAGTCCTATGACTCGTGATAGTTTTCGCAAAAAACTGCGCGAAGGTGAATTGGATGAAAAAGAGATTGAAATTGAAGTAGCGGATAATAACAGCAATAGTGCTTCGACTTTTGATATTCCTGGTATGCCCGGTGCACAAATGGGAATCATGAATTTATCAGAAATTTTTGGCAAAATGGGCAGTCGTACAAAGGTTCGTAAAACAACAGTAAAAGATGCTTTTAAGCCTCTCATTGATGATGAATCTGAAAAACTCCTTGATCAAGATCAAATTATCCAAGAAGCACTTCGTGTTACTGAAAATGACGGGATTGTTTTTATCGATGAGATTGATAAAATTGCAACGAGAGATGGTGGTGCAGGGGCTGCAGTTTCACGTGAAGGCGTTCAACGAGATCTTTTGCCTTTGGTTGAAGGAACAACAATTGCTACAAAATATGGTCAAGTCAAAACAGATCATATTCTTTTTATTGCATCAGGCGCGTTTCATGTTTCCAAGCCATCTGATTTATTACCAGAATTGCAAGGGCGTTTGCCCATTCGCGTAGAGTTAAATCCTCTCACAAGGGAAGATTTACGACGTATCCTAACCGAACCTGAAGCCAGTTTAATTAAGCAATATATTGCTTTAATGGCAACGGAAGAGGTTCATTTAGAAATTACCGATGATGCGATTGATGCTTTAGCAGATATTGCTGTGGACTTAAACGCAAGAATCGAAAATATAGGGGCCCGCCGTTTGCAAACGGTAATGGAGCGTGTTTTAGATGAGATTTCTTTTACAGCACCCGATAAAGCTGGAACATCGTTTAAGGTTGACGCTGCTTATGTCAAACAATCTATAGGTGAACTTGCTGCTGATATAGATCTTTCACGTTTCATTCTTTAGCGTTATCATTTGTTTTCGTTTAGCGGCGTGCTTCGATAACTTTGAAACCGCCACTTTTCTCATGTATCAAGACTGTGCGAAAAGTGTCTTTTAACAATTTTTCATAAGGCAGGTGGCGGTTTGCAACAAGCAGCAAATTGCCGCCAGGCTTTAAGTATTTTGCAGCATTTATAATAAAATGCTGTCCTAATGCAATATCTGTCTTTTGTTGCGTGTGAAACGGTGGATTTGAAATGATTGTATCATATAAATTTGCAATCGGTTCATGTACAAGATCATGCCAATAAAAATGAATCGGACAAGAAGGAATTCTGTGTTTAAGGTGCTGTTTGGCTGCTCTCAAAGCATTATAATCAGCTTCATAGAGGTCGAGAGTCGTTATTTTTTCACTTTTTTCAAGGGCAGCATAAGAAAGAAATCCCCATCCAGCACCAAAGTCAGCAGTCTTTCCAGAAATGATTTTATTCATATGGAAAACAAGAGCAGCAGATCCAGGATCAATACGGCCGTGTGAGAACATTCCAGGACAGGTTTGAAATTTATTTGCAAAAGTGAGCGGCGGTGAACGCAATTGCGCAATCTTCTGTTTCTCTATTTGTTGTGGAACTTGAAGCCAGAATACCAGTCCATGGTTTTTAGTTAATTTATCAGTAATGGGAACAAGTGTTTTGACCCATTTCATCATTGAAGCTGCACCGGCAGTTTTATTCCCACCGATAACAATCCACCCATCAGGTTTAACACATTCTAATAAATCAAGAAAACAATTTTGATTGAAACCACGATATTTACTTAAGTGCAAAAATGCACCATCATAGTTAAGAGTTTTATCTATTTGAGGAGAACAATGAAACTGAGCATTGGCAAATTTTAAAAAGTCTGGTCGCCAAGGTGTTACAACTTTTAAATTTTGTGTCCATTCTAGAGTTGGAATTTCTGTTAAACCAATGCTCAGCCAAGATTGGCTTGGGTTGGGAAGAGGAAGGTTTTGGTTTTCAAAAGGTAAAAACAATAACACATATATCTCTTTTAAAGGAAAAATGCCATTCTGATATGAGGATGGCATTTTATTTTGTGAGAAAAGGGAATAATCATCCTTCTTTTATTGACCTATCACTTGTTATTTCTTCACCGGTCTGTTGATTGATGGTTTTCATTGATAAGCGAACTTTACCACGCTCATCAAAACCCATTAATTTAACCCAAACTTTATCGCCTTCTTTAACAACATCTGTTGTTTTTGTAACACGTTCTGATGCGAGTTGAGAGATATGAACGAGTCCATCTCGTGAGCCAAAGAAGTTTACGAACGCACCGAATTCTGCGGTTTTTACAACTGTTCCTTGGTAGATAGCACCAACTTCAGGTTCATCAACAATGGAATGAATCCAACGTTTTGCTGCTTCAATAGTTTTAGCATCGGGAGAAGCAATTTTAATTGTTCCATCATCTTCAATATTGATTTTTGCTCCAGTTTGTTCAACGATTTCTCGAATAACTTTACCACCAGAACCAATAACATCACGAATTTTATCAACAGGAATATTCATAACTTCGATACGTGGAGAAAATTCACTGAGTTCAGCACGGGCACTGGTTAAAGCTTTAGCCATTTCATTAAGGATATGGATTCGCCCACCTTTAGCTTGCTCGAGTGCAATTTTCATAATTTCTTCGGTAATACCATCAATTTTGATGTCCATTTGTAAGGCGGTAATACCATTTTCTGTTCCTGCTACTTTAAAATCCATATCCCCAAGATGATCTTCATCTCCTAAAATATCAGACAACACAGCAAAGCGTTCCCCTTCTTTAATCAATCCCATGGCAATACCTGCAACGGGACGCGCCAAAGGAACACCAGCATCCATGAGAGCAAGCGAAGTGCCGCAAACAGTTGCCATGGAAGAGGATCCATTTGATTCGGTAATTTCTGAGACAGCACGAATAGTATAGGGAAAAGATTCTTTTGTTGGCAACATGGGATGAATTGCACGCCACGCCAGCTTACCATGTCCAATTTCGCGGCGACCAGGAGAGCCAAGGCGTCCTGTTTCACCTACTGAAAATGGTGGAAAATTATAATGAAGGAGGAATGTTTCTTTATACATACCTGTTAAGGAGTCAACATATTGTTCATCTTCACCAGTTCCTAATGTTGCAACGACGATAGCTTGTGTTTCTCCACGAGTAAAAAGAGCTGATCCATGTGTGCGGGGTAAAATACTAACTTCTGATTGGATAGGACGGACTGTTGAAAGATCGCGTCCATCAATACGTTTTTCTGTATCAAGAATGTTCCAACGAACAATTTTTGCTTGTAACTGTTTGAAGACGGTTGCAATTTGATCTGCATTAAATTTACAATCTCCTTCTGTTTCGGGCATAAATTTATTGATAACTTCTGTTTTCAGTGTATCAATTGCGGCATAACGCTCTTGTTTATCTGTAATCGTATAAGCCTTTCGTATGTCCTGTTCGACCATTTCTAGCATAGATTTTTCGAGATCAGAAAGATCTTCAGGAGTAAAATCGCGTGGATCTTTTGCGGCAACTTCTGCAAGTTTGATGATGGCATCAATTACAGGTTGCAAGCCTTTGTGCCCAAACATAACGGCTCCCAACATGATGTCTTCCGGCAATTCTTGTGCTTCTGATTCAACCATCAACACAGCACTTTCTGTCCCAGCAACAACAAGATCAAGTTTTGATTCAGGCATTTCATCGATATGAGGATTGAGAACATATTGTCCGTTACAGTAGCCGACACGAGCACCAGCAATGGGGCCCATGAAAGGAACACCTGACAAAGTTAATGCGGCAGAAGATGCAATCATTGCAAGGATATCAGGATTATTCTCGAGGTCATGCTGTATAACGGAAACAATAACTTGCGTATCATTTTTATAACCATCAGCGAAGAGGGGACGAATGGGACGATCAATCAAACGTGAAATCAAAGTCTCATTTTCGGTAGGTCTATTTTCACGTTTTAAATAACCGCCGGGGATTCTACCGACAGAATAGGATTTTTCTTGATAATTAACGGTAAGTGGAAAAAAGTCTTGGTCTGGTTTTGGGCTTTTTGCTGATACAACGGTTGCTAAGACAACAGTTTCTCCGTAGGTAGCAATCACTGCACCATCCGCTTGACGGGCGATTTTTCCTGTTTCGATCGTAAGTGGTCGCCCAGCCCATTCAATTTCTATCTTGTGCGTTTTGAACATTTTTTATCCTTAATGACCAGTGTTCATATTTTTAAGTGCTCACATTCTGGTTTTGCGTAGCATATTTCAAAGCTATGGGCAGGATAACAAGACACTTCTGTTTTTTGCAAGAAGAGCAGAGTAAATCGCAATTTAAACGCGAAGCAACTAGCAATCCTGCCCCATGATAATTATTCGTTAATTTTTAACTAAAAGCAGCAAGCTAAAAATCGACAGGTTTAAAAAACACCTCCCCATTTTTTTAGCGCCGCAAACCTAACTTTTTGATAAGGATCTGATAACGATTTTGGTCAATTTCTTTCAGGTAATCAAGAAGGCGACGACGTTGAGAGACCATTTTTAAAAGACCACGACGAGAATGGTTGTCCTTTTTATGCGATTTAAAATGGTTCGTTAAATTAGAAATACGTTCAGAAAGCACAGCGACCTGTACTTCTGGTGATCCTGTATCACCAACTTTATTTGCATATTCTGCGACAAGAGCTTGTTTACGTTCAGCTGTAATCGACATCGTATTATCCTTTCAAAAAACGAAGAAAAAAAGTCACCCACAGCCGAGATGTCGTTCAGCAAGGGTCTGTGAACAAACAAGGAGAGTTGAAAACCCTCACTTGCTTCAGCATTTATATAGGAAAGGAGATTAAAATACTAGTCCTTAAAAGTATCTTGAAAACCTTCTTTAAAGAAAGGGTTTTATTTTGAAACATTGATTTTGACAGGGTTTTATGAGAATTTTTAAAGAATTATGCATCCTTTTGAGACAAAGATTGCTGCTTTAGAGAGTGTGTGTGGTAAAAAAGCAATAAATATTGATTGGAAGACAAAAGATGCAAAACATTTCAACACTGGAACTTTTCCGTAATTCGGTATTTCGAAATTTGTGGTCGTCCACTCTCATTTCTAATTTAGGCGGGCTTATACAGGCTGTAGGAGCAGGGTGGTTAATGGCGTTGATTAGCTCTTCACATTCCATGGTAGGTCTTGTTCAAAGTGCTACCACATTACCACTTGTTATGTTTTCTCTTATGGCAGGAGCGTTAGCTGACAATTTTAATCGTCGCCAAATTATGTTGTGCGCGCAGATTATGATGATGGTTATATCAATGATCTTGGCTATTTTATCCTATATGGGCTTTCTTACACCTGGACTTTTATTATGCTTTACGTTTTTGCTTGGATGTGGAACGGCTTTTTATAATCCTTCTTGGCAGGCAACAATAGGAGACATTGTGAGCCGGAAAAATATTCCTGCTGCTGTTAGTTTGAATAGTGTTGGCTTTAATTTGATGCGGAGTGTGGGCCCAGCTATTGGTGGTGCTGTTATTGCTACATTGGGTGCAGCCACAGCTTTTTTATTTAATGCGATAAGTTACATTCCTTTAATTGGTGCTTTATTTTTCTGGAAACCGAGCTATGAGAACAACAAATTACCACGGGAAAGGCTTTTAGGAGCTGTCTCAGATGGTTTGCGCTATGTTGCAATGTCGCCTAATCTTCTCAGTATTATGGTAAGAGCGTTCCTTTTTGGCATCGGGGCGATTTCAATTTTGGCACTTTTGCCAATTGTTGTGCATAAAATTCTTGGGGGAAACGCGCTTCTTTATGGGACATTACTTGGTTGTTTTGGTCTTGGAGCCATGACAGCTGGTATGATTAATTCATCTGTACGGCATTATTTTCGTTTAGAAACGATTATTGCAAGTGCATTTATCGGTTTTGCCTTTTCTTGCTTTTTTTTAGCGATAAGCCGTTCATTGATTGTAAGCCATATTGCTTTATTTCCTGCTGGCTTATGTTGGGTTTTGGCGTTATCACTGTTTAATACATCTGTACAGCTTTCTACACCGCGCTGGGTTGTTGCGCGTGCTTTAGCACTTTATCAAACAGCATCTTATGGAGGTATGGCGGTTGGAAGTGTAATTTGGGGCGTTTTGGCTGATGGTTATTCTCCAACAGTTGCTTTGAGTGTTTGTTCTCTCTTCTTGATTTTTGGAGCTCTTATGGGGATAAAGTTTAAAATTCAGGAAATCCCTCAGATAGATTTAGATCCCCTTGATCATTTTAGAGAACCAGAGCTTTTACTTGATCTAAAAGCACAAAGTGGTCCGATTATGATTATGATCGATTATCAAATTCGTGAAAATGATCTCGAAGAATTTCTCAAAGTGATGACACGTCGTCGTCATATTCGTTTACGAGATGGCGCTCGCCAATGGGTTCTTTTGCGCGACCTTGAAAGGCCTGAATATTGGACGGAAGCTTATCATATGCCAACATGGGTAGATTATTTACGTCATAATCACCGCCGTATAAAAGCAGATGCAGAGGTCAATAAGCTTTTGCGTCACTTAAATCGTGCGCCTAACGGTATAAGGGTGCATCGGATGATTGAGCGGCAAACAATACCACATGCTGGTGAGATGCTTTTAAAGTCTTCTGCTGATCAATTACCTTAATGATATGAGGGTTAAAAACAGTTTTTTGTAAACTATTAGATGTGTGTAATTATTTTTATGGAATAAATTAGTTAACATGAAGAGAACAGCAGAAAAATTAGATATTACCATGAACACTTTATGCTGTTGGTGAAATGGGAATAAATTTCGGCTGAACAATCAGTTTGAGGTTATAAATATGAATATTACGATTTTTTTAAGCTAAAGCCTGCATTTTCTATTCTATAAAATCTTCTTAATATTATAGCTTTGCGTGTGTATTCAGCAATGACCAAAAAGACGATTAAAATAATAAAAACAACTCCTTGTATTTTGTTGTGCAAGCTAGGATTGGACTTATGAACGTGTTACTGATTTAGATTATGATACGAATTATTGTCAAAAGGTGAGTGTAGGGCAATATTGATATGAAAAACTCTCTTTTTCAAAGAGATAGTTGTGAGAAAGAGAACGTCAAACTGTAAAAATCCGCTTTGGCTTGAACAAGCTTTTATCGAGGGAGCCTATAGCAAGAAGTTGATCTTTGTAGAGAACGCAAACTTCCTCTTCATCAAGAGCTGCATTGTGATTACAAAGGAGCACTGGATTGCCCATCATGACTCGTTGAGCTTGCGTTTTGTTAAGGGTATAATGAGTGAGGCAATCTAGAGCTGCACCTGTTTCAATTAAAAGCGTATCAAGCTCTAAAAAGTTTTTTTTGGGGGGAGCATCATTTTCACTTGTTGTATTTTTATCCAATGCTACCGCTTTTAATTCATCCCACGTAATGAGATCATCTTCACAAAAAGGTGCTACTGCGATACGTCTTAAATCAGCAATATGTCCATAACAACCAAGATCACGCCCTATATCACGAGCTAAGGAGCGCACATAGGTTCCTTTTCCGCAGGTTATTTCAAAGAGTGAACAGTCTTTAGTAGGAGTCTCTATTAATTTAAAAGTTTCTATTTCTACTTGGCGTGGTGGAATTTCAACAATCTCACCTTCACGTGCTAAATCATAGGCGCGATTACCGGCAATTTTAATTGCGGAAAATTGTGGGGGTGTTTGCAAAATAACACCTGTATATTGGGGAAGAAGAGCAAGTATTTCTTCTTGTGTTGGACGTTTGAGTGATGTCTTCGTTATTTCACCCTCTAGATCGTCTGTTGAACGCTCTTCTCCCCAAGCGATTTGAAAACGGTAGGTTTTTGTGCCTTGCATTACGTAAGGTACGGTTTTTGTTGCTTCGCCCAATGCAATTGGCAGGAGACCAGAAGCGAGCGGATCCAGTGTTCCCGCATGTCCTGCTTTTTGCGCATGAAAGAGCCATTTGATTTGAGAAACAGCTTCTGTTGATCTCATACCTTTTGGTTTATCAAATATAATCCAGCCAGAAACAGGACGCCCCTTTTTTTTGCGTTGCTGTGACATATTTTTAATCCTCAAGTTCGTCATTATGGTGAAGGTCACGTGCTACTTCAGGTGAACGAAGCAAGGCATCAATTTTTGAAAAATTATCAAAACTACTATCGAGCCGAAAACGCAATTCAGGCATATATTTCATTTGCCGTAAGGTATGACTGATTTCTCCACGGATAAAACGGCTATGTTTATTAAGGAGTTCAACGACATCAATATGAGATGCATTTTGAACAGTACTAAGAGGAGAAACAAAGCAGGTTGCAATTTTTAAATCTGGTGACATGCGCACTTCAGAGACGGAAAGCACGATGTTTTTCAAAGTATCATCGAGTAAAATACCGCGCTGTAGAACATGAGCGACTGCGTGGCGCACTTGTTCTCCTACTCTTAGTTGCCGTTGTGAAGGCCCTACATTTTTCATCGAAATTTTACCCTTGTTACAATTATTCTTCTTTTAATCATCTGAAAAGATTAAGAAAGAACAGAAGCATTGCACATAGCGCCACGTGTTTCTCATTTTATAGAGAGTAAAGCCATTGGACTCTTTTATAATGTGCGATTGATATGTTCGATGCGGAAGGTTTCAATAACATCTCCTGCACGTATGTCTTCATAGTTTTCAAATGCCATCCCACATTCTTGACCACTTTGTACTTCATTAACTTCATCTTTAAAGCGCTTGAGTGTTTTAAGTTTACCTTCGTGAATGACAATATTATCGCGGATCAGGCGAACACCCGCTCCTCGTTCTATTTTACCTTCTGTAACACGACAACCCGCAACCTTTCCGATTTTTGTAATGTTAAAGACTTCTAGAATCTCGGCATTACCAAGGAAAGTTTCGCGCTGTTCTGGTGAGAGTAATCCTGACATAGCAGCTTTTATATCGTCAACGAGATCATAGATGATGTTGTAATAGCGAATTTCAATGCCTTGAATTTTAGCAAAATCACGTGCTTGTTTATTGGCTCGAACGTTAAAACCAATGACAGCAGAGTTAGAAGCTTCAGCAAGAGAAATATCACTTTCAGTGATACCTCCAGCACCAGAATGCACAATACGGGCACGGACTTCTTCATTCCCTAGCTTTTCTAATGCTGAAGCGATTGCCTCAATGGAACCTTGCACATCTCCTTTAATAATAAGAGGAAATTCTTTAACACCTGTAGTTTGTAATCTGGTCATCATTTGCTCGAGAGAACCACGAGAACCAGTTTGTCGGGCTACAGCTTTATCACGTGCTAACCGTTGACGATATTCAGAAATTTCGCGTGCTTTTGCTTCATGCGTGACAACAGCAAAACGGTCACCAGCTTGTGGTGTCCCTTGCATACCTAAAATTTCAATGGGTGTAGAAGGAACGGCTTCTTTAATATGACGACCATGGTCATCAATCAAAGCACGCACGCGTCCCCATTCATTGCCGGCAACAATAATATCAGAAGGATGCAATGTCCCTTTCTGAACCAAAACTGTTGCAACAGACCCACGTCCTCGATCGAGTTTTGCTTCAATGACAACGCCTTCTGCTGTTCTTTGTGGATCTGCTTTCAAATCAAGAATTTCAGCTTGAAGGAGAATAGCTTCGAGGAGTTTATCAAGATTTTGACCGGTTTTAGCAGAAACTTCGACTTCTAAAGTTTCCCCTCCCATGGTTTCAACAAATACTTCATGTTGGAGGAGTTCTGTACGCACTTTTTGTGCATCAGCAGCTGGTTTATCAATTTTGTTGATAGCAACAATAATAGGCACGCCTGCCGCTTTAGCATGATTAATTGACTCAATTGTTTGCGGCATAACACTATCATCAGCAGCGACAACGAGAACCGCAATATCTGTAACACGAGCCCCACGAGCACGCATAGCTGTGAAGGCGGCATGTCCTGGTGTATCAATAAAGGTAATCTTTTGACCATTTTGCTCCACTTGATAAGCACCAATATGCTGTGTGATTCCTCCTGCTTCACCAGAAACAACATTCGCTTTTCGAATAGCATCAAGCAGAGAAGTTTTTCCATGGTCAACATGTCCCATAATTGTTACAACGGGTGGGCGTGACCGCATTTTTTGAGGGTTATCAGCTATATTAAAGATGCCTTCTTCTACGTCAGATTCTAAAACACGCTTAACAGTGTGACCGAATTCGGCGGCGATGAGTTCCGCAACATCTGCGTCAATAACATCGCCAGGTTTCATCATTTGCCCCTGTTTCATGAGAAATTTAATGACATCAACGGAGCGTTCAGTCATACGTTGAGCAAGTTCTTGAATGGTAATGGTTTCAGGAAGAACAACTTCGCGAGAAATTTTTTCTCTTGGCTCTTGATTTTGTGCACGCTTAAATTTCTCCTGCCTCCGGCGCATAGCAGCCATTGAACGTCCACGTGCGCTCCCTTCTTCATCTAAAGCGCTATTAAGGGTGAGTTTGCCACGGCGCCGCTCATCAGCTCCTTTTATAACTTTTGGTGCACGCACTTCTGATTTTGCAGGGTTAGCCCGCCGGTTATGTCGATCATCTTCTTTGTTTTCATCTGCTTTGCGCTTTTCAATAACAGGTGTACTTTTAGGAGGGATAGGAATATCTATCGGTTCTATGATGGAATGAGTAGAGGGAAGAGACGGAATCTGTGCCGATGGTTTTTCTTCTTCTTGATGTATTTCTGTCTCTTGAATTGTCTGCTGTAAAATTTCTTCACGTTCTTTTGAACGCTTTGCTTCTTCTTCGGCTCGTTCACGCATTATTTTCTCTTGAATATGCGCTTCTTCCAATGCACGAAGCCTTGCTTCCATTTCAGCAGATGAGAGATTGCTTTTAGCGACACGTTCACGAGGGGCTGCTTCTTCGAATCGTGGTTTAGACCGTTGGGAAGCCACATGTGGTTTCGTAATTGGCTGTTGTACCTCAGCCTTTTCATCAGGGCGTGTAACTTTGCGCCGTTTGGTTTCGACAACCACAGCCTTTGTACGGCCATGGCTAAAATTTTGTTTGACCGTGCTCGTTTCTAGGACTGACCGCTTTAAGGTTAAAGTCCTCTTGGCTGTTATTTTGTCGTTATTATTTTCACTCATTGTACTTCCTTCACGGCTTGTGCCGTCATCTCACCAAGCTTGCTGTGCTTGTCATCACGATAGGCGAGCAGTTTATATATTGTTTTTAGAAATCCCTCAGCAGCTTTGGTGTCTAATAAGGCTGCATGCATTACGGGATTAGCGCCAAAAGCCACTCGCATTTCATCACTTGTAAATAAAGATATGGTCTTTATATCCCGATTTGTTTGTTGTTGCATTGTGTGGATAGCTTGTGCAATTTTTCGTTTTCCATCTTCTTTAGTTTCCTTAGCATGAAGTACGAGCAGAACTTGACCAGAGCGGATAGCTGCATCAACTTTTGTTGCCCCCATAACAACGGCACCAGCTTTTCGTGCCATGGAAAGACTTGAAAGAGCAGCTTTTAGTAAAAGTGTATCAACAATATGCACAAGATTTGGTGCAACCTCAACATCTGTTTTAAAATTTCTCTTAAAGGCTTTTTGTTTTATTGCTGCTTCGATGGCAGAATGGTGAGCAGAAACCCAAACGCCGCGTCCAGGTAAATTGGATTTAAGATCAGGAACAATTTGATTGTTGGGACCAATAACAAAACGGATCAGCGTTTTGGCTGAAGCGTTTTTTCTTGTCACAATACAGGTCCGTTCATTCATTTAAAGTGTATCCACGTCAAATTATTTTTTTTCATCTTTTGCAGAGTTTTCATTTTCTGCGGGAGTTTCTGCTACAAGATCAGCTTGGTCTATCCAGCCTGCTTGCACACGTGCTGCTAAAACCATAGCTTCTGCATCATCACGTGTAATATCAAACGGGGTCAGGATACCAGAAAAGCTCTGTGTTTGACCTTCTTTACGTTCTCTCCAGCCAACCAAATCATCGACTGCATAACCTGCAAAATCTTCCATTGTTTTCACACCATCTTCGCCAAGAGCAACCAGCATAGCACTTGTTACTCCAGGCAATGTACGTAATTCGTCAGAAACACCGAGTTTTTTACGTTTTTCATCGAGTTCTTTTTCTTTACGTTCAAGATATTCGCGTGCACGACTTTGGATTTCAGCAGCAGTTTCATGATCAAAACCATCAATAGAAGCGATTTCTTCGAGATCAATATAGGCGATTTCCTCAATGGAAGAAAATCCTTCTGATGCCATCACTTGCCCAATCATTTCGTCAACATCTAAGGATTCCATGAACAGTTTACTGCGTTCGGTAAATTCCTTTTGACGATTTTCAGATTCCTCCTGTTCCGTTAAAATATCAATATTCCATCCTGTTAATTGTGAAGCTAAACGAACATTTTGTCCACGCCGACCAATAGCAAGACTGAGTTGGTCATCAGGCACAATAACTTCAATACGTTCTGCATCTTCATCGAGGACGACTTTAGAAACTTCAGCGGGTTGTAGTGCATTGACAATAAATGTTGCAGCATCGGGGGACCAAGGAATAATATCAATTTTTTCACCTTGTAATTCTGCAACAACAGCCTGTACACGACTTCCTCGCATTCCAACACATGCTCCAACAGGATCAATGGAACCATCGCGTGAGACAACAGCAATTTTCGCACGTGAACCAGGATCGCGGGCAACGGATTTAATTTCTATAATACCATCATAAATTTCTGGCACTTCCATGGTAAAAAGTTTTACCATAAATTGTGGATGTGTACGTGAAAGAAAAATTTGTGGACCACGCGATTCACGATGCACATCACTGACAAAAGCACGAATACGGTCTCCATAGCGGAAAGATTCACGTGGAATTAATTCGTCACGGCGCACAACGGCCTCACCACGCCCGAGATCAACAATAACATTGCCATATTCTACACGTTTTACTGTACCAGAAATAATTTCACCAATTTTATTTTTAAATTCTTCATATTGTTGATCACGCTCTGCGTCGCGTACTCTTTGTACAATAACCTGTTTAGCAGATTGCGCCGCGATACGCCCAAAGTCCATAGGAGGTAAAAGATCAGCAAAAAAATCACCAATTTTTGCGTCTGCTTGACGTTTGAGTGCGTCAGATAAAGTAATTTCAGTTGTATAATCTTCAATGACATCAACAATTTTAAGCAGGCGTTGCAATTTAATTTCACCTGTTTTGGAATTGATTTCAGCACGAATATTGGTTTCTTGACCATAACGAGAGCGTGCCGCTTTCTGAATAGCATCGGCCATTGCAGAAATGACAATTTCACGGTCAATTGATTTTTCACGTGCAACAGCATCTGCAATTTGCAGAATTTCAAGCCTGTTAACGCTTGTAGCCATCAATTTTCTCCTTCTTTGTGCTACACAATGAGCATTTCCCTGAGATCTTAGCTCTTGTAATTTGACGTTTTCTCCGAAACGTTACAATTATCTTCGGGAATGATTTTTTGACTTAAATCTTTATTTTTTTTTAACGCGTCGCGAATGAGTTCATCTGTCAGTACCAAGTGCGCATTTATGATATCACAAAAGGAAATAGAGATATACAGAGCTTCTCCATAAGCCGCTTTATCAGTGTTTAAGATAAATCCATCTTGGGTGATGTTTGTAAGCATTCCACGAAACTTTTGGCGTCCATCAATTTTAATCTTTGTTTCAATTTTTGCGAGATGCCCTTGCCAATCAAAAAAATCAGATTTTCTTACCAGTGGACGATCAATTCCAGGAGATGAGATTTCTAAATGATATTTGCGATCAATTATATTTTGTACATCAAGAAGGGGAGAAACAGTTCGACTAACCATTTCACAATCTTCTACAGTCATAGAGCCATCTGCGCGTTCAACCATAATCTGCAATGTTAAACCATTTAAACCAAGAAGTTTTATGCGAACTAAACGAAAACCTAAAGGCTTAAGTACAGGTATGACAAGAGCAGCGATACGCGCTTCAATACCATTTTCTTCAAACAAACGTGGTTCGTCAAGAACACTTATTTTTTCAGTCTCGTTCATATATTTTATCCAAGTCGGTTTCATCAGTTTTATGACACTAAAAAAGAGCGGGTCCAACGGCCCACTCCTCATCATAAGACCAAGAATTTAGCTACTGATACTCCTAAATTCAATTTTTTTCAAGTTGTTTATAAGAAAAGCATCTCATCATTTATTTCTTGATAAAGGTAAGATAAGTAGGTGTTCTTCCTTCGCGCAGAGCTTTTGTTTCATAGCGAGTGCTTAGCCATAGCGGATAAGGAGTTTTCCAATCCTTAGGATTTTCAGCTTTCCATTCAAAACTGTGATGTTGTGTACAATGATAGAGGGTCCAGTTTACATAACTATCTATATCGCTAGCAAAGCGAAATTTTTTACCTGTTTTAAGAACACGAGCAAAACGATTAAGGTTTTTCATGTTAATAAAACGTCGTTTCCAATGCTTTTTTTTAGTCCACGGATCTGGATAGAAGAGATCTATTCCGTCAAGTGATGCATTTGGGAGCCAATCAAGGAGGAGTGTGGCGTCATCATCATAAAGACGAATGTGATTTTGATGCTCTTTATGTTGTTCAAGAGACATCAACATTTTTGCCATGCCATTGATAAAGGGTTCTATGCCGATAAAACCAGTTTGTCGAAAATGCTCCATTTGATAAAGCAAATGTTCACCTCCACCAAAGCCAATTTCAAGATGAACTTCTGTTACTTTATCGAGAAACAAAGACGTTAAGTCTAAAGGTGGAGCGGTATTCAAATCAATATTAAGAGTTGGAAGAAGTGTTTTTATACGTGCAAACTGACTGTCTCGTAGTCGTTTTCCTTTGCGTCGACCAAAAAATGCTTCACAGATACGTGTATTATGATCAATCATAATCTTGTCATTGTTTGAAGTGTTTTAATGAGGTCAGTTTTCTCCCATGAAAATGAACCATCATTTCCTGGTTTGCGTCCAAAATGACCATAAGCAGCTGTTTTTGTATAAATAGGTTTATTGAGGTCAAGATGTTTTCGGATTCCTGTTGGTGAAAGGTCCATTATTTTGCGAATAGTGGCTTCAAGAATTTTTTCATCGACTTTTCCTGTTCCATGGAGATTAAGATAAATGGATAAGGGTTGCGCAATGCCAATTGCGTAGGAGAGTTGAATAGTACAGCGTTCCGCTAGATCAGCTGCAACAATATTCTTAGCAAGATAACGCGCAGCATAAGCTGCAGAACGGTCAACTTTTGTTGTATCTTTTCCTGAAAAAGCACCTCCACCATGAGGAGCTGCGCCTCCATAAGTGTCAACAATAATTTTGCGCCCAGTTAATCCGGCATCACTTTGAGGACCTCCAATAACGAATTTCCCTGTTGGGTTAATGTACCAACTACATTGATCAGAAATGGGAATATCATGCAAAGCTTGACGAATATAGGGCTCAACCACTGTCCGGACTTTATTGGAATCCCAACTTTCATCCAAATGTTGTGTTGAAAGAACAATGGATGTTACCTCTATAGGTTTTCCATTTTTATATCGTATTGTTATTTGGCTTTTGGCATCTGGTCCTAATTTTCCGGTTTCTCCTTCATTTTTATGGCGGGCTGCAGCAAGAAGTTTAAGAATTTTATGCGCATAATAAATTGGCGCAGGCATGAGAGCAGGTGTTTCACGGCAAGCATATCCGAACATGATCCCTTGATCACCTGCTCCTTCTTCACCATGTCGATCTGTAGCATTATCAACACCGCGTGCAATATCAGTTGATTGTGGGCGTAAGAGAACATCAATTTTAACAGTTTTCCAATGGAATCCTGCTTGCTCATAACCAATTGCGCGAATAGCACGGCGTGCTATTGCCCGAAAACGGGTAGGGTTGATGAGTGGCAACCCCATTTCATCGTAGATAAATTTCTTATTTTTATCTCTTTTTAAGAGTGTATCAGGAACACGCACTTCACCCGCAATAACAACACGGTTTACACTAACAAGAGTCTCACAAGCGATTCGTACGAGCCATGGATCCGTACCGGTTTTCTGAGCTTCTTTATAAATCATATCAACGATTTCATCTGAAATACGATCACAAATTTTGTCAGGATGCCCCTCCGATACCGATTCACTCGTAAAAAAATAATCTTGGTGCGGCATAGGAACTCCTTCAAAAAAGAAAAGCAATGTCTATTAAAATTGCCTCTATTTGCCAATGCCACGGCAAATGGTCAATGCTGATTATAAGATAGGAAAAGAAAAGACGTAATTTTTATTTTATAGTTTGTTTGTCAAATCTTCTTCCGAAAGTGCTTTTGCTAAATCAATAATTTTTCGACGCACTTTAGCATCAGATATATTAGTAAAAGCACGCATGAGCTGAATTCCTTCATTACTGGAGCAAAAATCCATAAAATCATTTTCACTTTCAGCAAAGCCTTCTACTTGCTGCGTATTAAGGCTTTTATCGAAAAAATAAGAAACAGGAACATCCATAATTTCTGCAATTGCTTGAAGGCGACTTGCACCAATACGATTTGTGCCTTTTTCATATTTTTGAACTTGCTGGAAAGTGATGCCTAGCTTTTCACCTAGTTTCTCTTGGGTAAGTCCTAAAATATTACGACGTAAACGAATACGAGTTCCAACATAAACATCTATAGGATCAGGCTTTTTTCTAGTTTCAGTCATAATGCAACTCTTTATTTCCAGCACTCTACTGCTCAATCAACATCAAATTTATTTGAGGTTGATTTAGCATATAATTAAAATAATATGTAACAATTTTTCCCAATATTACTGGTACGCACAACACTATACCGTATATGGGCATTTGATCATTTAAACTGTTTTGTAGAACCAAAACCGATACGGCACAATAGCATAAGAATGAATAAGATGAAAGTAGAGAATATCCTTTCTTTATTACTTCCTATAGGGATAATGGGTGAGGGAATTGGTGAATCAATAATACCAACAACATTTTGTTGGAGTGCTACAACGATTCGTCCATAAGAATCAATAACAGCCGATATTCCATTATTGGCTGCTCGTATGAGGGGAATTCCCAGTTCAATAGCACGAAGCTGTGCTTGTTGAAGATGTTGATATGGGCCAGGCGTTACACCAAACCATGCATCATTCGTAACATTAATAATTGCTTGAGGAGAGGGACCTTTAAAATTCATTTCATTGGGAAAGATTGCTTCATAACAAATCAGTGGAAGATAAGAAAACCCGTTTGGCATCGTGACAGTTTCGCGCACACTTGCAGCACTATATCCACCAATATTATCCGCAAGGATATGCAATCCGATTTTTTTTAATAAATTCTCATAGGGAAGATATTCACCAAAAGGAACCAAGTGAAGCTTATCAGAAGTATTTAAAATGTTACCTTTAGCGTTAATAACTGCAATCGTATTAAAATATTTTGTTTGTGCATAAGACGGATCATCAATGGCGCGTATAGCACCAATAATGGCTGATTGTTTGGATTTTAGAAGAGAGGCAATGCGCATTGTAGTCGGAGAGTTGTCATAAAGAAGGTAAGGAATAGATGCTTCAGGCCATACGATAAAGTCGGGTTCTGGATTGTGATCGGCTGTTGGTGTTGCACTCAAACGCATATGAGCCGCAAATATGTTTTCTCGTGTTGTATTGCTTAATTTTATGTTTTGCGGAATGGAAGGCTGAACAATGCGTACCCAGTAATTATTTTTTTTGGTATCTTCTGTGTTAGCTACAGTATTGAGACGATAAAATCCAAAACCACTGTGAAGTAATATAAGTGATATGCAAAGAAAAAGTGCGGCTTTCTTTTTTTCATCAGTTAATAAAACAGTGGGGAGACTGTAAACTAAAACGGCAAGAATATTCATTCCGTAAAGTCCAATGATTGCATCAGATTGCATGAGCATTGGGGTTGGCATAGCTGTATAGCCAAGAGAATTCCATGGGAAACCTGTGAATAAGAATGCGCGTAACCACTCTGCTAATCCTAGTGCAAAGGCTAAGACAAAGAAGCGTGCTATCCCTTTTGTCCATAATAAACCGACAATAAAACCAGAAAAAAACCAATAAAAAGAAAGGTAAATGGGAGGAATTAAAATGGCAAACGGCACTGCCCAACCAAAAGAAACTGGGTCGGTTAATAAAGCATTGCACAACCACCAAAGGCTACAAATAAAATAACTAAAGCCAAAAGTTCCACAGCTTAAAGCGTAGGTAAGAAAACGCCTTTTATTATTTTGGATTGTACGTATTGTGTCAAGAAGAATAATAAAGACGGGAAAAGTTAAAAAACAAAGAGGTGTCAAAGAGAAAGGAGGAAGGGCAAAAGAAGTAGTCGCCCCACAGAGAAACACCCACATTTGTCGCTTCCAGCTGGTAATAGAAAACAGGAAAAGGATGAAATTGTTTAAAAAAGTTTGATTATTCTTTAGAGTTGGCATTGTTTTTTAAATTTTCATTTTCTGGAATGCGAAAAATGCGCAATCGTTTAATCCGGCGTTTATCAGCTTCTAGAATACGAAATCGATAGCCAGGTATAGCTTCAACGACTTCACCTTTTGCAGGAATACGATCAAGAATAGAGACAATCAAACCACCAATAGTATCGACTTCATCTCCATATTCTCCGATGATAAAATCAGGACCAAGCGCTTTTTCTACATCTTCTAGTTCGGTTCTTGCATCAACAAGCCATTTATTATTTGGTTCACACACGATAGCATTGTCTACATTGTCATGTTCATCTTCGATATCACCAACAACCAATTCAACAATATCTTCCATCGAGACTAAACCATCTGTACCTCCATGTTCATCAATAACTAAAGCCATCTGTGTTCGTGTCGTTTGCATACGTGTTAATAATTTGCTTGCCAGCATGGAACTAGGCACAAAGAGAACTGTTCGAATCAAATCTAACTCACCGATTGGAGTGTGTAGGTCCTTGTGGTTTAACTGAAGCGAATCGGATTTCTGCTCGGTTTGAGTTGAGTTGATAATAAAGCGATTCATATAATTAAGAATATCGTGGATATGAATCATTCCTCGTGGATCATCTAAAGTTTCAGCATAAACAGGTATACGAGAATGGCCAATTCTTGCAAAATATTTAAGGGCTTCCCCAAGAGGGGTATTAATTTCCAATGCTTTGATTTCAGAACGTGGAATCATAACATCAGCAATGCGCGCTTCACGCAAATGTAAGATATTATGCAGCATAGTCCGTTCTTCAGGTGAGAAGGGGGTTGTATCTTTTTCATTGTTAGTATTGAGTGCAACAGACAGATCATCGCGTAATGACGTATAATTACGGCCACGTAAAAACGAAAACAAATGATTCAGCAAGGAGTTTTTTTCTGTATGATTAGTCTGCTGAGAGTTATGCTCTTCAATATGAGACGATGCTTGACTGTTATGTGGTGTATTTATTTTGTCTGCCATGATTTAAAATCTTAAAACTTTCTTTTATAGTAGAGACATCAGAGGCTTTAAATTGTATGATGGTGATTTAAGAAGGTTAATTTTTATCATTTTAAGACATTTCCGTATAGGGATCATTTATGGAAAGCTTTTGAAGAATTTCTCTCTCAAGCTTTTCCATTTGGTAAGCCTCGTCATTTGTTTCATGATTATAGCCAAGCAGATGGAGAACGCCATGAACAATCATATGCGTTAAATGATCTTGAAATGATTTTCTTTCTTTTTTTGCTTCAAGCGCAACAGTTTCTTGTGCAATAACGATATCACCCAGTATGGGTCTAGGAGGATCTCCAACTTTAAGTGGAAAAGCGGGAAAGGACAATACATTGGTAGGTTTATTTTTATTGCGCCATTGTGCATTTATTTGTGCCATATGTTTGTCATCGGTAAAAAGTAGGCTGACTTCGCTTATAACATTTCCCAATGAAAGATGATGCATTGTTGTTGTTAATACTTTTTCAGTGATATTATAAAGTACTTGTTTATCATTCCAGCCTGAGCTCTCGACCATTATATCAATAGTAATCATGATAAATCAAACTCACTTTTAAAATGAAGCGCTTGAGGATGACATTTTTTGAGCTTGTATACCAGAATCATAATCATAAGCTCGGACGATAGCGGTAACAAGGGGATGACGCACAACATCTTTTTCATTAAAACGAATGATCACAATATTTTCCACCTGTGAGAGAATGCGTATTGCTTCGATTAAACCTGATTTTTGTCCGTTAGGCAAATCAATTTGGCTTATATCACCGGTGACGATCATGCGTGTTCCTTCTCCAAGACGTGTGAGGAACATTTTCATTTGCATGGGTGTGGTATTTTGTGCCTCATCAAGAATAACAGCGGCATGGGCTAGTGTACGCCCACGCATGAAAGCAAGAGGGGCAATTTCTATGACGCCGGAAGCCAAAATGCGCTCTACTTTCTCGACAGGCATCATGTCATAAAGAGCATCATAAAGTGGACGTAAATATGGGTCGACTTTTTCTTTGAGATCACCAGGTAGAAAGCCAAGATGTTCTCCAGCCTCAACAGCAGGACGTGAGAGAATAATTCGTTCAATGATACCGCGCTCTAAAAGCATTGCAGCGTGAGCAACGGCAAGGTATGTTTTGCCTGTTCCTGCTGGTCCTACACCAAAAACAAGTTCACTACGTTCCATTGCACGTATATAAGCATCTTGAGTGGAGGTTCTAGCATGGATCGTTTTTTTATGAGTACTCAAGTGTGCGGGGATAAGTTTTTTTATAGGTTTGATTGTTGTTGAGGCTTCTTGCTGTTCCTGTAGCAAATTTGCCATGGCAATCACTCCTTCTGTATCTGATAACGTAAGCTCTTGATGTGTTTTGGCGCGTTCATAAAGCTGTTGTAATACATACTGTGCGCGTTTTATAGCAATAACATTTCCTTGAATGAGAACTTCATTACCGCGCGGATGAATGTTAAGTCCCAGTTTTTGTTCGATATAAGTAAGATTTTCATCGAGTTTACCAAAAACCGTTTTGGCATATCTATTATTTTCAAAAATTAAAACGACATGATTAATATCTGGCAGACTTGCTTTTTCCAAGACACCAACATTTCTATGGCAAACTTTCACCTTTTCTTTAATGTATTTTACTTTTTCGGTTGAAGTTTTCAACCTATTCTCCCTTATTTACATAAATGTTGCACACTTTCTTGAAGAAACTTTATAAAAGCAAATTACCTTTCATAGAGTACACAAACTCTAGATGTAATAATTTTATTCCAAAATAAAAGAGCTTTTTAAAATCTATTTCGCAATCAAGGCATTTGAGGCATGTTTATATATGTGCCATTTCACCAATAAAACTGTTTGAGCTTGTATTTTTAATATGGATTGCCACCACGGTCCCTGTAGAAGCTTCTGTATCTACAACTACAGGTAAAAGCCAAGGTGAACGACCTATCATTTGTCCCGAATGACGTCCAGCTTTTTCGATAAGCACATCGGTTGTTTGACCAACTTTAGAACGCAAAAATGCATTTTGCTGTTCAAGAAGCAGCACCTGTAAATGCTGGAGCCGAGCGTCCTTCACAGTTTCGTCAACATGATTTTTCATTGTTGCACCAACTGTTCCAGGTCGCGGTGAATACTTGAAAGAATAGGCCGAACTATATTGTACTTGTTTAATAAGTTTAAGTGTGTCTTCAAAGTCTTCATCTGTTTCTCCTGGAAATCCTACAATAAAATCGCCTGAAAAAGCAATATCAGGTCGCGCATTGCGAATTTTTTCAATAAGCTGAAGGTAATGAATGCTTTTGTGTTGGCGATTCATTGCTTTTAAGATGCGGTCTGAACCAGATTGTACAGGAAGATGCAAGTAAGGCATTAAGATGTCAAGATCTCGGTGTGCGGCAATAAGACTATCATCCATATCTCTTGGGTGACTTGTTGTGTAACGGAGACGCTTTAAACCATCTAGTTTGGCAAGATGATGGAGGAGGTCGCCGAGGCGCCAAGTCTTGCCATTTGCACTTTGTCCGTGCCAACCATTTACATTTTGACCAAGCAGTGTAATTTCTTTGACACCTGCTTCGATGAGTTGACGTGCTTCTTCGGTAATTTGCTCGACAGATCGCGATATTTCGGCACCGCGTGTGTAAGGAACAACACAAAAAGTGCAAAATTTATCGCAGCCTTCCTGTACTGTTAAAAATGCACTAACGCCCCGCTTTCTTACAGCGCGTTTATTATGAGCTGGTAAATAAGCAAATTTATCTTCAACAGCATAGTCTGTTTCAATAACCTTTTTTCCCCGTTTAGCTTTTTCTAACAAGTCTGGTAAGCGATGATACATTTGCGGACCAATGACCAGATCAACTGTTGGAGCACGGCGCAAAATTTCACTTCCCTCTGCTTGTGCAACACAACCCGTTACACCAACCATCAGAGGTTTGTCAGGGGTACGTTCTTGACGCATTACGCGCAAACGTCCAAGGTCAGAATAGAGTTTTTCTGCTGCTTTTTCACGAATATGACAGGTATTAACGAGAATAAGGTCAGCGTCATTTGGTGTTTGTGTTGTAACATAACCTTGTAAACTGAGACTGTCAGTCATTCGTTGACTGTCATAAACATTCATTTGACATCCGTAGGTTTTGATAAAAACCTTTTTAGGAGGAACAGGAGGCATATTCTTAGGATCTACTTTATTCATAACGCATGTCTAAATGTTTTTAACAGAAATCTCAATCTATTTGCTTAAAAGTTTTTTGCATAAGGATCGCATCTGTCCGCCTGTTGTGTGATTGGTAGTAGGCAGGACGTTTAGCAATTTTTTCAAATTTAAAACGTTGGTAAAGATTCAAAGCAGAAAGATTCGTTTCTTCTACTTCCAAGAAGAGTTTTATGGCTCCTTCGTGGTGAAGATGACAAAATATGCTATCGATAAGCAAGGAGCCAATTCCTTGTCGACGGAAATGTGGATGAACAGCAATTGTGATGATTTCTGCTTCATCAAGAATGAAGCGGTAGAGGCAAAATCCTAAAATTTTCTCTGGTTCATTAATGGGGGTGGCTTTATATCCAAAGATAGAGTGATCTGTTAAAAAATGATCAAAAGCTTGTTTTTCCCAAGCAGGGGTGAAACAATTCTGATAAATCTGATGAAGAGAAGCACTATCATCAACGTGGAGTGGAGCAGCTCTAAAATGCTTGTTTGTCGATGAAAATTTAAACATTATTTTTTTCGTGGTAAAGCAAAACCGGTTTGTTGTTTTGCGTCAGCATTGCGTAAATAGAGTGGGCGAGGTGGATCTTGTGGTTTCTTATTTGCTGCAAGGTGAGCATAGCTTACAACATCAGCTGTTTCGCAGAGGGTTTGATCTCGCACAATATTTTTTTTAAGCTTATTGTTTTCAATATAAAGTTCAAGGGTGCCAGCTGCTGAACCGGTTAATATTGTTGTCTGCGGTAAATCTTTGATAATATTTTCAATTGTTTTTAATCTTGGTTCTCCCAAAGGTGTGAGATCTTCCTTGAAATTTTGATGGTAGAACATCTCTCTTCCTGCTTCAATAACAACAGTGATTGCTGACGTGGTATTTTTATTTCTTATTTGTGCTGCTAATGCTTCGAGTGCACTTACTCCAATAGCTGGTATTTCAAGCGCTAATGCCAAAGCTTTTGCTGTTGCAACACCTACGCGCACACCGGTAAATGATCCAGGACCAATATTGACAGCAATGCGATCAATTTGATTAAGAGTAACGTTAGCTTGATCAGTTATTTGTGCAATATGTCCAATGATTTTTTCGGCATGTCCTTTATTTATGCGCTCGCTGATACGGGCAATAACAGATTTACGACGGGTAAGCGCAACAGCGCAATGGACTGAAGCTGTATCTATAGCAAGAATAAGCATAAAAATATTCTCATTGAATAATATGACACACAAAAGACTGCTGTATTTTTAAATTTCGTTTGTTTTTTACTATATTTTGATTTTGCAATCTTTTTTAAGAAGATGCATATTTAAAATATTATATGGTTCAAATCAATTAATTTTATCATAATAAGGCTACAAGCAGCAAGGATTAGTATGGAGCAGGTTGAAGCTAAGATAACCCGCCATCCTGCTTTTTTTAATGAACGAATATCAACGCCTAATCCCAATGCTGCCATTGAGATAACAGTAAACAACTGAGCAATAATTTTGAGAGGGTTAAGAGCTGTTGTAGAAATAAGACCACTTGAGCGGACAAGCATCATAAGAATAAAACCGATGATAAACCATGGGACGAGTGTATGTAAACGTAAGCGTGTTTTTGCGGAGCGGCGATAAATAATTGATAGAGTAATAATAACAGGGCCTAACATTAAAACCCGTACTAGTTTGACAATTGTTGCAATTTGAACACTTAGAAAAGAGACAGATGCTGTTGCCGCTAAAACTTGTGGCACAGCATAAACGACCATGCCGGCAAGCACGCCATATTGATTAAATGATAAATCGAGAAGTGGCTGTAAAAAGGGTAAAAGTAAAATGATAATAACGCCTAAGAGTGCGGTAAAGGCAATTGACGCGGCTACATCTTCATGCTTTGCATTAATGACAGGTGCAGTTGCAACAATGGCGGAATTACCACAAATGGCATTACCACATGCAACCAGCATTGCTAAATGTGGAGAAAGCCCAAAAAGCCGTCCAATAACAAAACTGATAAGAATAGTGATAAAGAGAATAAATACGATGCCAACAAGCAAACTCCAGCTAGTTGAAAGAACAGCATGGATGCTAATACTTGTACCTAGAAGAACGATAGCGATTTCGAGAAGTGTTTTTGCGCAAAAATTTATACCTTTTTGAAAATATTTTGGAAAAGTAAAACAACTACGAGCAATAGAACCTAGTAATATTGCTAAGACAAGGCTTTCAAGCCACGTTTCTGCAAAAAGCTGTTTTTCTATAATTTCTAAGCCATAGGCTAAAGCGGATATAAGGAGACACGTTAGAACACCAGGTCCAAGATCTTTCAGAAGAGAGGGGCTTTTTGGGGGCATTTTCCTATACAGTAAAAAAGGATAGACAAGGAAGGTAATAGGCAAGTAAGGGTAGTTTCAAAGATTGGTTCTCGCTTGTAATGCAGCAGCTAATGTCCCATCATCAAGATAATCCAATTCACCTCCTACGGGTACTCCATGAGCAAGACGAGTAATTTTAATAGAGAAATTGGAAAGCTGATCGGTAATATAGTGAGCTGTTGTTTGTCCTTCAACAGTAGCATTCACGGCTAAAATAATCTCCGTAATTGAGCTCGTTACAACACGCTGTATTAAAGGCGCAATGTTGAGTTCATCTGGACCAATCCCATCTAAGGGTGAAAGCCGGCCGCCTAAAACATGATAACGGGCTGCTAAAATTTTTGCACGCTCAAGAGCCCATAAATCAGCAATATCCTCAACAACAATAATTGTCGTATCATCGCGTCGGGGATCTGTACAAATTGAACAGGGGTTAGTTGTATCTACATTGCCACAAACAGAACAAAGACCAACTTTGTCTATAGTTGCTTGTATTGCTACTCCTAAAGGTTCCAATAAGGATTCCTTTTTTTTAATAAGATGAAGCGCAGCACGACGCGCTGAACGTGGACCAAGACCTGGTATCCGTGCTAACAGCTGAATGAGACGCTCAATCTCAGGTCCTGCAATGTATTTAGACATATTTTTATCTCACAGGATTAAATAAATCCGGTTATATTAGAGTGGAAGTTTTAAACCTGTTGGAAGTGGTAGCCCTGCTGTCATAGCTTTTGTTTTTTCTTCTATAGCAATTTCAATTTTTGTTTTAGCTTCATGATGTGCTGCTATAATGAGATCTTCAAGAATTTCAACCTCCTCAGGTTTGAGTAATGAAGGATCAATTTGAAGCGCTATTATGCTATTGTTACCATTTATAGTGATATTTACAAGACCACCGCCTGCAGAGCCAATGGCTTGCATATTCGCCATTTCTTCTCGCATTTTTTGCATTTTTTCTTGCACTTCTTTAGCTTTTTTCATCATATTCATCATTTCACGCATAGAAAGAGGTATCCTTATTCATCGTTTATATCATTTTCATTTTTAAAGGTATTAGAGAGTAAATCAAGATCGTTTTCTTGTTTATTCAAACGAATATCGACAATTTTTGCTTCTGGGAAATAGTCAAGTATTTTCGCAATATCAGGATCTGTTTGCGCATTGGAAAAAAGAGTTTTTTGGATAGCCAAACTCTCTTCTTGTAGGGTTGGTCCTCCTCCTTCATTAACAAAAGTTACAGTCCAGTGTTTCTTGGTCCATTGAAAAAGTGTTTTTTCTAGATCACGAGCAAGTGAAAGTGGAGCATTTTCGGAAAGTCTTAAGGTAATATGCCCTGGTTGAAAAGATACAGGATGAACAAATTCTTTAACAAAAATTTTGAAAGAATCATCATTATACTGTTCAGCTAATTTAACCATATCGCGCAAGGAATCGATAACGATGGGTTGCGATTCAGTCATCTCTTTTACTGTTTGTGTGGTGGAATGCGATAAATTTACAATATCTTGAGATGGATCAACAGATGGAGAAGTTTCAAAAGTTTTTGTTATTTCAGGAATATGAATGCTTTCAGGATTTTGAATTTTGGCTGAATCTTTTTGTTGTAAAGAGTGGTCTAATTGGTTTTCCAATGATGTTTTTATATCTGATTGATTTTGTGATGTTTTTGAAACGTCTGGAGCAGAAGAGGTATACTCAGTTGTTTCTTTTGTCGTATTATTTACATTTGTGAACTCTTGGTGGGAAGCATTTGGAACAATTGTGAGAGGTGTTTTTTCTTGTGAAATTTTTTTCAAAGCTTCATCAAGGGTTGGCAGATCAGCAGTATGTGCAAGACGAATAAGTAACATTTCGGCGGCTTGAAGCGGATGCGCAGTTTGACTAACTTCCTGTAAGCCTTTGAGCAACATTTGCCAGTTTCGAGATAAAATAGGGATGGAAAGTTTTTGTGAAAAATTGAGGCTTCTTAAACGTTCATTTTCAGTAAGCGAGGAATCTTCTGCTATGTTTGGAGTAAAACGGAGACGTGTTACAAGATGATTAAAATCGGCCAATTCTGTCAATATAGTGAGAGGATCAGCGCCTGCATCATATTGGTTGCGTAATTCATGCAATGCATCGACAACATTGCCTTTCATGATGAATTCAAAAAGATCAATAATACGTGCTTGATCAGCTAATCCTAACATTGTGCGCACAGCAACAGCACTAACATTGCCCTGGCTATGAGCAATTGCTTGATCAAAAATGGACAGTGCATCACGTACAGAGCCTTCTGCAGCGCGAGCAATCATAGAGAGTGCCTGCTCTTCCACCTCTACGTTTTCATATTTTGCAATTTGGCGCAAATGTGAAACTAAGATAGCAGATTCAATACGCCGTAAGTCAAAACGCTGGCAACGTGAAAGGATTGTGATGGGAACTTTGCGAATTTCTGTTGTTGCAAAAATAAATTTTACATGCGCTGGTGGTTCTTCAAGCGTTTTCAATAAGCCATTAAATGCTTGTGTTGAAAGCATATGCACTTCATCAATAATATAAACCTTATAGCGTGCAGAAACCGGACGGTAACGTATTTGTTCAATAATTTCACGAATATCATCAATACCTGTATGCGAAGCTGCATCCATTTCTATAACATCGATATGACGTCCTTCAATGATTTGCGTGCAATGTTCACCAAGTGTATCCAATACGGTTGTTGGTTGGTTAATCTCTTGTGTTTTATAATTGAGGGCACGTGCTAAAATACGTGCTGTTGTGGTTTTACCCACTCCGCGAATTCCTGTTAGCATCCACGCTTGTGCAATGCGACCTGTGTCAAAGGCATTTGTGAGGGTACGCACCATGGCTTCTTGACCAATGAGGTCAGAAAAATTCTGAGGTCGATATTTGCGAGCAAGAACACGATAGGTTGTTTCTACCGGCGTATTTTCCATCAACGATTCCAATTTTGAAACTCTTTATGCGTATATTTTTATAACACAAAAGCACAAGTTGCTACTGTACTCTAATATAAAAGGATTTTTTCTCAATCAAATTATTTTTTGAAGAAATAGAACAATTTTCTTAAAGACAGCTCAAAGTCTTTATTTTTCACACCACCATATCATTTTAAAACAGTGGAGACGTTTTATTGAATGATAAAAATATAATTTATCCGATAAAAAGGAGGCTGGTACGATGACCCGTACCAAAACTCGTTGGGGCTGCTTCTTTCCAGACCTGACCCAGTTGGCGAGTAGTTCGTCCACTACCAACCTCCCAAGCCCATATTGTCGATTTAAAATGAAAAATCAAGCTAAGAAACAAAAAATATGATAAGAACGACAAAGAAGTGTTCTTTTGAGTTCAATCTTGCACTATGAATGACCAATGGATACGAATTCATTCACTTTCATTCCAAGAACTCATCATAGAGTGATGGATCTGAACAAAAGTGTTGATTTTGTGCGATATTGAGGAGACGCTAATTAACTAAGTCTGTTTTAGAATTTTAGGCAAGAATATGTATTTTTTGAAGTTTTTTAAAAATTATGAGAACTTTGCGGTGACAAAAAAGAAAGGCTCAACAGATGAGGGTACTTAATAAGCTGAAATTGGAATATTGGGGGGAAAATATTATTACAAAATAGCACAACGCAATCTATATTATACTGCTTTAAATGACGGATGAATTCTTGATGGAGATAATGTCCTTGTTAAAAAAATCTATACTAATGAAAATATAAAATAATTTAATTGGTTATAAAATTTACTCAATATCTAACGTATTGAGTGTTTCGCGATTTAGTTTGAACAGTTTGATTTTGTTAAATAAATACAAACCCTCATAAAAAAACAGGTATCGATAATTCACGACACCTGATTTTAAAAACTTACTTCAATAATTGCGGAAATCTACATGAACTTAAAGGCTCTTGGAAATCTTATCAATCGTAGTCTCCTGTATCACAATTTTTCCCAACAACCCTTTTCTTAGTAATATTTTTAAAAACATAATTTCCTGATGGAGGGAAGCTTATTTGGAGAGATGTTATACTTTGAAGCCTAAAGATTCGCTGTTTTTTATTATGCTTTATCTTTTTTTCATCGTCAGCAACAATTTTCAATTTGTTTAAATCAGAAGGGGAAGAGTAAGATAAAGTAAAAGATGCTTTCTTGGGCTTAAACACCTTACAAGAGTATTCAACGCCGTGATGCATTTTATCGGATGTACCAATCTCAACACTTTCACCTGGCGCAAAATCCCATTCTTTCTCACCAAAGCCAGCAAAAGCAACACTGGAGCACATAAGGATATTGGCAATCAATAATCCTTGACTGAAGATTTTTTTCATTTTTTTCCTTTTATCCCAGAATATGAATTGTAAATTATTCTAGAATGTGGATTATAAATTAGTTTTCGTAAAGAGAAAAGATAAAATTTAAAACGAAAAGTGGAGCTAAAGTGCATTTTCTAATTTTGTAAATTTTATAAAAATCATTTTTAGCTTTTAAGTCCAAGACAGTTGAAGGCAAATTAATGTGCTCTGGTAGCAATTGAAGTTATTTTTTGACCTTATTTGGAAGGTTTACAGGTTTCACTTTGAAATAAATTGCAATAGAAAATGATATATTTTTTATAAAGAATTCTTTCCTATATGAGGAAAATGGGGTGACGAAAGAAAAGTATGGGTTGTTACTTGTATTGTGTTTCAAGTGTGTCCTTTCTTACGTACAAAAATTATCCAATTTAAGTGTCTTTCATACATAGAGTGCTCGATCGTTTTTAGCCGGATAAATACCGATAATACGAAATTCAGCGGAAAAGAAAGACAGTTCTTCTAAGGCGAGTTGCATCATAGGTTCTTCAGGATGTCCTTCAATATCAACAAAGAATTGTGTTGCATTGAAATTTCCACCAATTTGGTAGCTTTCTAATTTTGTCATATTGATACCGTTTGTAGCAAATCCTCCCAGAGTTTTATAAAGGGCAGCTGGCACATTGCGCACTCGAAAAAGAAGACTGGTAATGATTTTTTCGCCATTTTGGGGTTTTGGTACATGTTTTTGAGAACGCGAAAGGATGACAAAACGAGTAATATTATGGGGACTATCTTCAACATTTTTTTCAATAATATCAAGACCATAGAGTTCAGCCGCGATCAGAGGAGCTAAGGCTGCTTGTGAACGTTTTGCATCTTTTTTAATAAATTTTGCGGCTCCAGCTGTATCAGCAGAGGTTACAGGGATCCAACCATTGTTGCGTATAATTTTACGGCATTGTGCAAGGGCGTGTGTATGGCTATGGACGGTTTTAATTTCTTCAAGCGTAACACCCGGTAAAACCATGAGTTGAAAATGTATAGGCAAAAAATATTCGCCAATAATATAAAGGGATGACTGCGGTAAGAGGTGATGAATATCTGCAACGCGTCCAGCAAGAGTATTTTCAATAGGAATCATAGCAAGATCAGCTTGCCCGCTTTCTACCAAGTTGAGGGCATCTTCAAAAGTAGTAGAGGGCACAGCATCCATATTGGGAAACATATTGGAGCAAGCAATATGAGAATTTGCACCATATTCTCCTTGGAAAGAGATCTTATTAGTTTTTTTAAGTATTTTCATGCTAAAATCTTACGGACTCGTTCAAGATCACGTTGTGTATCGACGCTTAAGGGAATAGTCTCAATTATTTCTACATCAATACGCATATTATGTTCTAATGCGCGTAATTGTTCAAGCTTTTCACGTTGCTCAAGTGGAGAGGGTTTAAGCCCTACAAATTTTTCAAGTGCTTCGCGTCGATAGGCATAGATTCCAATATGGTGGAAAAGGGAGCCATCTCCGTAAGGCGCTGTTGCACGGGTAAAATAAAGAGAACGAAGGCGATTTTGGGAAAGCGGTGTACCAATAACTTTGACAACATTAGGATCTATCCTCTCATCTTCCTCAATGATTTTGGCACACAAAGTTGCAATATCAGTAAGATTATTTTCTAGAGGGCGTAAAGTACTGGTGATCTCATGAGGTGTTATTGTTGGGAGATCACCTTGTAAATTCAAAATGGTATTGTAGCGTTGTTCAGGATCAATACGCGTTAAGGCTTCATAAATGCGATCAGATCCAGATTTATGATCACAAGAGGTCATGATACATTCATGCCCATAAGTCGTAACAACTTTGGCGATATCATTATGATCTGTTGCAACGAGAGTACGTCCTATTGCAGCTCTTTTTGCTTGTTCAACAACATGAACAATCATTGGTTTTCCAGCAATCTCGGCGAGAGCTTTTTGGGGTAGGCGGGTTGAGCCTATGCGAGCAGGGATAAGAATAATAGGTTCAAGTGCCATTGTAATGTTCCAAATACCGTGTGTCATGCATTTATAATATTGTATCTTATAAGGAAAAAGCTTAAACTACAAAGTAGTAATGAAAAGATGAACATTTAAGTTTTTATGAATCGCTCGACTATCGTCTATTTTGTTTTTGCTTGCCTTTTTGTGCTGATTATGGTGGTAGGGATTTCTACACTCAGCAATATAATCTACGATAATTCTCCATCAGTTCAACATCCTCATCCAGTTGCAAAGAATGAAGCATTTAAAGAGAAACAGCATACATCTGAGAGTTCTTTGTCTCTAACAGATCGTCTTCAACAAGCTAATCTTGAAAATGGGCGTAAAATTTTTCACCAATGTGCTATATGCCATACCTCTGGACGCAATGAATCTGGTCGTGTTGGTCCAGTGCTTTGGGACATAGTCAACCGTCCTTTGGCAGCGGCACCAAGCTTTGCGTATTCACGAGTGTTGCGTGCAAATTCTCATCAAAAATGGGATTTTGTAACTTTAGATCGTTATATACAATCACCACGTAAAGCGTTCCCAGGAACCATTATGTCTTTCCGTGGGATCAAAAATGACCAAGATCGTGCTGATCTTTTGCTTTATTTGCGTAGTTTATCTGATCATCCTGTTCCTTTACCAATGGATAATAAGGAAGAAAAACCAAGTCAGACCAAAGATAAACTATTTGATAAATAAATCATTGTTTTATAATCATATTTTGATTATCAAGAATAAAGACAGATTACCAAAATTCATTTGCTAAAAAGGTAGAGGTTGGTGGATGTATTGAATTTGAGTGCTGTTTAAAATTGTGCGTTAGTGACAAAGTTTCCTTCTGTATTTTCTCTCTATTGTTGGAATGTAACAAAATACACCTATGATTGATTGAATCAAAATAATCCAATTAAAGTTGGAAAGTACAAGCATCAGGCAAAATCTCATTAAGAGTTTCGTTGAAAATAAAATTGCTTTCATCTCCATCAAAGAAAGTGAATAAATCTGTAGGGTACGCCATTTGCGTTTTGTTGAAGTTAGCTAACTAAGTGCCATAGAAAATAAAACCTGATAACATCAAGCTTCGCGTATTGTTGCCTGAGGCAAAAGAGAGTTCTTATGCATGAGGTTTTTTCTATTTTCTAAGGAACTCGATGCGTATTTTGTAAGAACATTCATGCTAGGTCACATAAAACATATTGATAATAATGATGTTTTGATTCAAGCTCATTTTTATCACAGGAGTGATGAATAACGGAAACAATATTTAAGAAGAGGGGGGGTATTATGGATCATATAGGTTTTAATTGATAAGGAAGATTCTTTTCCCTAAAATAATTTTTCAGGGGAAAGTTTATTTAATGAATAAATGGGGGGCAATGGAACGTCAATATATTTTAGGAAAATACATCCGTGTTCTTGTCCGTAAAGAGAATGCAATTTTCGGTGCCGGTTCAAAGCAGTTTGTTATCAATAAGAAAAAAGGCTGGGAAAATTTTGTACTTCTCGCGGCACAATGGATCGAGAAAAAGACGATAGAGGAAGCTTATAATTCGCTATCATCAATCATGTTGAGAGAAGACTTTAACCGCGCGTTTGACTTTCTTTTTTCCAATCATTTCGTTGTGTTAGCAGAGACATCGGATAATATTTTCAATAATCGATATTCGAGAAATCATCTCTATTATCAAAGTTACGGTATGAATCCAGAGTCTATTCAACGTATCTTTTCACAAAAAGTGGTAGTCATTTTAGGGGGTGGGGGAATTAGTAATCATGTATCAGCGATACTTGCATCCTCTGGCGTGGAAAAGTTAATTCTTGTCGACAATGATGTAATCGAGATAACCAGTCTTACCAGACAAATTCTTTTTACTGAACAAGATATTAGTCTTCCTAAGACGACTGTTCTTCAGCGTGAGTTTATACAAAGGAATAGTCAAATAGAGATTAGCGAATTACAAATGTCGATCACTATAAAAGAAGATATTAGCAAATTGCCTAAAGCCGATTTGTGGATCATTTCTGCTGATGAACCTGACCATTTAGTCCCATGGATAAACGAATGGTGTATAAAAAATAAACAAGCTTATATAAATTCCGGCTATGTCAATGATATTGCTGTATTTGGACCTTTTTATATACCTGGAAAAACCGGTTGCTATGTATGCGGTTCATCGATAGGAAATCTTCCCGAAAAAAGCGATGGTTTAATCTATGAGGTTTGCGCTGCTATTAATAATAATTTTAAAGTTGCGACGTTTCCTCCTGTGAATGCTCTTTCAGCGGCTATGTGTGCTAATGATGCTCTTAAATTTTTGGGTGGTTATGGTGAGCTCCTGTCCATTGATCGCCGTATAGGGATATGGAGCAGCAAACTTTTCACAGAAGAGCGTTGCTTAGAAAAGAATCCTCATTGCAAAGTTTGTGGGACAAGTTGATGAACAGACCTCGAATACTTGCTGTAACCTATGGATCTTACCATGCAATACGAATGCTCATTGGTGTTTATCACGCCATTTTTCTAATGTCTATGGGGGTTACTCTATCCCAATTGGCTTTGCTGCAAATTGCCTTTTCAATAACTGTTTTGCTTCTTGATTTTCCTTGTGCTGTTTTAGCTGACAAATATCGACATAAATACTCAGTCACGGTTGGAGTTTTTCTGACAGGAGTGTTTTATTTTCTTTGTCTTCAAGCTCCCAATATGACAGCGCTTATGATTGCACAAATTCTCTATGCAGCGGGAATTTGCCTCATTACCAGTGCCATTGACGGCTGGATTTACCATTCTTTAGGTAGTAAACAAGACCGCTTTTCTTATTATGCACATCTCGCTCATCAGATAAACTCTCTTGGTAGCATTGTTAGCGGTATCATAGGAATTGCAACGATATATTATTTTGGGCAATATTTCATGGGATATATTATCTCAAGCCTGATGATGGGAATAATTTTCTTTATATTCCTTATCATTCCTGAAGAAAAAATATTCATGAGTGAAGGAACAAAAACCAAAACTATCCTACAAAATGCTAAGGAAACACTCTGGATATTTCAAAACACCGTGGGAGGAGCATGGTTTATTTTGCTGATGTGCCTGTTTAGCGCGGGCATTCAGGTTATTTATCACTTTTGGCAACCGATAATACTCTCAGGTGGCAAATTTGACCACCTCAACAATTCGCAGATGCTGCTACTCATGTTCTGCCATGCTGGCGCTTTCTCAGCTCAATATTTTTCTAATTCTCTGATGTCTAAATATCACGTACTCGATAAAAAATATAAAAACTCCATAAAGTATTTTTCATTCTTTTCTACCCTGATGTGTATGGCTCTTTATTTTTTTGTCCATAGCAGTCAAATTGCTGCATCAGTTATCGCATTTTCATTAATTCATGGGTTTATTTGCACTGTACCGATAGGTGCAAAGAGTTTGTTTTTTTCAGAGCTTAACAAAAAACAAACTCAACATATTTCCGGCATTGTCGGTGCTGCATCTTTTAGCGGAAGAATATTCTCGATAGCGGCATTAAGTGTCATTTCTTTTCTCCCTGCAACAATTCCACCGTCTTATTACCTTGTATTGCCGATTTTAACTTTTTTTATGTGTGGCGTGGTAATCATCAAGTGGATGTCGTTGCCTACTAAATCTGTTTTGAAAAAAACTATATGAAAATACAGTTAAAAAAGCGATTGTTTCCGAAGTTTTATAGATCAGAAAAACGATTAGGATGCATTATACTCATGAAAGAGGGTAATCTATCACAAGAATTTTTTCTATTTTGTAAATTATTGATGAAGTGCATTGAAATCGTACAGAATTTTGTCCTGCTAAAACTAGTTTATTTCATTGAATATAGTTTTTGAGATTTTTTGAAAAACTGCAATTTTGCTTTTACTCAAGAGTGTAGAGAAAAGAACTTGCTCAGAATTAATGAGGATAATGAAAAAGGGGTATTGGTCTATTGAAGTTTTGCACGAAATTGATGGCTTTTCCCCCGCTCTGTTATCCATATGTGTTTTCACGTAAAAAGAGGCAGTGAATTACTCTTGCTCATGCAATACTTCTCAAACCACACTTTATCACGCTTGATGAACCAACCTCTTCTCTTGATGTGATGTGAGCATGTCGGGACTGATTATTAGTCTTTTTCGTCAACCACAATAAATAACTCTTGTATTATCTGTTGATGATCCATGATTTAAAAGTTGTCAAAGTGCTTGCACATGAAATGAGTATTATGTGCAATGGAAAAATGATTGAACATGGCTTTGCCGATCGTATTTTTCTTTTTCTCAAAATCCTTATATGCACGCCTTGATGTTTGTTTTATTTGCGCTGGAATTTGACCGTTTATAGGTAATGATATTAAATTGTGCGGATAATCCATTATAGAGGAGAATTTTTCCTACTAATGGTTCACCAATGTTTGTGATAAGTTTAATGGCTTCCATGGCTTGGAGTGTTCCAATGACTCCGGGTAAAGCACCGATGATTCCGTTTTCAGCACATGTTGGGAGAGTGTCTGGAGCAGGTGGATTGGGGAATAGGTCTCGATAGTGAGGATTATTGTCTTTATAAGGCATGAGCACTGTCAATGAGCCATTAAAACGTTCTACAGCACCACTGATTAAGGGTTTTGCGCATTGGGCAGCATGATCGGCAAGTAAGTAGCGTGTGGCAAAATTATCACTACCATCAACAATAATATCATAGGCATTTAATAATTTATCCACATTACTTTTATCTAAGCGTGTGTTATGTTTTTCAACAATAATATGAGGGTTTATCGCTTGTATAGCGGCTTTAGCGCTCTCAGTCTTTAATTGATTAATTGTGTTCGTTTTGTGAATCACTTGGCGTTGTAAATTGGAAAGCGAAACGATATCGTCATCAACAATTCCAAGGGTTCCAACGCCTGCAGCGGCTAAATAGCTTAGGACAGGAGAACCAAGTCCTCCTGCTCCAACAACGAGAATGCGTGCAGTTTTGAGCTTTTGTTGACCAGCTCCTCCGATTTCAGGCAAAAGGATATGGCGTGCATAGCGTTTTATTTCCTCATGGCTTAATTTTGTATCCGCTTCTTGTATCATGAGCTTTCTCTTGTCATAGTTCTTTCATTGTTTACTAATTTTATAGCGCGTAGACTAGTCCGCTTTTAGTATAGGGAGGTTTTATTCATGAAAATTGCCATTCAGATGGATCACATTTCAACGATTCGGATTCAAGGAGATACAACATTTGCACTGGCTTTAGCAGCGCAAGAACGCGGACACTCACTTTTTCATTATACACCAGATCATTTATCGATGCGCGATGGTTGTGTGATGACACGATTAGAGCCGTTGATTGTACGCGATGAAGAGGGGAACCATTATGACTTAGGAGAGCCTGTACGCACGGAGTTAACGGATATGGATGTGGTCCTTTTACGCCAAGATCCGCCCTTTGATCTCAATTATATCACCACGACGCATTTGTTAGAATGCATTCATCCTAAGACACTTGTGGTGAATGATCCAAAGTGGGTCCGCAATAGCCCAGAAAAAATTTTTGTTACTGAATTTTCTGATTTGATGCCAGAAACATTAATTACAAAAGATATTGAAGAAATAACGAATTTTAGAGCTACGTTTGGCGATATCATTCTTAAACCACTCTATGGCAATGGAGGGGCGGGTGTTTTTCATTTGAAACAGGATGATCGCAATTTATCATCACTCTTAGAAATGTTTGCAAAAAGTTATCGCGAACCTTTTATTGTGCAACGTTATATAGATGCTGTGCGAAAAGGGGATAAACGAATTATTTTGCTTGATGGTACTCCTGTTGGAGCGATTAATCGTGTTCCGGTGGAAACAGATGCACGCTCTAATATGCATGTTGGAGGGCGTGCGGAAAATGTTGATTTAACAAAACGTGATAATGAGATTTGCGAACGGATTGGCCCAGCTTTAAAGGAACGTGGACTTCTTCTTGTAGGAATTGATGTGATTGGAGATTATATAACGGAAATTAATGTGACATCTCCTACCGGTATTCGTGAAATTAAACGCTTTGGTGGTGCAGATGTTGCCCATCTTTTCTGGGATGTCGTTGAGTTAAAATGTGCTCATTAAATTTATTATTTGTTATACCGTAAATGTGAATTACAATCTGGATGATTGTATGATAAGAGTGGAAAATATTGGCTCAAGTTCTAAGGAGTTTATGGATGAGCAGAGTATTGTCAGTTGGAGTGGGACTGTTTTTTGCAATGCTGTTGTCCATTAATGTCGGCAATGCACGTGATCAAATACAGATTGCGGGTTCATCTACAGTTTTACCTTATCAAAAGATTGTTGCTGAAGTATTTGGAGAAACTTATCCAAACTTTAAGGTTCCAGTTATCGAATCGGGTGGAACAGGAGCTGGTATTAAAGAGTTTTGTTATGGTATTGGGGAGCATACAATTGATATCGTTAACGCTTCACGGGCGATGAAGCCTGGTGAATTGCAGTCTTGTTTTGATGCTGGTGTAAAAGATGTTGAAGAAATACGCATCGGGTATGATGGTATTGTTTTTGCAACAGATATAAATGGTCCTGATTGGAAGCTACAACCAGTAGATGTTTATAGAGCACTTGCTGCTCGGGTTATTATAGACGGAAAATTGCAACCCAATAACGTCTCAAAATGGAATGCAGTTAATAAAGCTCTTCCTGATTGGACGATAGCAGCTTATATCCCTGGAGAGAAGCATGGAACGCGTGAAGTTTTTGAAGAGAAATTGCTAGCCGAAGGCTGTAAAGCGAGTGGAGCAGTTGAGCTAATGAAGACTTTAGGAATGGATGATAAAGCGATTCATACTGCTTGTGTTGCTGTACGGAGAGATGGAAAAGCTATTGATATTGATGGGGATTATTCTGAAACCTTTGCGCGTTTAATTTCTAATAAAACAGGGGTTGGCGTTTTTGGTTTATCTTTTTATGAAAATAATGCTGATAAGTTAAAGGTTGCGGAGATTAATGGGTTTGCACCAACCGTTGAAACAATTACACGCGGCGAATATCCGGTTTCTCGTCCACTTTTTTTCTATATTAAGAAAGCACATGTTAGTATTATTCCAGGTTTATGGGAATATGTTAACTTTTTCCTTTCTGATCAAATGATTGGACCAGATGGTCCATTGGCTGAATATGGTTTGGTTGTTGCTTCTGAAAAAGAAAGACAAGCACAACGTTCTGCTTTTTCTTCTGGTAGAGTGATGAGTCTGAAATAATTCTCTGAATTTGCGGTATAGAAGTTTTCTATGGTATTTTTTTGTAAAAATTGAAAGACAATATGCGCATTTCTGTTATTATTTTTCTTCTATTTTTTCTCGGTTTTCTGGGGTTTTATATTTCTTATATGCGAGCTCGCTCTCTTGAATACGCACAATACAAGATGCATTCTCGTGCCTATTATTACGGGTGGTGGACATTTTTGATAACTGTTATTCCAGCACTTATTTTTTTAATTTTTTGGAAGAGTGGGAGTGCAATTTATTTAGAGTATAGTGCTTCTCGAGAGGTTGAAGCGTATAGTGTACGTGCAACCGAGCTTGTGAATCATGATCTTATTTTGGGAACTATTCGAAATCTGGTCAAAATGGTTCATCGCTTTGAGGGCGATTTTGTTACTGCTTCGTATGAAGAAGTGCAGGCACAATTATTGGCAAAAGGATCTATTTTACCCCATGGGGTATCAGAGGATGTATTAAGAATAGCACAGTCATGGGTCTCTTCTTCTAAAGAGCTACAGTTAATTGGTCATAGCTTTCTTTTTGTCATTGCATTCTTTGGTTTTATCTTTGGAATTATCCAAATTGCTCCACGTCAGCGTGCGCGCAATAAGGTTGAATGTTTCATTGTCATTGGGTTGATTTGCGCATCTATAGTTGCGGTTTTAACAACAGCAGCCATAGCATTTTCCATGTTTTTTCAAACGATGAGTTTTTTTCAGTCTGTACCCTTATCAAATTTCTTTTTTGGAACGGTTTGGGATCCACGTTTTTCAGTGAGTGGTTCGGGCAATGAAGTGGGACAATTTGGTCTTATTCCGCTTCTTGCGGGCACGCTTTATATTGCGCTTGTGGCAATGCTTTTTGCTGTTCCTATTGGGTTGTTTTCAGCTCTTTATATGGCCGAATATGCTTCTACTCAATTACGATCAATTGTGAAGCCATTGTTAGAAGTGCTCGCTGGTATTCCAACCATTGTTTATGGTTTTTTTGCTCTGAAGGTTGTAGGGCCATTTTTACGTGATCTCTCTGTCTCTCTTTCTGGTGGTGCTGGTTTTATTATGGCCCAAAGTGTTTTAACGGCTGGAGTCGTGATGGGAATTATGTTGATTCCTTTTGTTTCCTCTTTGTCGGATGATGTTATAACAGCTGTTCCACGCATTTTGCGTGAAGGATCTTATGGTTTAGGAGCAACGCAATCTGAGACGATTAAGAAAGTTGTTATACCGGCAGCGCTTCCAGGAATTATGGGGGCAATTTTATTGACAGCATCACGTGCAATTGGAGAAACAATGATTGTGGTTCTGGCGGCAGGTGTTGCTGCGAACCTAACACTTAATCCATTCGAAGCAATGACTACGATGACAGTTAAGATAGTTAACCAATTAACAGGTGATTTTGAGTTTAATTCTCCACAAACTCTTGTAGCTTTTGCTTTAGGGATGACGCTCTTCATCATGACTCTTTTAATGAATATTCTTGCTCTTTATATTGTGCGTAAATATCGGGAACAATACGAATGAATGAAAAAGTTCTTGTCTCTCGTCGTAATATTGGCCTCAAGCGTCGATATTGGGCTGAACGTCGTTTCCGAGCGTATGGTTTGATTGCTATTTTTATTAGTTTATTTTTTTTATTTTCGCTTTTGTGGTCTATCATCAGTCAGGGGTATACAGCTTTTTTTCAAAGTGAAATGACATTATCGATTTATTTGGATGAGAAAATCATTGATTCAAAGGGGCAACGTGAAACGAATCCGCAGATACTCATAACGGCCAATTATCCTCTTCTCGTACGGAATGCTTTGGCAAAAAAACTTGATATAGATCAAAATGATCGAGCACTATTACGAGATATTAATCGTATGTTTTCAAATGGTGTACGTGTTCAACTTCGTGAAATGGTAACAAAAAATCCAAAACTGATTGGAACAACGCAAAAAATCAAAGTTTTAGCTGCAGCAGATATTGATTCTGCTTATAAAGGACAGATTGATTTACATGTAGCGGAAAAAAACCGCAAAGTTTCTAATCGCCAAGTAGAATGGATAAAACGTTTAGCACATGATGGTACGCTTTATAAAACATTTAATTTTGGTTTTTTTACATTTGGCGCTTCAAGCCGTGCTGAAACTTCGGGATTAGGGGTTGCGATCATTGGCTCTCTTTATATGATAGTCATAGTTTTATTGATTTCGCTTCCAATAGGGATAGCAACAGCTCTTTATTTGGAAGAATATGCACGCAAAAATAAATTTACAGATTTTATCGAGGTTAACATCAATAATCTTGCTGCTGTTCCTTCGATTGTTTTTGGTCTTTTAGGACTTGCTGTTTTTGTTAATTTTTTGGGGTTACCACGTTCAGCCTCTTTTGTTGGTGGGCTTGTCTTGGCTCTTATGACACTCCCTACAATTATTATAGCGACACGATCTGCTTTGCGGGCTGTTCCTCTCTCTATTCGCGCAGCTGCTTTAGGATTAGGGGCATCGAAAACACAAATGGTTTTTCATCACGTTGTTCCTTTAGCGGTTCCTGGTATTTTGACGGGTACGATCATTGGTGTAGCTCAGGCTCTGGGTGAAACAGCCCCGTTGCTTTTGATTGGAATGGTTGCTTTTGTTGTCAATATTCCTTCTACCCCCATGGATCCAGCAACAGCTTTGCCTGTTCAAATTTTCATGTGGGCAGGGGAAGCAGAGCGTGCTTTTGTTGAAAAGACATCAGGTGCTATTATCGTGTTAATGATTTTTCTTGCGATCATGAATATTTCTGCTGTTTTTTTACGTCGACGATTTGAACGGCGCCAGTGATTTCGATAAAGCAGTAACTTTGATAAGGTTTATGTTTTAAGGTAAGGTGAGTTTTTGTAATGAAAATAAAAATGCGCGGTCAAGATGTAAAGGTTTTTTATGGGGAAAAAGAAGCACTTCATGGTATCACTCTTGATATCCCTGAACATCAGGTTACAGCTTTGATAGGTCCTTCAGGTTGTGGAAAATCGACTTTTTTGCGTTGTTTTAATCGTATGAATGATACGATTGAAGGCGCTAAAATAACAGGTCTTATTACCTTAGATGGAGAGAATATTTATGACCAGAAGATTGATGTTGTGGAATTGCGTGCTCGTGTCGGGATGGTTTTTCAAAAGCCTAGTCCTTTTCCAAAATCTATCTTTGAGAATGTTGCCTATGGGCTACGCATTCATGGTTTAGTTAAATCGCGTGCCGAATTGCATGATAGGGTTGAAAAGAGTTTAAGACAGGCAGGTTTATTTGAAGAAGTAAAAGATCGTCTTCATGAGGCAAGTACAAGTTTATCAGGAGGACAGCAACAGCGTTTATGTATTGCGCGTGCCATTGCAATTAGTCCTGAAGTTATTTTGATGGATGAGCCCTGTTCAGCTCTTGATCCAATTGCGACAGCGCGTATTGAAGAGCTTATTGATGCGTTACGACAAGACTATACAATTGTTATTGTGACACACTCCATGCAACAGGCAGCACGTGTTTCTCAATATACTGCCATGTTTCATTTGGGACATTTGGTAGAAGTTGGTGCAACTGAAATGATTTTTACCTCACCAAAAGAACAACGTACGCAAGATTACATTACAGGGCGCTTTGGATAGGTAAATTGAGGAGTATAAGCTATGTCTAGGAACCATACTGTCCGTTCTTATGATGCAGAACTAAAATATTTGAAAGCACGGATTACAGCAATGGGTAGTCATGCAGAAAGAATGATTGAACGTTCTGTTGCATCAATTGTGTGTAGTGATCTTCAACTTGCGACGGCAGTTATTGCCGATGATTTGTTTTTAGATGAAGCAGAACGTGACATTGATGAAAAAGCAATTACCATTATTTGCAAACGCCAACCGATGGCCGTTGATCTGCGTGAAATTATTGGTGCCATTCGTATTTCTTCTGATCTTGAACGGGTTGGGGATATGGCCAAAAACATTGCTAAGCGAACGGTAGCGCTTTCAGAAACACGTCAATCTGCTGCTTTTTATCATGGGCTTGAAACGATTGCAGCTTTAGCACTCAATCAATTAAAGGAAGTATTGAGTGCTTACACGAGCCGTTTATTGGAACGTGTTGACGCGGTACGTGAGCGCGATGGTAAAATTGATGCTTTATATACGTCTCTTTTTCGTGAGCTTCTAACTTATATGATGGAAGATGTACGCAATATTACAGTTTGTACGCATTTACTTTTTTGTTTAAAAAACATTGAACGAATTGGTGATCATGTTACCAATATTGCGGAAATGCTTCATTATATAATAACGGGTTACCATATGTCTTCTGATCGTCCTCGCGATGATCTTACCTATAAAGTTGGGGTAGGGGAGAAGAAAATAGATTAGATTTTCTTTCAGCTTTTAGAATGAATTTCTATAAAGATGAAAACCATTTAGGCACTTTTTTTACAGTATGGCTTTAGATGGAATAGGAAAGATAACTTATGGATAAACACAAGAGACAATGTGGAAATTGGGGTAATATTACGGATTTTTATTCTCTTTAGATATATCTGAGTTCAGAGAAATTATCACCTGCTTAGTTTGGGGTGGAGTAAAAACTTCTTTCTAATCATTTTCTCAAATTTGTATTAAAGAAGATATCCGTATTTATTTTTGATACAGACTCCTTTAGTATGACAATCTTTTTGTATGCGAAATCGTTCAAACGCTTTCTGAAGCAGAATATTTTATCCACTCTTAAAAGATGAGGGGTGAGATTGTGTAGCTGTTTCCATCGTTAATAATGACAATATTGATCGGTTAACAATTTTTTATTTTTTACTTCGCATAAATACCTTTTAATTACTTCTTGTATTAAAATTTTACTAAGTTGTAACAATTAACTGTATACTTTCTTTGAACATACATTTAAAACATGTTCAAATTGTGAATGCTTCAAAGACGTGAGAATTGTGTTGTATAAGATGAAAAGAAATTGTTGGACTGTTTTTATAACCTGTTTTCTAGCACCATTTGTTATCGTGGGATGTGCTGCAAATCATTTTGGTGTTGATAAAGTGAATGAAAATAAGAAGACGAAAACAGCAGTGTATCCATTGACTGAACGCCAATGCCTTATGCGTGCAATGTATTTTGAATCAAATCGTACGAGCTTTGAAGGAATGATTGCTGTTGGAACGGTTGTTATGAACCGTGTTAATTCAAGTGCGTATCCAAAAACGATTTGTGGTGTTGTTGGTCAATATAAACAATTTGCTCCTGGTGTTTTAACGCGTCCTATGACGGAGCCAGCATCTGTTGCCCGTGTTAAAGAGGCTGCTGATGCTGTTTTACGTGGCAGAAGGGATGAAAAACTTAAAAACGCCAAGTTTTTTCATACAGCAGGTTTATCTTTTCCTTATAAAAATATGCATTATGTTCGTGTTGCGGGGGGAAATGCTTTTTATGAAAAGCGCTCCCGTGATGGATCGCTTCAAGTTCCTACCAACGACCGTCCTTATGATGTTGCTTATGCTTTTGCGCAAGAACGTTCTGGTAATGTACTAAGTATCATGGATACAAGCTTATCAATTAAAGAAATAAAAGCAGAAGAAAAACAAAATACATCTTCTTCTATAGAAGTAGCGCAGGTGAATAAAGCGCGTATTACACCTTTTGTTACAGTACAACTTAATAAAGTTCCTATTCCTACAGATCCACCGCATCGTATAGATCAGGGCGGGGAAAGCAAAGCGACAGTAGCTTATGCAATGCCCTCATCAGATCAGTTGAATTTAATTATTACAATGTTAGAAAAACGGTACAGAAGCCGATAATTTTTTCACAACCAAAGTAAGGATATTGGTAATGTACTTTGATATTCATGAGGCGGTTTCGCCTGAAAAGCTTAATCGTCTTGCAGAAATTACGGTAAAAGTTGGGTTAAATTTACAAGAAGGGCAGGATCTTATTTTGACTGCTCCAGTTTCAGCATTACCTTTTGTTCGGCGTATTGCCTATCATGCTTATAAGGTTGGTGCCGGTGTAATTACACCACTTTTTAGTGATGATATGTTATCGCTTACACGTTTTGAAAATGCACATACTGCTAGTTTTGATTGCGCACCTTCTTGGCTGTATGAGGGAATGGCAAAGGCTTTTGGAAATGGAGCTGCGCGTTTGGCTATTGTTGGTGATAATCCTTTACTCCTTTCCAATCAAGACTTTGATAAAGTTTCGCGTTTAAATAAGTCTACGTCAATGGCTTATCAGCCTGCTCTCAAAAAAATATCAAATTTTGCCATGAACTGGTCGATTGTAGCTTATCCAACGGCAGGATGGGCTGAGGCTGTGTTTCCTTCTTTACCGCTTAATGAGGCGATTAAGAAGTTAGCGGATGCAATTTTTGCAGCTTCACGTGTTACGGAAGAAGATCCAGTGCATGCATGGACTGTGCATAATGCAACTTTAAAACAACGGTCATCTTGGCTCAATGGGCAGCGTTTTTCTGCTTTGCATTTTACAGGGCCAGGGACTGATTTAATGGTTGGTTTGGCAGATGATCACGAATGGCATGGTGGTGCATCAACGGCTAAAAATGATGTAGTTTGCAATCCTAATATTCCGACAGAAGAAGTTTTTACCACTCCTCATGCTCATAGGGTTGAAGGCTTTGTTCGTTCAACAAAACCACTTTCATATCAAGGAGCACTCATAGATAATATTGAGGTGCGGTTTGAAGCGGGACGTATTGTTGACGCACGTGCTTCAACAGGCCAAGAAGTTTTGCAACAGGTTTTACAGAGTGATGAGGGTGCGAGTCGATTAGGTGAAGTTGCTCTTGTCCCACATTCTTCACCAATTTCTAAGAGTGGACTTCTTTTTTATAATACATTATTTGATGAAAATGCCGCATGTCATATCGCTTTAGGGCAGTGTTATTCCAAGTGCTTTTTAGATGGAGCATCATTGACCTCAGAGGAAATTGCAGCGCGTGGTGGGAATAAAAGTGTGATTCATATTGACTGGATGATTGGATCTGGTGAAATCGATATAGATGGCATTACGCAGGATGGCGCGAAAATTCCTGTATTTCGTAAAGGTGAGTGGGCTTAGTATTATTGTTTTTTCAGTGATATTTTGTTAGAAAGCGCATAATTTTTTAAAAAAGTGATGCCTGAGCTTCCTGAAGTAGAAACCGTTCGTCGTGGTTTAGAGCCATTTGTAACTGGTGCAAAAATTGTATCTGTCAAGCTTCATCGAAAGGATTTGCGATTTCCTTTTCCTGAGGCGTTTCCTGAACGACTTATGGGAAGGACAATTATAGAACTTGGTCGGCGCGCAAAATATTTATTATTTCATCTTTCGCAGAATGAAACAATTTTAAGCCATTTAGGAATGTCAGGATCATGGCGTATAGAAGATGATTTTTTAACCCAAACATCTTCTGTTACAGGGAAATTTGTTAAGCATGATCATTTTGCCATGGATATTCAGGTAAAGGATGGCAAGGTTTATCATCTTACCTATAATGATCCTCGTCGTTTTGGATTTATGCTTCTAATAGAAACAAATAGGCTTTATGAGCATCCACTTTTAAAGAAACTGGGGCTCGAGCCTATGAGTAATATGTTTTCGGGTCGTTATTTACAAAAGGCTTTTGTTAATAAAAAAATATCTCTTAAGGGAGTTTTACTTGATCAGTCTATTGTCGCGGGTCTTGGAAATATTTATGTTTGCGAAGCACTATGGCGTAGTCGTTTGTCACCACAGCGTGGTGCATTTACATTAGCATTAAAAACTGCACATGCACGTGAATTTGCAGATTCTCTAGCTCAGAATATACGCAATGTGATTTCTGAAGCAATTTTGTCTGGTGGATCTTCATTACGTGATTACGTACAGGTAGATGGTTCTCTTGGTTATTTTCAACATGCTTTTTCAGTGTATGGGCGCGAAGGAGAAGAATGTTTACACTGTGGAATGCCTATTATACGCATTTTTCAGTCGGGGCGTTCAAGTTTTTACTGTTCACAGTGTCAAAAATGAAAGAGGTCTCTTGCAAAATTCTACGAGAGGCTTAAAGTCATATCGATAGTTAATTAAGGCTTGAGAGGTTTTTTTATGCTTAATAAAGTACTCACACATCTTGATGATAATATAGAAAAGAGCCTTGAACGCCTTTTTTCTTTTTTACGTTTTCAATCGATTTCTACGGACTCAGCTTATAAGGACGAATGTCGTCAAGCAGCAGATTGGTTAGTAGAGGATTTAAAAAGCATTGGTTTTGAGGCTTCACGTCGTGATACTCCGGGGCATCCAGTGGTCGTTGGGCATCATCCAGGCCCTTCAGATGATTGTTTACATGTTTTATTCTACGGACATTACGATGTGCAACCTGTTGATCCCCTGAGCTTATGGGAAGATGATCCATTTACACCTTCTATAAAAGAGAGAGATGGCGAGAAAGTTATTTGTGCTCGTGGAGCTTCAGATGACAAAGGCCAATTTATGACATTTGTTGAAGCGTGTCGTGCATATAAGAAAGAAACAGGACAGCTTCCTGTTAAAGTTACTATTTTATGTGAAGGTGAAGAAGAAAGTGCTTCTCCCTCTCTTGTTCCTTTTTTAAAAGCAAATAAAGATGAACTTAAAGCTGATTACGCGTTGGTTTGTGACACGTCGATGTGGGATGCAAATACCCCCTCTATTGCTCTTTCTCTTCGGGGAATTATGGCAGAAGAGATTATTATCACAGCAGCTGATCGTGATTTGCATTCTGGTTATTTTGGCGGAGTAGCAGCTAATCCTATTCGTATTTTAACTAGAGTTTTAGCAGGACTTTATGACGAAAATAATAAAGTAACAATTCCTGGTTTTTATGACGGTGTAGAAGAAACACCTTCCCATATTTTGCAATTATGGAATGAGCTTAATTGCACTGCTGAAAAATTTCTTGGTCCTATCGGTCTTTCCGTTCCTTTTGGGGAAAAAGGGCGAAGTATTTTAGAACAAATATGGGCACGTCCTACAGCAGAAATTAATGGTATTAGTGGAGGCTATGAAGGGGAAGGGATTAAAACGGTTATTGCTTCTCAGGCAAGCGCAAAAATATCGTGTCGTTTAGTCCATAAACAAGATCCAGAGAAAATACGTCAAGCCTTTCGTGATTATGTCCGTAACTCGATTCCTGCTGACTGTACAGTGACATTTAAGAATCATGGTTCTTCTCCGGCATTGCAGCTTCCCTATGATTCCTCTTTTATCAAGGCGGCAAAGGATGCTTTATCCCAAGAGTGGGAAGTTCCTACTGTATTGATAGCTATGGGTGGTTCAATTCCAGTTGTAGCAGATTTTCAGTCAATTCTTGATATGGAAAGTCTTTTGGTTGGTTTTGGACTGGCTGATGACCGTATTCATTCACCAAATGAAAAATATAACTTAAAGTCATTTCATAAAGGGCAACGGTCTTGGGCACGTATTCTGGCAGCGTTAGCAAATAGGAGGGTAAATGACTGAGATCCGCGTTCATCAAGGTGATTTACCAAACTTAGATAATTATCAAATTGATGCTGTTGCGATTGATACCGAAACTTTGGGATTACAACCATACCGTGATCGTTTATGTGTTGTTCAGCTTTCTTCTGGGGATGGTACTGCTGACGTTATACAGATTGCTAAAGGGCAAAAGAGTGCTCCCAATTTGGTTAAATTACTTGAAGATAAGGCTATCACCAAAATATTTCATTTTGGGCGTTTTGATCTTGCTATTTTAGCGCATACGTTTGGCGTTATGCCTGATGTGGTTTTTTGTACAAAAATTGCCTCGAAACTCACGCGTACCTACACGGATCGTCATGGATTGAAGGAAATTTGTAGTGAATTGCTCAATGTGAATATTTCTAAACAGCAGCAATCTTCAGATTGGGCAGCAGAAATTTTATCACGCGCACAAATTGAATATGCCGCATCAGATGTTTTATATTTACATCGTTTAAAGAATATATTTGAAGAACGTTTAAGACGTGAAGAGCGGGAAGATGTTGCAAAGGCATGTTTTCAATTTTTACCAGTGAGAGCAAAACTTGATCTTTTGGGATGGTCAGAGGTTGATATTTTCGCGCATAGCTCAGTTTAAAAATTAGCTTTTTAATAAAAATAAAAAAGTCATTAATGTTACAGAACCACACATCCGTAGTATATATGGGCGTGTGGTTTTCTTGTGTTTTTTATGAGAGTATTTTATGGCCTAATTTTTAGAATAAAGAGTGTTGTTGAAACTTGTACAATAAAGGTACATTATTTTTCTTTTATTTTAAGGTTTACAAAAACAGACAATTTCATAAGGGAATAAAAAAGCAAAAAATATACGTAATAATCTCATAGAGAAAGCTTTCTATATGAATATGATTTAATTCGTATTGTATATACGCAATAGAGTCTCTTTCCGAGAGAAATACATTGATCAATATTCGTTTCATTTATTGTCTATTTGAGAAGGCATATTTTCATTGGTTATAAAACCAATGATTTTTGTATTGGCAAAGCTTAAAAATATTTTTTTAAATAAAACTGCTCCAAAATTGTGCTTTTTAGAATTTGAGCTTTTTATCTACTCAACATACCATTTTTTTTATGGAAACTTGAAATGTTAGCACTATGTAAAATCCATTATGGATACTTACAAGGAGTTAGATCAATGAATCTGAAATATTTTATTACAGCTTTTACTACTTTTTCTTCAATTTCTATAGCCCAAGGAGCTGGCTTTATAGCTGCTCAAAAGTTATTGCAGGCAATGCCTTCGGCGTTTTCTCCTAATGAACGAGAGAGCGATAGCTTGTCTAAAGTTTTTCAAACAAAGTTTTCTTGTTTTGATAATGACGAGCCCAAGCTAGCTGTTAAGTTAGTACCCATATCCTCATCAGCGAAAAGAAGAGGTCTGGGATCTAGAAACAAAAAAGGTCGACCAAAGTTGTTTACCAAAAGTCCGATGAGTTTTTAATAAGCGAAGAAACAAAGTTAGGAGATGCTATTTTATTCTGGATAGGCGGCGAGGGGGGATATTTTTGGTAGCTTAAAGAGAGGTAATTGTTTCTTTGTGGTTTAGTTGTTGTGCCATTATGATAGTTGGAGAATGTATCATTTATGAAAAATCTAAGTGTGCTGATTTCGATAAAAGAATGAAAGGTATGGTCGCACAAGAGAGGGTTACAATGTCCTTGGGGTTAGAGGGGAAATATTTTTTGTCGTAGGAATTTTTGCTGTAAGGAGGAAAAGGAGGTGGTTTGATAAAAGGGCATAAAAGTGATGAAAAATTATTCTACAAGATTGTGTAAATATTCTGAAAAAAATTTTCAGAATATGAGGAGATGAGAGTGTATTTTGAAAAATAAAGAGGTGTAAAAGAATTTTATTTAAAGAAAAAGATATCTGTAGTTGTGAGGAGGAGTGCTAGGGTTGTCTGCTCTCTATGTGGTTTTTGCAATACTGTATGCGGAGGAGCAGATTTTTTTACAGTGTGTGAAAGGGATCAACGGGTTAAGACATTGTATAGAGTCATATGAGTGTTAAAATAGAAGATATTGCTTGGGTACATTTTATAAGCGTATTTCATTTTACAGTAATCATCAGTCCCTGATACTTACGGAGAATGTTGTTCAAGACTTTAGAAGCTCCATAAAGAAACAACATTAAATTTGATTGAGAAGATTCATTTCTACGTTTTCATAGCTTCCAAATTCATTCATTATAGATCAGATGGATAAGAGAGAAGGGGGGTGCTTTTTGTTTTTTTTATGAGTGTATCATTTTTACTACAGATATCTGAAAAGGGGGCTCTATATGGAATCGTGTGTTCAAATATTCAGCTATGGAGAAAAATTATGAATATGAAATGGTTAATAACAGCTTCTGCTTTTGCTTTTGTTTCAGCTTCAGCGGCACAAGCAGCAGATGTTATTGTTCCCCCTAGTCCTACACCCGTTGCACCGGTTATTGTTCCTTCCACTTTTTCTTGGACAGGCTTTTATCTTGGTGGTCAGATTGGTGGTTTTTCCAGTAAAACGAAGATGGATATCCTCAATAATGGAAAAACCATTCCGGTGCAAGACAACCTTTTGCCTAAATTGTCAGGTTTCATGGGCGGCCTTTATGCGGGTTCCAATATTGATCTTGGCAACGGTCTTATTTTAGGTGTTGATACAGATATCATGTGGTCTGATAAAAGCGACACTAAAACGGGAAAAGAGTTTCTGATTAATCCGGATCACGAAGCTTATGTCAAAAAGATCTTGAAAGAGTCTGGAATTAAGATTGGTGACAACGAATCCTTAGTTGGTGGTAAACGTTCTAGCAGTTTTACTTTTAAGGAAAAGTGGTCTGGTGCTACGCGGGTGCGAATTGGTTTTGCTGCTGAACGCATTATGCCTTATATCGCTGGTGGTATTGCCTATACACAGCTTCAAGATATTGCTTCGATATCAATAACAGGAAAGGATACAAATAAAGTAATAGCTTCTGGTAACCTTTCTGATGAAACAAAAACGTTTGTTGGCTATACTCTTGGTGCTGGTGTTGATCTAGCGATGACCAATAATATTATTGTTCGTGCGGAATATCGTTACTCAGATTTTGGTAAAAAGAAATATTCAAAAGATAGATATGAAGTTTCTTACAAAACCAATGACTTTCGCGTTGGTGTAGCTTACAAATTTTAATGTATTTGTAAGCTAAATCATGCAGGGGTTCTATCTTTGATAGAACTTCTGTTATGTTCTATGACTATAGTGTTATATATTTCATAGTACATGCAAGGTATTGTTACTCGTTGTTTTGGATAAACCTTTTAAAGGACAAAAATGAAATCTCTTACAATACCAGTAAGGTCCGTATATGCAATTGACAAACTGTAATGCATGACGAACCCATTAAGCCGTTCTCTCTTTGAATAGAGGCTTTATTTTTTATGACTATATCCTTTTAATTATAGATTTTTTTGCATGGTTGCACAGTATTGCATTATTTAGGAGAAAAATTTATGAATATAAAACGTTTAACGATAACCTCTGTGATCGCTTTGATTTCAGTTTCTACGGCACAGGCTGCTGATGTTGTCATCCCACATGAGGTTTCCTCTCATCGGGGAACTTCCATTATTTCTGCTCCTGCATTTTCTTGGACCGGTTTTTATGTTGGTGCTCAAGTTGGGAATTTTTCAAGTAAGGTTGAGATAACTGATTCTGGTAAGAAAAATGAGTTTTTTAGTAAAGATAACACGCCGAAACCTTCAGGTTTCATGGGTGGTCTTTATGCAGGATCCAATATAGATCTTGGAAATAGTCTCATACTAGGGATTGAAACAGATGCTGTTTGGGCTGATAGAGGAGATACAAAAACACTCTCTACAAAAGAGCTTGAAGCTACTGATCTTGAAGATTTTAATGCGGCATTTGCAGAGGCTGGTATTAAGTTAAGTGACGTCGAAAAATTTGCAGAAGGCGATACTGGATCATATATCTTTACTTATAAAGAAAAATGGACTGGTGCGACACGGGCGCGTATTGGGTTTGCGGCTGCTGACCGGATTATGCCTTATTTTGCTGGTGGCATTGCATATGCGCAAATGCAAGGTATTGCTATGATTTCAGGAACAAAGAAATCGGTAGAGAATAAACCAAGTAAAACAGTTTCTGGTACTGTAGGCGATAAAACAAAAACGATGGTTGGTTTTACCCTTGGTGGTGGTATCGATTTCGCAATGACTGATAATGTTTTGTTGCGTGCGGAATATCGTTACTCAGATTTTGGTAAAAAGAAATTCAAAGATGATGACGCTGAATTTAACTATAAGACGAATGATTTCCGTGTTGGAGTAGCTTACAAATTTTAATGTATGATAAACAAATTATGAAGAGGCTCTCTTTTTTGCGGAGTCTCTCTTATCTTCTGTGACTATATTACCACACAATACATATTATTGCATCTGTGGAAAGTTGCTAAGTGTTAATTCTAGTAAAAAGGAATGTGTAGATAATAAGTTACAATTTATCTATAATATCAGTACGTTATAAGTTTTTATAACTTAAAATCTTTCCTATAAACGCATATGCTAAGAGGTTCCGTTTCTGAACGGGGCCTTTATTTCTATAATAGTGTCCTTTTTGCTACAGATTTTCTCTCCGTAGTATTGTAGGATTACCTATAAATAAATTAGGAGCAAAATTTATGAATATAAAATCTTTAATAACGACTTCTGTTGTCGCTTTGGCTTCAGCTTCTGCGGTGCAGGCTGCTGATGTTGTCATTCCTCATGAAGCTGCACCAGCAGTTATTGCTGCCCCTGCGTTTTCTTGGACAGGTTTTTATCTTGGTGCGCAGATCGGTGGTTTTTCAAGTAAGGTTCAAATAACTGATCCAACTACAAAAGATAAACTTTTCGATAAAAAAGATACACCTCAGCCTTCCGGTTTCATGGGTGGGATTTATGCTGGTTCCAACTTTGATCTTGGAAATGGCGTCATTCTAGGTGTTGAAACCGATGCAGTTTGGGCTGATCAAGGAGATACAAAGCCAATCTCTGGTGGTGCAGGTGCTGGAGCAGGTGCTGGTGGTGCAGGTGGTGCAGGTGCAGGTGCTGGTGGTGCTGAAGCAGGTGCTGGTGGTGCTGAAGCAGGTGCTGAAGCAGGTGCTGGTGGTGCAGGTGCTGGTGCTGGTGCAGAAGTGGTTGCGAAGGCTTTCAAAGTTGGCGCAAGAGTAGATCCAGCAGGCGGCGCCAACGCGGACAAGAACAATTTTACTTTTAAAGAAAAGTGGTCTGGTGCTACGCGGGTACGTATTGGTTTTGCAGCTGCTGATCGCATTATGCCTTATGTTGCAGGCGGTATTGCTTATGCGCAGATGCAAGGTATTACTACGTCTTCATCAACAGTTGCATCTGGTAAGAAAACTTCCACTAAAGACTTTGATAAAACTATGACAATGGTTGGTTATACTCTTGGTGGGGGTATTGATTTCGCAATGACAGACAATGTTCTGTTGCGTGCAGAATATCGTTACTCAGATTTTGGCAAAAAGCAATTTGAAAAAGATGGTGATGATTTCCACTACAAGACCAATGATTTCCGTGTTGGTGTCGCTTACAAATTTTAATTGAGCACAAAACTCAATTATTAGTACAAAATTAATTACCTAGAGGCCTCGTTAAAGACGAGGTCTCTATTTTTTTGTGAATGTGACATTTTTGCTACAGATATTTTAGAATACATACACTATATATAACCCGTTTTGGATATTTGGAGATATTTTATGAATACAAAATGTTTAATAACGGCATCTGTTTTTGCTTTAATTTCAGCTTCTACAGCGCAGGCGGCTGATGTAATGATCCCTCATCAGTCAACGCCAGTTTCTTCGCCAGCTTTTGTCGCTCCTACTTTTACATGGACGGGTCTTTACTTGGGTGGTCAAGTTGGTGGTTTTTCAAGTAAAACTGATATGAGTATTGTTGGTAAGCACAAAACTACACCGCTAAGTAAAGATTTATCCCCTAAGATTTCAGGTTTTGAAGGTGGTCTTTACGTAGGTGCTAATATTGATCTTGGCGATAACTTCGTTTTTGGTGTCGATACGGATTTAATCTGGTCTGGACAAAAACACACAAAGTCTATCACTCTAGGTTCATCTGATAATGCTGAAGTGGACAATTTAGTAACAAGATCTCGCAGGTCAGTAAGAGAAACACCCACAGCATCAACATCAGTGTCTGCGGCATCGGTGTCCACAAAGACAGCTCAAGTACAACAAACACAAGGCACAGCACGAACAGTCACAAAGCCAGCATCCACACCAGCAGAAAGAGTACCTGCACCAGTACCAGCAAAAGCAGCACCAGAAGCCGCGGCAGAAACACCAGCAAAACCAGCGGCACCAGCAAAACCAGCAGCACCAGCAAAAGCAGCAGCACCAGCAAAAGCAGCAGCACCAGCAAAAGCAGCAGCACCAGCAAAAGCAGCAGTATCTGTAGGGTCGGTAGCAACACCGGTTTCGCCACAGCCGACATCATCCTCAGCATCAAGGAGTGGTGCGCAGCCAGTGTCGGCTAAATCAGAGGATTCCACACCAGCGAGAACTCCACTATTATTGGCGAGATCAGCATCAGGAGGATCAGCACAATCGGAATCTTCTACAAATCAAGTTTCAAAAGTAGTTTCTAATGGTGAGGCAGGCAAGGGTAGTTCCGGTCACGCTCATGGTATGCAGAGTATTGGTGGACATGGTCCTCACGGTGGGAGCAATGGCTCACACGTGCACGGTGGTGCACCCCACGGTGTTGGTGCTAATCCACATAGTTCTTCCAATCCCCATGTTTCTAATCCTCATGGTGTACAGAGGGGGGGTGGGCATGGTGCGCAAGTTGCAAAAGATGCGGATGAAAACGCTAGCAGTGTATATGGTATAGAGCAAGTGAAGAAAGAAGTTTCTGAGCTTGGTCTGGCACAAGAAGGTGGAGCAGTAACTTTAAGTCATACTTTGAAACAAAATTGGTCTGGTGCTACACGGGTACGTATCGGTTTTACTGCTGATCGCTTTATGCCTTATGTTGCAGGTGGTATTGCTTATACGCAGCTTCACGATACTGTATCGATATCGTTTAAGAAAGAGGATGGAAAAGTCATTTCTTCTAAGAATTTAACCGATGAAACAAAGACGATGATTGGTTACACCCTTGGTGGGGGTGTTGATTTTGCAATTCTGGACAATGTTATTGTGCGGGCGGAATATCGTTACTCAGATTTTGGTAAAAAGAAATTTGCGAAGGAAAAACTTGAAATAAATTATAAAACCAATGATTTCCGTGTTGGTGTAGCTTATAAGTTCTAATTTTTTGTAAGAATAAACTTTCAAGAGGCTCTGCTGATAGTGGAGCCCTTGTTTTTTAAAGAAGATTATTTTTGGGTTTTCTTTCTTGATAGTTTCATGATAAAGGCCATAAAATGTAATGATGTATCTTCTTGATCACTGTTTAATACGAAAGATGAGCTCGGCTTTCCCTATAATTAAAAAATCAGAGTTGCAGGGATCAGGGAAGTTATGCGAAAATGAAATCGTAAAAGTGGACAGGAATATTTCACAATGACTGTGAAAAATGAAACAATAGATTATTCGAAAACTCTTTATTTACCACAAACAAATTTTCCTATGCGTGCAGGGTTGCCGCAAAAAGAGCTTGAATTGATAGAGCGATGGGAGAATATGAGGCTTTATACGCAATTGCGTCAACAAGCGAAAGACCGCCCACTTTACATCCTTCATGATGGTCCGCCTTACGCAAATGGCCATATTCATATTGGTCACGCTTTGAATAAAGTTCTAAAAGATGTGATCGTTCGTTCATTCCAAATGCGCGGTTTTAATGCAAATTATGTTCCTGGTTGGGATTGCCATGGACTTCCGATTGAATGGAAGATTGAAGAAAAATATCGTGCACAAGGGAAAAATAAAGATGATGTGCCCCTTAATGAATTTCGTCAAGAATGCCGCGAATTTGCACAACATTGGATAACTGTTCAAAGTGAGGAATTTAAACGCCTTGGCGTTACCGGAGATTTTAAGACGCCCTATACCACAATGGCTTTTCATGCAGAAGCACGTATTGCCAGTGAATTGATGAAATTTGCTCTGTCAGATCAGATTTATCGTGGTTCAAAGCCTGTGATGTGGTCTGTTGTAGAGCGTACGGCTTTGGCAGAGGCAGAGATTGAATATCACGATCATGAATCAGAGGTTATTTGGGTTAAGTTTCCTGTTTTTAAAACAGATTCTAGCGATTTGTACGGTTCTTATGTCGTAATTTGGACAACGACTCCGTGGACAATTCCTGGTAACCGTGCGGTGAGTTATTCGTCGCAGATTTCCTACGGTGTTTATGAAGTTGAAAGCGCGGAAAATGATTTTGGTCCTCAAGCTGGAGAAAAACTTCTTTTTGCTGATGCGTTGGCTATGAGCTGTGCAGAAAAAGCAAAACTTGTTTTGAAGCGTTTACGCGTTGTTTCTGCTGACGAGTTTAAAATGCTTATTCTTTCTCATCCACTCAAAGGTTTGGCTGGAGGATATCATTATCAGATTCCACTGCTTGATGGTTCGCACGTAACAGAGAGTGCTGGTACAGGTTTTGTTCATACAGCGCCAAGCCATGGGCGTGAAGATTTTGAAATTTGGAATGCTTATAAGCCTTTATTGAAGCAAGAGGGGATTGATACGTCTATACCGTTCCCTGTTGATGATGCTGGTTTTTATACGAAGGATGTTCCTGGTTTTGGTCCGGATCGTAAAGAGGGACCCGCACGCGTTATTGATGATAATGGAAAAATGGGGGATGCCAATAAAGAGGTTATCAACGCTTTAATTAAAGCAGATCGGTTATTTGCACGGGGTCGTTTAAAGCATTCTTACCCTCATAGCTGGCGTTCAAAAAAACCGGTTATTTTCCGTAATACGCCACAATGGTTTATTTCAATGGATAAAGATCTTGGTGATGGGGAAACTTTACGCAGTCGTGCTTTGGAATCTGTTTCTATGACGCGTTTTGTTCCTTCTTCTGGTCAAAATCGTTTAGCTTCTATGATAGCAGATCGTCCAGATTGGGTTCTTTCTCGCCAGCGCTCTTGGGGTGTTCCTATTTGTATTTTTGCCAATGAGGATGGCGTTATTTTGAAAGATGAGAGTGTGAATCAGCGTATTTTGCAGGCTTTTGAAACAGAAGGGGCGGATGCATGGTTTGCTGAGGGAGCGCGTGAGCGTTTTTTAGGTGATCGTGCCCATGAGTCATGGGTACAGGTTCACGATATTCTTGATGTTTGGTTTGATTCTGGAGCAAGTCATAGTTTTGTCTTAGAAGATCGGGCTGATTTGCAATGGCCTGCTGATGTTTATTTTGAAGGATCTGATCAACATCGTGGATGGTTTCAATCTTCTCTTTTGGAAAGTTGTGGTACGCGCGCTTGTTCTCCTTATAAGACGGTCATTACACACGGTTTTACTTTGGATGAGAATGGCAAAAAAATGTCTAAATCCCTAGGAAATACAGTCGTTCCGCAAGAGATCATTAAAACATCTGGTGCTGATATTTTTCGTCTTTGGGTCATGACAACGGATTATTGGGAAGATCAACGTTTAGGCAAAAAAATTCTTCAAACGAATGTGGATTCATATCGTAAACTACGTAATGCAATTCGTTGGATGCTTGGAACGTTGGCACATGATGAAGGAGAAGAAATCTCATATTGCGCATTACCAGATCTTGAGAAATTTATATTGCATCGACTTTTTGAACTCGATCAATTGATTAATCGCGCTTATAATGAATTTGATTTCAAAAAGATTATGCGTGCATTGCTGGATTTTTCAATCATTGAATTATCAGCCTTTTATTTTGATATCCGTAAAGATTCTCTTTACTGTGATGCACCGTCATCACCAAAACGTAAAGCTTCTTTGCAAGTTGTGCGCGAAATTTTTAAGCGCATGGTAACATGGCTTGCTCCTATGTTGCCTTTTACAATGGAAGAGGCTTGGCTGGAGTATTATCCAGAAAGTCAATCAGTACATTTGGAACAGTTTTTTTCTGTGCAAGAGGAATGGCAGAACGAATCCTTGGCTGAACGTTGGAAAAAAATTCGACAGGTTCGTAAAGTTGTGACGGGTGCTTTAGAACTTGAACGAGCTAACAAGCGTATTGGCTCATCGTTAGAAGCAGCACCTATTGTTTTCGTTTCTAATCCAGCTTTACTAGAGGCTTTAGAAAATTTGGATATGGCAGAAATTTGCATCACCAGTGCTTTAACAATTAGACAGGATGTACCACCTGAGGATGCTTTTACTCTAAGTGATGTTGAAGGTGTTGGTGTGTATCCGGAGAGGGCATTGGGCAAAAAATGTGCTAGGTCATGGCGTTATACACAAGACGTTGGGAGTGATCCAACATATCCTGATGTTTCTGCTCGCGATGCGGTTGCTTTGCGAGAATTACAAATGCTTGGCAAGATTTAAGATTCTGAGATCAAGCGGTAGAAATGCAAAGTTGTAAAGATGCATCATTATGGCTTGAATTCTGTCGTTGATGCAGAGAGTCTTTTATGGTAATAATGAAATTCATTGTTTTTCCGTGGGGGGATGGTGTGTGTAGAGCAGATCTCCAGTAAATCGCGGGAAGATCAATAAGCTATATACTTAGGAAAATAGGATAAGCAGTGAAAAAGCGTGAAGTGAAAATATTGCCAACAAGCATTTTAGGCATATGTTTTATTTTAACAGGATGCGGTCTATCTGCTCCTACATATGGTACAGATAAGGCGGTTTCATTACAGTTTTTTGAAGATGTTGCTAACCTTGCTTCACTAACACCGACAAATGACAATAGTCAGCTTGTAATGAAGCCTCATCCGGAACTTGTGATTCCAGATCCCAGTTCTCGTAAGTTTTTGCCATTGCCACAGCATGATAGCTCTTTTGATGGAGCAGCAACAGCAAAGCAGCAATTGGGTGAAAGGAGGGGGCCTGTTCTTCTTAAGAAAGGTTCATCAGCTGACGAGCATGCTAGCACTATTGGTTCAGAAAGTATTTCACGGATGAATGCCAAACAACGGCATGAATATTTACGTCGTCAAAGAGCACGAGTCGGAAGTGCAAAATATCGTCGGTATCTCACTGAGCCGCCTTTAAGTTACCGTCAACCAGCAAAAATTGCTCCTGCTGGTCAATCAGAGATAAGGCCGAAGCGTTAAAAAAAGCGTAAGAAAAGAGGTGCTTCAAAGAGGAATTCTGATGAGAAGAAGAATTGGGGCTAGAGCATTCTAATGTTTTTAGAGAGAAGCTGGTGTTAAGAAGATGCGTTATGTTTAACACCGCTTTTGTGCAAAGAAGTCTTTAAGCAGTTGAGCAGCTTCTTTTTCCTTGAAACCAGAATAGATCTCAGGTTTGTGGTGACAAGTTGGTTGCTGATAAAAGCGAGGACCATGTTCAATAGCACCTCCTTTGGGATCACTTGTTGCGTAATAGAGACGTCGTATGCGCGCAAATGAAATGGCTGCGGCACACATAGCACAAGGTTCGAGTGTTACATACAAGTTGCAATCAGAAAGTCTTTCGCTTTGAAGTTTTTCACAAGCCATACGGATTACACGCATTTCCGCATGTCCTGTAGGGTCATATTGGGCTTTGATAGAGTTACCAGCGCGTGCAATGATTGTTTTTCCGCATGTGATAATGGCACCTACAGGGACTTCATCTTTTTTTTTCGCCTCTTGCGCTTCTAAGAGAGCTATTTCCATTGGTGTCAAAGTCATACTGTTCTTTCTACTAAACTATAGAGAGGCAAAAAAGGCTACTCTAGAGAGAAGACTGTTATAAAATGAATGAGTTGTAACCCTTTTTAATGAAGAGGCGCTACTTTTTAAATATTTAAAACAAACTTGCAAGTAAACAGGTATATTATTACTGCTAAAGGATAGAAAATGATAAATGATTATGTTACTCCCCCTTTTCAGGGTAAACGGTATGGTGCAGAAAAATGATTTGCTGAACGTACTGAAAGATATTGGTGTGAAGAGCAAATGAATGAAAATGAAAGTGAACGGATTGCTAAAAGGCTAGCGCGTGCAGGTGTTGCTTCACGTCGTGACGCAGAAATGATGATTTCTGCAGGCCGTATTGTTGTTAATGGTAAAGTGATAACAACGCCTGCTTTTAATGTTACGCGCTCTGATGTTATTAAAGTTGACGGAAAACCTTTATCTGCGACAGAAAGAACGCGATTATGGCTTTACCATAAGCCAGCAGGTCTTGTCACCACGCATCGTGATCCTGAAGGGAGACCAACAGTCTTTAGCAATTTGCCGAAAGGGATGCCTCGTGTTCTTTCTGTGGGGCGCCTTGATATTAATACAGAAGGGCTTTTGTTGTTAACCAATGACGGTGGTTTAGCACGTATATTAGAGCTTCCTATAACGGGATGGGTGCGCAAATATAGGGTGCGTGCTCATGGAAGAGTTAAACAGAGTGCACTTGATAACCTTAAAAATGGCATTGCGATTGATGGTATTTTCTATGGTTCGATTGAGGCATCGATTGAACGTGAACAAGGGACAAATCTATGGATTTCTGTAGCTTTGCGTGAAGGAAAAAATCGTGAAATAAAAAATGTTTTGGGTGCATTGGGATTATCGGTTAATCGTTTAATTCGTATCTCTTATGGTCCATTTCAGCTCTCTGACTTAGAAGAGGGAGCCGTTCGTGAAATAAAAGGGCGTATGTTACGTGAGCAATTGGGTGAACGTTTAATTATGCAAGCCAATGCAGATTTTGATTCTCCTATTCTTAAGCCATTTTCAAATTCTGCAATTGTTGCAGAAAAACAAAGTGATAAAAATCCATCTAACGCCAATGATAGCTGGATTTTTTCGAGTGGAAAAGATGTGCAACGCAGACAGCGAGGTGGTTCTGCTGAGTCTGGTCAATCACGATTTGGCACGAAAACTGATGAGAAATTTATCCGTAAGGATAAGAGTGAGCAAGAAAAGACAGAACGTATTTACCCTCGTTCGCGCCGTTCTAATGTTTGGATGGCTCCTGGTGCGCGGCCACAAAGTGCGCGTAAGAAGTCTCCATATAGTGAGAAGAGCTCTCATGATCATAAAAGCAAATTAGTTGGTCAAAGATCTTTCCATAGAGGTAAGGAAGAGGCATCAGAAGTTTCGCTGCGGGAAGAAAGAGGCACTCGTTTTGATCAAAAACGGGGTAAAAAATCTTTTGGTGAGACACGTTTTATTGGCAAGAAGGAGCGTTTTTTAAAGAAAGAAGAAAAGGTTATGAAAGGCAATAATGATGAGCGTTCGTTTGAGAGTAAACGAAGGGTCAAATCATTTGATAGTGCCGTGAAAAAATCTAAAGAATATAGCAGTGATACAAAAACAGCAAAAAAATTTGGAGGACCACGTGCGGGTCGTCGGCGGTAAATTTGCTGGGCGTGTTTTGTTCGCTCCTGTAGGGCTGTCGATTCGTCCAACCAGTGATCGTACTCGGGAAAGCATTTTCAATATTCTTACGAACCGAGAAGAGCAATTTTGGATCAATAAACGCGTTCTTGATCTTTTTGCAGGAACTGGTGCTTTAGGGATAGAGGCTCTATCACGTGGTGCAAAAGCTGCAGTTTTTGTTGAAAATTCAGTTGAAGGGCGTGGACTGCTTCAAAAGAATATTGAAGCGCTTGAATTGCAGTCTATTGGGCGTATTTTGCGTCGTGATGCAACAAAATTGGGCAATATTGGGACAATGCTTCCATTTGATGTTATTTATGCAGATCCTCCCTATGGCCATTGTTTAGGTGAGCGTGCTTTTGTGGAGGCTTTGAGGGGAGGGTGGGCAAAGGCTGATACACTCTTTGTGCTTGAAGAAAAGAAAGATGTAATTATTCATTTACCTGATATATTTTATCTCGATGATGAGCGTTTTTATGGGGAGACAGCAATACGTTTTTATAAACTACGCGCATAATTTCAGGCTTGAGAACATTCTTGTTTTTCTTCGATAGAATGAGAGAGATTAATTTTATATATCCTTTTTCATGCCACTTTTTTATGAAGAAATTACTTTATTAATTAAGCGTCGTTTTTAAAATCACTCAAAAATAAAGAAAAATTTATACGCCTATTTTTCATCACTAACGTACAATTGTTGATTTTTAATACGATACATTTAAGGATATAAGCAGTTTGAGAGATCTTCTCATGATCATAACAATATGCTAATTTCAGGCAAGCAATCGAGGCAGTATAAAAAGTGTTATTGCCCTTGCAACATTGTTGCACATGTATAAAACACTCGATAACATTATAAAAAGATACCTTCTTTAAAAGTGTTATTTCAATAGCTTTTTATACTTTTGTAAAAAAATATTTTTAAAATAAATCTGCTGTTTTTTACAGCCTTGATCTAATCTCTTGGCAAGTTTTACCAGACATAGTATTTTTTCTTATGATAATTATCTCATCTGTTTAAATTAAAAGATAAGAAACGTATAAAATTACGATTTTAAATTATTAAATCTTCTAAGGGGGAAGAAGGTATGACTTACGCAATCAACAAAACAGATATCTGCAATGCAATTCATGCTCTTCGCTTACGTCTTAAAATCCTTGACCTGATTAGCAAAGCAAAATCCGGACATATAGCTAGTAGCCTTTCCTGTATTGATTTCATTTATATTTTATACAAATACATTTTGCAAATAAATCCAAAACGTATCCATGATCCCAATCGCGATCGATATGTTCAAAGTAAGGGACATGCGGTTGAGGCATTGTATATTGTCTTATCAGAAATGGGGTATTTTAATCCTCAATTTCTGGAGACTTATCTAAAATTTGGTTCTCATTTTATAGGCCATGTAAGCAAAAAAGTTCCAGGTATTGAGCAAAGTACAGGTTCTCTTGGTCATGGCTTGTCTCTTGGGGCAGGTATGGCTCTTGCTGGGCAGCTTAATTCTCAATCCTACCGTGTTTTTGTACTTCTTGGTGATGGCGAAATGACAGAGGGATCTGTCTGGGAGGCTATACTCTTTGCAGCGCATTATAAACTCAGCAATCTTATCGCGGTTATTGATAGAAATCGGTTACAAATTACTGATACGACTGATATTTTAATGAAGACAGAGCCCTTAGCAGATAAATTTACCAGTTTTGGGTGGCATGTTATGGAAATTGATGGGCACGATATAACACAACTGAAAAAGTCCTTAAGCTCTCTTCCATCTCATAAGGATCAACCAACAGCAATACTGATGAACACCATAAAGGGGAGTGGAATTTCCATTATGGAAAACGACTTATGCTGGCACCATAAAATTCCAACAGATGAGGAATACAATATTGCTGTCAATGAAATTCAGACCAAAATTCAATTAATGGGAGGATGAGCGTGAATACTCCTCATCAAGAAACGCAGACTGCTGTGAAGTTTTCAAATCTCGAGATTGTAAATAAAACACTTATCAATATAGCACGATTTGATAAGGATGTTGTTGTTTTAACTGCTGATTCACGAATATCTGGAAAGATTGATCAATTCGCAAAGCTCTATCCGGAACGTATTATAGAAGTTGGCATTGCTGAACAAAATTTGGTAGGCGTTGCTGCGGGACTTGCCTCGTGTGGAAAAAAGCCCTTTGTTGTTTCACAAGCTTGTTTTTTGACGACGCGTGCACTTGAACAAATAAAGGTAGATGTCGCTTATTGCGAAAATTCTGTTCGATTGATTGGAATTAGTGCTGGGATTAGCTATGGACCACTTGGAGCAACACATCATGCCATTTCCGATTTTGCTTCGCTTCGCGCTATTCCTAATATACGCATTATTGCTCCTGCTGATAATAAAGAAACAGAAGCTGCAATTCTTTCTACTCTAAACGATCCTATGCCTGTTTATATCCGTTTAGGAAAGCATGCTGTTAAAAATATTCATCGTGATGCTTCAAAAATTGATATTCGTAAAGCTTCTGTTATAAGAAAAGGAAAAGATATTCTTTTTCTTGCCACTGGAGAGACCGTTCAGATTTGTCTCGATGCAGCTGAAGAGCTCCAAAAGTATAAAATTATCCCAACAGTTGTCAGTATACCAACGATTCGACCTTTGGATAAGGCATCTGTACGAGAACTATGCAAACTTCACAGATCTGTTCTTGTCTGTGAAGAACATAGTATCAATGGAGGACTTGGAGATGCAATTGCCAGATTACTTATGGAACAGAGTATTTCATGCAAATTTATATCATTGGGAATACCGGATGAATCAATCTTTAATGGAAGCCAATTAGATATTTTAGCAAATTATGGAATTAGTAAAGATAATATAACGAAAACAATATTAGCAATGAAATAAGATACAAAAAGGTTAAATCACATCTCACTATACTCGCTAGTTAAAAAACAATCACTGAGAATACGAAAAAATAAGACAAATAGGTGTTCGAAACCGCACTTTTTCTGCTTTTAATGCAAAAAAACTCTCTTTATCTAAAGAGAGTCTAATACACATTCTTCATTGTTTAAAAGTATCTATATTCACTAAACTCTCACCTGTAATGTCTTTAATCGTTTGTGCACCGGTCAATGTCATAGCAACCCGCATTTCATTTGCAAAAAGATCAAGCAAATGAGCAACACCTTTCTCACCAGCTGCTGCAAGCGCGTAAACAAAAGCACGGCCAATCATAACGGCATCCGCACCTTGAGCTATCATACGGACAACATCAAGGCCAGAACGAACACCAGAATCCACTAAAATAGTCAAATCACCTTTTACCACCTCTGCAATTTTCGGCAATGCGCGCGCTGTTGATAAAACACCATCAAGTTGGCGCCCTCCATGATTGGAAACAACAATACCATCAGCACCAAATTGTACTGCTTCTCGTGCATCTTCTGGATCAAGAATACCTTTTAAAATCATTTTTCCCTTCCAAAAATCTCGAATCCATTGCAGATCACGCCAACCAATTGATGGGTCAAAATTTGCACCAAGCCAACCAACATAATCGTCTAATGCAATCTTCTTTTGCAGATAGGTAGAAACATTTCCAAGATCATGTGGACGCCCCATAACACCAACGTTCCAAGCCCAATGAGGATGGGTAAAAGCTTGTAAAATACGGCGCAACCCAGCATAAGGCCCAGACATTCCCGAATGCGCATCACGATAACGTGCACCAGGAACCGGCATATCGACTGTAAACACTAAGGTTTGCACACCAGATGCCCAAGCACGCTCTAATACATCACGCATAAATCCACGATCTTTGAGCACATAAAGTTGAAACCAAAATGCACTTCCAACTGCCTTCTGAACTTCTGCAATGGGGCAAACTGAAACTGAGGATAGGGTAAAAGGAATACCTTTTGTAACGGCTGCACGGGCAGCTTGTATCTCACCACGGCGTGCATACATGCCCGTTAATCCAACGGGTGCAAGTATAAGCGGTAAATTAAGTGTTTGATCAAGAATCTTAGTTGAAAGATCAACTTTACCAATCTGCTTCAAAATCCTTTGACGCAGTGCAAGTGCTTGAAGATCGGTACAGTTCCGTCGTAGCGTTTCTTCAGCATAAGCACCGCCATCAATATAGTGAAAAAGGAAAGGAGGAAGCCGACGTTTTGCTGCTTTGCGGTAATCAAATGTTGAAGAAATAATCATGATGGTACCATTGTTTCTGAATGAAAAGTGAAAACACTCTAAAACCAATAAAGATTAATCCACGCGCCTCTTCATTAGAGTGCCTCTCAAATCATCGCATTCAGTAGATGCAGGTTATAAAGATTGCAACTCAAAAAAGACATTGATAAAAATAAGATCTCTCTTATCCAAATTTATAAAAACTTCATAGTGTTTATCCTCGATCAATAATTTGAGCGTTCATATGTTATGAAGAGAGCTTTTTAAAATTAAGATGCTTTTCCTTATGAACCAACTCTTTCTTTAAGAGATATTTTTCCGGTCATTTCTTGTAATTTATGAAACATGCCTCAAAAAGATTCTTTATATTTTAGTTCATTAGTAACAGAGACAATTATTGTGTTAGCACATAAAATCAAAAAGGTCTTTGTTAGAATTGAAAGCCAAGCCGTTGAATGCATCCAATAATCTTCTCATATTATAAATACTTAAAATTAAATTAAGTTTCTTCTTCATTGAAATTTATGAAAATACTTTTCATGATTCACAAGGAGCAATTTCAAAAATTTTGAATATTAATGCATATTGATAAACAAATTTCTTTTTCTATCAAGTAATTTTCTGGTTATAATTGTAAACAGAGGAAGCAACCTAAAAAAGTATCAAAATATTGTTGTGCTGTATAAAAACCATAAATTCTGTAATGACAGTAAAAGACATGGACATTTTCAGTTAAATTTTTAAATGGGGTCTATGCTAGCAACCGGTTTTGCATCCTTAATTTTAATTTGCGAAATATACAAACGAAGAGTGCAGCATATCTATGAGAAATCGAAAATGCTTTTTCTGCACGAAGTTTATCAAAACCTATGTTTCAAAATCATTTAAAATGTTTAGAAAGTTTTAATCCCTGTGCTTGGTAATGTGATCCAGTATTCTGTCCATAAAGTGTTAACGGCCGGTGAAGCATATGTTCATACACTAAGCGACCAATAATTTGACCATGCTCCAAGATAAACGGAACTTCATGGCTACGCACTTCTAAAACCGCTTTTGCTCCTTTTCCACCTACTTCCATATGTCCAAATCCTGGGTCAAAAAAGCCTGCATAATGCACCCTAAATTCACCAACTAAGGGATCAAAGGGGGTCATTTCAGCTGCATAAAGTGGAGGGACATGAACAGCTTCTCGTGAAACCAAAATATAAAATTCATTAGGATCAAGAATCAGTTCCCTTTGACCACGATCAAAGAGAGGTTCCCAAAAATCTAGAATGTTAGCAACAGCACGTTTATCAATATCAATAACACTTGTGTGACGTTTACCACGATAGCCGATAAGCCCATTTTCATCCCCCTTTAAATTAATAGAAAGCCCAATACCATTCGCACTAATATTAGGAAAATCTTCTGATATCAGCGTTTTATCTCTATGCAAAGCGTGGAGTTCAATTTCATTTAAAGAGCTGCATCCTTTACGAAACCGAAGTTGAGATAAACGTGAGCCGGTACGGACTAAAATAGGAAATGTGCGTGGACTAATTTCAAGATAAAGTGGACCATGATAGCCGGAACAAATTTTATCAAATTCTTGTGCATTATCTGTAATCACACGCGTAAAAATGTCTAATCGACCAGTAGAACTTTTAGGATTAGCAACAGCTGATAAAGCCTCTGGTAAAACCAAACTTTCTAAAAGGGGAACAATATAAACACAACTTGTTTCTAAAACTGCTCCATTTTGCAAATCAAATTCGTGCAATTTTAACCGTTCGAGTTTATCTAAAACTTTTACATTGGCTCCAGGCATAAAGGAAGCACGTATACGATAGGCTTTGCCCCCTAAACGAAGATCAAGACTTGCAGGTTGTATTTGGGTTGTCTCAAATGGACAAAGAGCTTTGAGAACTTCATTATCAATCAAAGTTTGTATATCATTATCTGCCAAAATACCGCTTATACGCGTCATAGTCTTATGCCTTCCATTTTTACTTTATTTCTTTTTGGCTCAGATGATTGATTAGTGCAAACCGTTTTGAGGTTATAAATTTCTTCTCTTTTGGTTTTGCCAATCAATTTATTGCTACAATTTATACAAGAATGTTACAAACAATAAATAGTACTTGGTACAACATTTCTTGAAAGTAAATAAGAGTTCTTTTACAAATAATATTTCTAACCCACACCCATTCTTGAATGTTGCACAAATAATGCTATCATAGCTCAGAGTTTCTATTATAGAATCCACAAGAATCCTGTTAGAATTTATTATGATCATACGCCATCTTAGCGAAAATATTATTAATCAAATTGCTGCTGGTGAAGTTATTGAACGGCCAGCAAATGTTGTCAAAGAACTTGTTGAAAATGCTATTGATGCAGGAGCAACTCGAATCGAAATTGTTACGGCAAACGGAGGAAAAAATTTTATAAAGGTAAGCGATAATGGCTATGGTATTCCGGAAGATCAGTTAACACTAGCAGTTTCTCGCCATTGTACCTCAAAAATTACTGATGACGTGCATAATATCTGCTTTCTAGGGTTTCGAGGAGAAGCTTTACCCTCGATTGGTTCAGTTGCTAAACTTAAATTAATCTCACGAACGAAAGATGCCGATAGTGCTTATGAAATTGCTGTTACAGCAGGAAAAATTATTGGGCCAAAACCAGCTTCTGGAAACGTTGGAACGATTGTTGAAGTTCGTGACCTTTTCTTTGTGACTCCAGCACGGCTAAAATTTATGAAAACTGATCGTGCTGAAGCAAATGCTATTACTGATATGATTAAGCGAATTGCGATCGCATTTCCACATATTCGCTTTTCTCTTTCAGGTTCAGACAGAACTTCTATGGAACTATCTGCTACTGAAAATAATACACGAGGACAGTTACAACGTATTACGCAGATTATGGGTAAAGAATTTGCTCCCAACAGTATTGCTCTTAATGCTGAGCGTGAAACAGTACGTTTAACGGGGTTTGCTTGTTTGCCATCCTTTAACCGTAGTAATAGCCTTCATCAATTTGCTTATGTTAATGGGCGCCCAGTACGAGATAAATTTATTTGGGGTGCAATTCGAGGAGCTTATGCTGATGTCATGACACGGGATCGTTATCCTGTCTCTATCCTTTTTATTGATTTACCACCCGCTGATGTAGATGTTAACGTTCATCCAGCTAAAGCAGATGTACGTTTCCGTGATTCAGGATTCATTCGCGGTTTAATCGTTGGAGCAATTCGTGAAGCGCTGCATCAAATTGGTGTTCGTCCTACTTCAACGCGTTCTGAAGCAATGTTAGCAGCCTTTCAAACACAACAGTCATTAAAGCCTTTTCAAAGTACTCACCAACCTTTTTCTCACAATCCGCAGCACCAGCATTTAGCATCCGCCTCAATGATTCACAAACCATTGGATATTACCAGTTCTCTTGGTTTTAAAGAAGATGCTACTCCTCTTATGGAGGGCTTAGATATACCAAGCGGTGATGCCTACATTTCTAGCCCAATACCATCATCAGAAGAATTATCTTATCCCTTAGGAGCAGCTAGGGCCCAAATCCATAAGAACTACATTATTGCTCAAACTCAAGAGAGTTTGATCATTGTCGACCAGCATGCTGCTCACGAACGATTGATTTATGAAGCGCTCAAGAATGCACTTTATTCCAAACCGCTTCCGTCACAATTGTTGCTTATCCCTGAAATTGTAGAACTCTCTGAAGAAGAAGCAACATGTCTTTTAACCCACAAAGATGCTTTGCAGAAGTTTGGTTTGGGAATAGAACCATTTGGACCTGGTGCAATCGTTGTGCGCGAAACACCTTCCATGTTAGGAGAGATCAACATACAAGCGCTCATTAAAGATCTTGCAGATGAGGCCGCTGAATATGATACAACAGATAATTTAAAAGCAATGCTTGATTATGTTGCAGCAACTATGGCTTGTCATGGCTCAATACGATCAGGGCGTCTTTTGCGCCCTGAAGAAATGAATGCACTGTTACGACAAATAGAAGCAACCCCTAATACAGGAACGTGCAATCACGGTCGTCCTACTTATATTGAACTTAAATTGGCTGATATAGAGAGACTTTTTGGTAGAAAATAAATTTTTATTTATTGCTTTTTAGCAAGAAAGAAATATTTTTAAATTCACTCTCGACTTTATAAGGTATTCTATGGCACTTTTCCTCAGTTATTTCTCATACAAACAGGAAGGGATTAGAAAGAATGTTTTCCAATGATGAACGTGAAGCAAAAATTCATTATACCAATAATGGATATAAAATCATAGAATATGGAACTTATACCCGTTGTGCTGTAAGCGGACAAAAAATCCCTATAGATGATTTAAAATATTGGAATCATCAGCGTCAAGAAGCATATGCGAGTTGTGAAATTTCCTATCATCGCGAGCTTGAATGTAATCCATATCTCAGCCAATTGTTAAAAGCACAGAAAAAATAACCAGTTGAAAACTATAAATTCAGTCTTTTCTTTCAAAAATGCAAATTAAAGGGGATGTTTACGCTTTCTAAAACGGGTTATGACCTCTTCAAGCAGCATACGGCAAAAATCTTTTTGAGAAAAATTGACTTTGACATCAAAGATAATAAGATTTTTTAAATCTTTTTGTGCACTGTTTGTTTGTATACGGACATAATCCTTAGCTGTTGTAGCGAGCCATAAGTTTTGCATTTTAGCTTTTTGTGCAAGATTCTTTAAATCTGCGTCGGTAAAAAAATAGTGGTCAGGGTAAGAGTAAGTTTGCTTCACATGACCAGACAGTTCTTTAATGGATTGAAAAAATTTATCTGGATTGCCAATACCTGCAAATGCCAAAAATGATTTTCCTGAAACCTCACCAGACGCTAATGATTTAAGGTGCGCATGATGCAAAGTTTTCCCCGCACGAGTGACTAAAAAAGCAACCTTATCATGTGTATCAGAGTGTCCAATCAATAAAACACTGTCTGTTAAAGAAAGTTGTGTTTTTAACGATACACGCAAGGGTCCTGCTGGAAAAACAGCTCCATTACCAAAACCACGCATTGCATCTACAACGAGTAATGCGTAGTCCATGTAAAGACGGCGGCTTTGAAATCCATCATCCATTAAAATAAGATTACATCCTTCTTGCTTGAGTCGTTGTGCTGCCGCATAACGATCAACTGATATAGCAACAAAAGCATGCTTTACAAGTAACAGAGCTTCGTCTCCAACATTGCGTGCATTATCATCTTTCTCATTTACAAGATGTACTCCCTTAAATGCTCCTCCATAACCCCGTGATACAACACCAGGCATGAAACCAAGCTCTTTAGCAGCTTTTGCAAAAGCAATGACAACAGGGGTTTTACCAGTACCACCACATGTAAAATTGCCAATACATAGAACTGGAAGATCGATAATAGGGGGTTGTTGTGCTATACGGCGCTGTGAACAATAGCCATATATCCAAGAAATCGGAGCTAATAAAAGACGTAAAAAGCTTTTTTCTTTCCACCAAAAATGAGGTGTCTTAATGCGCATGCTTCCCCTGATATTGATTTAAACCTGTTTGTATTACAAGAGGTTGTAAAAATGGCTCAAGAAGCTTTAATGTTCGCTCAAGTGCACCCGTCATACCGGTTGCTACTTCATAGGCTTTATCAACCATTTCTTGTCGCAATACCTCATTTGTTAAAAGTTTATATACCTGAATAGCAAGCTGTTTTGTGTCTTGAATCTTATATGCTGCATCATGCGTTAAAAATTGTTCAAACATTTCTTGAAAATTTGAAACATGAGGTCCAGTTAAAATAGCCGAACCAAGCAAAGCTAATTCCAATGGATTGTGTCCACCATCTTCACATAATGACTTTCCGATGAAAGAAACTTTCGATAAGCGAAGGAAAAGTCCCATTTCTCCAATCGTATCTCCCCAAAAAATGTCTGTATTTGCATCTGGAACAGCATTGCTACTTCTACGGATAAAACGCAAGCTTTTATTGTCACATCTTCGAAAAAGATCTTCTAAACGCTCAGGATGACGAGGTACAATGATTGTCAATAAATCTGGCAAATAATTTTTAAGAATCTCATGAACCTCAAAAGCAATTTCTTCTTCCCCTTCATGGGTTGAAACAGCTGCCCAAACTGGACGATTGCCAATGGCACTACGATAATATGTGAGTAAATCTTGATCTTCAAGCGGTAAAACATCAGCCTTAAGATTACCAGAAAACGCTACAGATTTTACTCCAAGTGCTTGATAATAAACGACATCTCTTTCGTTTTGGCTAATAGCTAAGTCGATATGCTTAAAAATATGTCTGGCAAGAACAGGTCGTTTTTGCCAAGCTTTGAAAGAATGTTCAGACATACGAGCATTAACTAAAATTTGTGGAATATGCTTTTTGGCAAGTTCTTTAATACGAAGAGGCCAAATCTCCGATTCACAAACTAATGCTAAATCAGGCTTCCAATGACTAATAAAACGACGCACAGCCAAATCTAAATCCAACGGAGCGTATTGATGAATGAGCCGATTACCAAACTGCTTTTTTACAAGAGAAGAAGATGTTACAGTGCCTGTTGTTAATAATATATTGATTTTCAATGATAAAATATAATTAATAAGTGGGAAAAGTGCAAGAGTTTCTCCAACGCTAGCCGCATGCAACCAAATTAATGGACTTTGAGGACGGACTTTATGGCTTTTACCTAAACGCTCTTTTTTGCGACCCCATTCTTCTTTTTTACGTATAGCGCGAAGAAGCAAATAGAAAGGTACAATGGGGCGTAAACAAAAGCCAATCATTCGATAGATTAAAAGAGCCGTACGTGCCTTTAGTTCCATCATTAAAACCACCTCATTCACCTAGTTTAAGACGTTTATAAGCTTTTTTCTATTAAACGATTCTTCCCTCTGTTTATTGCATCAATTTTTTCCAACAAGTAGCGAAATACTAATACTTTTCACATTTTAGGTAACAAAAACGCTTTATTCATGAGAATAATTTGAAAAGCAGAAACGTAATTTTATTCCGTGCTTTTTCAAGAATCTTCCCTCATGAAAATGCATGTACACAAAGTATGATAGGACAGGTAAATAATTTGGCTAATAAAATAATCTTTTTTCTAGTTTTATAGGATTTATATCCACAATTACGGTATCTTTTATCAGACTTAAGAGCGCTGTAAGCATGAACACTCTCACCCCCATCTTTATAAGGAGGCATTTTATTTTATATGATCAAATTATGAATAAATTTAATCTTTCACTTTTTTACAAAGGGCACATTCATCTCTAAATTTACAAAAGAAAATTATCCAAATCGCGCTTTTATGAGTAAATATCGATTTATTCATAAAAAGCATCTTAAAATACACTGCTTCTTTTTCTGATTTTTTTACGCATCACTCATTTCATTATCAAGAAAGCGATGCAAATCTACAATATAATAACGCTGTAATGCATTATCTACACTGCTTTGTGCTTTCGCTTGCCATGCTTCTTGAGCGGATTGATAATCTGGAAAAATACCAACGACATCTAAATCATCAAGGTTCTTAAATTGATTGCTATTAAGGTTTTTCAATTCTCCACCAAATACAAGATGCAAACATTGTTTTTTTTCGTTGTCTTCAGTCATATGTGCCTCCATATCATTAAGAAATTTTAGCGTATTTTTATCTGTGATTAAACTAACTTTGCTTTATGAACAACATCTATCATATCCTGACAGCAATTATTTTTCCCCGCAATTAAAAGTCCATAGTGGTGAGGTTCAATTCCGTAGGATATGAAAGATGCATCAAGCGATAGGAAACATCCTCCGCATTCTTGTAAAATAAGATCTGCCGCGGCAATATCCCATGCATGACAATTCGGACGAACTAATACGATATCGATTTCATTTTGAGCAATAAGAGCAATACGATATGCGAGAGAAGGAATGTGACGATAAAGACTGACTGTATTGAGAAAATCATCTGGCAATTTTTGAGCGAGCGATTTATCAAGTGAGATTTTATATTTGCGATTAATCTGAGATGCCAAAAGGGGAAGCTTTATACCATTTAACGTCGCCCCTTCACCAATAACAGCGGCATACACATCTCCCTGTGCGGCACATTGCAAGACACCAACGATAGGACGTCCGTTCTCAATAATGGCAACTGAAACACACCAATAGGTGCTACCAGAAAGAAAACCACGAGTCCCATCAATAGGATCAACCACAAAGTAGCGCGCGTAAGCTCCTTGCCCTCGATCATCTTTTGTTTCTTCTGAAATCCAACCATAATGTGGACGTGCTTCAAGAAGTCTTTCTTTCAAAAAGCGATCAACGGCAAAATCTGCTTCACTGACTGGTGAATTACCTTCTTTTCTCCAAACGTTCAACGTACACCCAAAATACCTCATTGCTAAATCCCCTGCTTTTCGACAAACATCAAGCAAAAGGTTTAAATCAGAAGAATGATGCGTGTTATATTCCTGCAAGGGTCATCCCTTCAATTAATAATGTTGGAGCTGCTGTACCATAACGCCGATCAATATCGTTTGCAGGCGTTAAATGCGCTAACATATGAAGCAAATCAGACCCTAGTGTTACTTCACTCACTGGATAAGTGATTTCACCATTTTCAATCCAAAAACCAGAAGCACCCCGACTATACTGACCTGTAACAAAATCAATACCATGTCCGAATAATTCTGTAACATAAAAACCACGTCGTAAATTTTTTATCATATCGTGAGGCGATACTAAACTCGGTTCAATAGAAAAATTGGTACTTGCAGGCTGGACCAATGAGGCTGAACGCACGCCACGACCATTGGTTTTAAGACCTAGTTCACGCGCTGTAGATGATGAAAGAAGCCAGTTTTTTAAAATACCATTTTCAATAATATTTAATGTTTGTCCCTCTACGCCTTCTCCATCGAAAGGACGAGAAGCATTTCCACGCAATCGCAAAGGTTGATCTTTCACATGCACATTCGGTTTCATCACCGCTTTTCCCAAGAGATTTTGTAAAAGACTCGTTTTGCGAGCCACGGACGCTCCATTCACCATAGATGCAATATGTCCAGCAATTCCACGAGCTGTACGCGGATCAAAGATAACATCTACCCTCCCTGTCGAAGCACGAACTGCTCCTAAACGTCGAACAGCTCTCATTCCTGCATTTTTTCCCACAATTTCTGCGGCCTCTAAATCAGAAAAATGTAAGGCTGTTGTATAATCATAATCGCGCTCCATCGCTGTACCCTCACCAGCTACAGTACTACAAGAACGTGAAAAACAACTGGATTGATAAGCTCCACAAAAACCATTGCTAGTCACAAGAACAAATCCACTACGACCATAAGCTGTCGCAGCTCCACCAGAATTGCTTACTCCTTTAACATCAAGCGCTGCTGCCTCTGTTTTTAAAGCATCTTCTGTTAAGAAATGACTATGTGGAACAAAATCATCAAAAAGATCAAGATCTTTAGGATATTTAACCAGAGAATCTTTATCTGCCAAACCTTCAAATAAACTGTCAGGAGAAGCTTTTGCCATTGCAACAGCACGTTCTGCAAGTCCTTGCGGATAAGCCGCTAAATTAGCAGAAACACTTGCTACTTTTTTGCCAACAAAAACTCTTAATGTAAAATCATTGCTTTCTGAAGCTTCTGTTGATTCAACTTTCCCAAAACGGACTGATACACCGCTAGAATATGTATGAACAACAACAGCATCAGCAGCATCTGCTCCAGAACGCTTTGCTGCTTCAACCAACAAAGCAGCTTTATCAATCTGGTTTTTGTCTGTCATCATAGACTCCCTTAATATATTCTTATATGGGTAAGCAATTGGGCGAATTTATATAAAAACGCAATTCTTGTATGCTCATCAATAAAATTGTGTATCATTCATGCCTTGTTTTTCTTGTAACAAATCGAGCATTTTTCTTGTTAGCTTCTTTTTAAAAACACAATAAGTCTTAAAACCTCGTTAGTTTCAATCTTTTTAATTCTCTTTTGTGATCTAAAAAAATCAAATTCACGTTTACAAAAAAACCAATAGAAAATTGCATGATAACGCTTAATTTAAAAATCAAAAATTGCAAAATGATCTAAACCATTTACATATCCACCATAAAGAATGAAACTAATTTTCATGTTATTTTCATTTTCTCTATAACACTCTTTCATTTCTAATCAAGCATAAGGAGATACTTTGCTGATAAGTATTGCAACACATATTAATGGTTCAAAGATTTAATTTTAATAGAGGATTAGCTTGCAAATTGTTTTCTTTTTAACAAAGATCAATTGTCATTATGAGTGAGTATAGCTATGAAAAATTTTTATTTCCAGTAAGAGCACGATGGCTCATTTCAATCATGGCATCGCGAAGATGCAATTTAATCTTCGATCCAATAATGGCTCCAAATAATGGAGCAAGAAAGCCAAACATAGTTACCGTATGACGAATTTTGTTATTTAAGGAACCAGATTCCATTGAATTAATATACTCATGATCAAAAACCATACGCGTAAAAGGGAGTTTAGCATAATCGGAAAAGCAAACATTTTGAATAACTTTATCAAGTGTAAAAGACACTTTAGGTCCTTTTTTAGGTTTCATCTGTCCTACAGTTCCTGCTTTGAAATCACCTGAAAGTTTTACCCACTCAAGCTCGTGGTCCCAACAAGGCCAAGTCGCAGCATCTTCCCACATAGACCAAATTTGCTCAGCATTTGCTTCTGTATTAATTTCTTCGCTATAGGTCCATTTAAACATTTGAGTTCCCTTTATAAAAAAATTCCATTCAATAAATTAAATATATAAATATTCAGGCTAAAAGAAGCTATTCAATTTAAGAGATTCTTCCGTCTTCTAGCTCAGCCCTGAACGGTATTATCATAACAAAGAGTGAGTGGATAACAATCTATTCTTTCAGATAAGGCTTTAGTGAAATGAATCTGCTCAATTTTTTAAAGAAATCTTCTATAGATATCGTATCAAAAATAAAAAATAAGGAAAACAGTTAATACTTAACCGTCATAAATCCCCATTGCTTCGCGAATTCGGGTTGCATCATACGCCGTAATTTCAAAAAAAACTCGTTGCGCTAACATTCCCCAATGAGAATTAGTCAAGAATTTAAGACCTTTAACCTCTTTTAAAACAACTGATTTTGCTTGTTTATTAAAAATAACATCTTTTCGAAAAGGTATGAAATGAGGAGCTTGCTCTACTTGATAAATGTGATTATCCTTAAACACACACTGAAACTCTATCGTTTGAAGAACTTGCCCAGTGCCCATTTCACTACGTGGACAATAAATAAAGACTTCATCTCCTTTGGATGTTTTTCGAAGCGGACTGGTTTTACCGTGACAGACTTGAAGAAAGCCAAATTCTGCTGCAAGCTGCGCGTGAGCCCGAGAAATGACAGCAATCCAATATTTCATCTTATAGTTACTCTTTCAAAAAGTAAGCAATATTTTCTAAATTAAATAAAATCTCTTTTTTAATTTATCCAGTAACAAAAGCAACCTCTTCTCACCACTGAAGATGGTGGAGAGAATTGAGTAGCTTAAATCTGTAAATAGCTGATATGTCATTAATAATAATTGTATAGACAATGTAATAAGATATGATTTCTTAATGAGAAAATTAGCTAAATAATTATTGAATGAGAATTTAAATCAGATGTTAGGATCATAAAATCATCTCAAATGAATTATCCTTACATGTCTTCGTTTTAAAAGAAGCGCACTCCATTTTGTTAATCAGCTAACTTATACTATACTTGCTATATCTTTAAATCATAAAACAGAGAAAAGTTTAACGCGAGAATTAAAAATACACTAAGGAATAATTTTATTTATTGCTAGAGCATTCGTTGAAAGATATTTTTTACAATTGTTCTAATCATAAACAAATACAGCTTACATATATAAGCAATTTATATAGGATTATGCATTAAAAATCATATAATAATCTAAAGGCAGCTTTCAAAATCTTTATTGAACTGATTTTGAAGGATTGTATCACGATAAAAGTACAATTTTTTGATTATAGTTTAACACTAAGTTTTATACTAGGAAGAGAAACATAATAATTTGTTGTTTTTATAGCTATTTTTATCATTAAATGCGTTATTCGTAAAAATCGATTTTATACCTAAAAGTTGAAAAAAACACAAAAGATAGCCCAGATAAGAGTTAGAGAGAAAATATAAGAGAAGACTTTGAAAGGTGTTTAAAGTTCTTTGGTGATAAAACAATCTTTGAAAATTGTTTAAAAAATATTGTAGTAGAAAATGCACTGACAACCGAAATTGCATAAACTGTAGAAGATAATCTGAAAATTGGCAATTAAATAAAAACTCCATATATTTCAATATAATAAAATGATGCTGTAGGATGACGTACAAGCCTTTCCCCTAACCAGACCACTGTTAGTGATCGGGGATTTATCACAGTTTTCTAAGCTTGATAAGCATCGCGGTCCATTGCTTGGTGCTCTTAACCTCATTTTCAAGCAAGTTGATGCACGTGTTGTCTTGGTTTGTATGGAAGAAAAATGAGAGTACAATCCTGAACAATATTCTTGGAAGTGTGCATGCGAAGGAAGCATATGAAGGCGTTCATACTTTTATGGGGGTAAATCGATTGTTTGGTAAACGCTATATATTCTCATCACTCGTGGTTTATATACAGGTACTTTATGAGGGCGAGCGAGATTCAAGTTATCTCTCAAGGTTTATTATACACAAGCGAACCGACAGCAAAAATTGAAGGAGATAGAAGTGATGCCATAGCAAAGGATGAAATTAGAATAACTTCTAATTCTGTAGCGATGGAGTTAAGAGGGATACCACGTGTATGAATGCTATTGCAGTGATTGAGGGGCCAACAGTACGGATGAAGAAACTCTTCATTTCAGCAAAAGATCTTGATTCAAAGTACGCTTATATGGTCGCTTCCTTTGTTTCTGTTCATCGAGATGGGAAAACTCAAAAGAACCAGCAAGTTGCGTGGTTGCAGGACTTCTAACTAAAATCGATTATATGTAGTTTTTTTGGCATTCTCCTTCTAAAAGTTATAAATGGCATTGTAGGAATGGCAGGTTCCATTTTTTCCATTGGAGATCATTCCAGTTGAGCCAATTTTATCAATGAGTAGAATGTCACAACGATCATTTGTAAGAACGGCTACCGTCTGTGGAGAAATCAAGGCTTAGTGCCTGAGATATTGAAGAGCAATTTTTATAAAGTGAGGATTAAAAACAACAATAGAATACTATTCAGTTTTATCGACTTTTGGTTTGTTGTTTTACTCTTGTATCTCTGGTCCAGAGTTGACGAAAACTCACCAACATGTGCTTCGAAAGCTATTGTCCTGCTTTCTAATTAAGTCCCAAGATGACCGATTAAAATAACTTTATTAAATATGCTAGCCCCCTTTATTTTACTTTTTAGCGGAAAAATGCATTATTTTCTGAACGCAATATTGAAAATTGATACGCAAACTAGACATCATTTTTATGCTGTAAACTCTACCATAAAAAGCTCATTTCTTTCAATGAAAAATATCAATAACATATTATAATATATAATTATTTATACATTTATATCAAGTTGTGCACAAGATCTTTTCATATGTTTTTCTGCTTATTTTTTGTTGAATACCAATTTTGTTGTACAATAATAGTTAATCAAGAGAAAGTTAGGGGGTGAATGGAACGAGAGCTTTACTCAGAGGTCACGCAAGGAAGCTAGGAAAGAAGTATTTATTACAGGAAAACTGCCGATGCAGGAAAGGACTCACATCACTTGATTACTTTTGGAGATAAAACAACAGTTATTAAATCTACCGAAATTAACACTCCCACTCTACGTAAAATCGCCAAAAAAGTGTAAGCATAAAATATGTCAATGATTGTCATCTCTTATAGTATTAAGGGATATTTTATCCTTATTTTTCTTAATTTTTATAGCTCCAACAATTCCAGTAGAAATAATTAATGCAGACATAGCCAAAAAAGAGGTCATTAAGCCCACGAGTGCAAAAAGTCCAGCAATAAAACCAGATACTGCTTCAGCAGAGTTAGCTAAAGTTGAAAAAGTTCCAAAACTCTTACCAAGATCTTCACGACGAGAGCATAATTGGATAGCTGAAACTAAACTAATATCCACAAAAGCACCAATAAATCCTAAGACAAATGCTAATACGAGAAGCGGTTTTAAATAAAATATTCCAACTAATGGTATCATGAACATAGCAATCCCATACAAAAGCCAAAATATCATTAGCTTCAACGATGTAATCTTTAATATAATTTTACTATACAATAAACCACCTACAATAGTTCCAACAGCAATGAGAGAAAAAATATAACTAACAAAGCTTTCCTCTCCACCAACGGAAAGAACAAAAGCTGGAATTAAAAATCTTAAAATTGCACCAGTAAAGAGAATAGCAAACGACGAGCCAATGAGCGTAATAAATAAATTATTATTTTCTTTAGAAATATAGTGAAGATAGGAAGCTGTTTCGCGATAAATTTTGATAAAACTGAAAGATTTATTCTTATTTGAATTGAAATTTATGAGATTAAATAACAATATAATAGATGTAAAATAAGTAAAAAAATCAAAAATGAGTACTGCCGATTTATTGGCGAAAAAAAGAAGTACCGAACAAACTAAAGGGCCAATTACGGATGCAGTTTCATCCATAATTTGTGCAATGCTATTTGCCTTTGTAAGATCATTTATTGAAAACATTCTCGGAATAGCAGCTTGAAAACTTGGTTGAAAAATACTCCTTCCTATTGTTGTCAATATTGCTGCAAAGATAAGAAAAATAATCTGTGCAGTACCTGTTACATATGTTATAAAAACAAATAATGAGGTTAATAATCTGATAAATTCACTTAAGATCATATTTTTCTTTAAAGAAAAATTATCAGCTAACCAACCTCCTATAGGACCGAAAAAGAGAAAAGGGATAAATCGAAAGAAATATACAAGACCTGTAAAAAAGACGTTATCTGTTAATTCTAAGACAAGTAAAACAAAAATAACTTCATAGGCAGAATCCCCCATTTTGGAAATAAATAGAGAGAGAAAAAACGATAATGGACTCCTTTTCGTAAATAAAGTCATATAAATCATCCGATATTAAAATTTTCTACGCTTAAAATTACATTACCTTTAATAAAATTGGTAAATATGAAATTTAAAGAAAAAGATAATAAAAATACTTAATAATTTTATAGAAGACGTAAATAAAATTTCATCATAAGACAATAATTCATATCAATATGAAGCAATATAATAATTTTTCTTTCTTATTGCGTTCCAAAAGAAGGAGGATCTAAAAACTATTAGATCAAAATTCACCATATTAATACAAAAATGCCTTATTTTTTTATAACTCTTTTTTGATAAGAATGATTAAAGTCAACACGAGTAAATAAGAAACAGCGCCTATTTTTGTCAAGAGTACTGTAAATTTCACTATTTTTTGTGAAGGGTATAAAATGCTTTTTAAGTAAATGTTGATTATATTATTTTAGTCTGAAGACAACAATGTATACTCATTGTTTATAAGGAGATATATCCCAGATGTCTTGCTGAAGCAGAAAATTATCAAAATAGGTCAGGTTTTAGTTTTGATTGCAATAGAAAATTCATCCTTTAGAAGGATGAATATATAAATGAACAAGTTTTTAGCTATAAATCACTCTATTTTAGCAAATTTTTTGCAATAAATGCCTTTAAAAGACGTTGCCCTTCTTCTAATCATCAGCAAAAACATAATTTTAATGTAATAAGACTAGCTTAGTTTTGTCAGTTCCTCAATAATAATTATCTTTTACTATAAGATTGTTTGATAAAAGAACATCTACATCTAGTCTAGCGAAGCTACTGCTAGGAACACAGTCCATTTTTCGGTTCAAGCTTCAACCTGTTCATTGATATGAGGAAAGAATTGAACAGATTAACAGAGCTATTGGATATTTCTTTATAGGAATTCAACAGAATATGAAGCTGATTGTCACAAAAGTAGCTTAAACTTATGAGGGCGTATCTTTCAACTTTTCTCGAAGAGAGTGCCCTAATCCGTTTAGATAAGGTATAAAATGAAAGGGAATGAGATGATATTTGATGATAACGATTGATATGTAACAACATGTGAATGTGCACAGATTTTTAGCTTTTTGACAATAAATATCCGTAATTGGCTGTTCAGGGTATTTTTTCCTCTACCTTAAGCGGAGAGGTCAGTGAGATGGAGAAAGAAAGAGATATTAGCATTTACGCTTAAAAAAATTACCTAGAAAATAGCAATAATTTAGGTCAACTTATATAAAAGGTGGACTAAAGTTTGTCCTTTTAAGAAAAAGATTATATATTTCAATATATTAAAGAAATAAAATGGTGCCCAGACGCGGATTCGAACCACGGACACGCGGATTTTCAGTCCGCTGCTCTACCAACTGAGCTATCTGGGCACATTTCACAAAACATATGAAACGTGTGCGGTTATAACATTAAAATTTTCTCTGTCCAGTCATCAAAAGAAAAATAATTGATTTTTTATAAGTTTATTTCGGTATTCTAGCAATTATAACCGCTCTTTTCGTAAAATCAACTTGATAGGTATATTGCGATACGTTAGTGTACTCTCATCAGAATGTTGTCTTATCGTGGTGATAGCACAAGGAAATCTTTCTAAAGAATGAATCTAGAAATATAATTGAGAGAAATATTCTTCATAAGATTTCCGTGTGTTTTAAGCTTACGAAATAAATAGAAATGTTTTTGATCTTTGTTTAAGGGGACTTATTGGCACAGTCTTTATAAGATTAGCTTTTCTTTAAAGAAAGGCAAGCCATCATCTAAAAGGGGAGTAATAATGATAATGTTGCAAAAACCAAATTGTCGGCCAAATAATCCTAATTTTTCTTCAGGTCCTTGTAGTAAACGACCTGGCTGGACTATTGAAGTCCTTAAAAATGCATTAGTTGGGCGTTCACATCGATCGAGAGAAGCAGAATTAAGACTTGCTGAAGTCGTTGATTTAACCCGTGAGATTCTTGAAGTGCCTTCTAATTATCGTATAGGAATTGTGCCTGCTTCAGATACTGGAGCTGTTGAGATGTCTCTATGGTCTTTATTAGGTGAGCGTGGCGTTGATATGGCAGCGTGGGAAAGTTTTGGATTGGGGTGGATTGCAGATGTTGTTGAGCAATTAAAGCTTTCTGATGTGCGCCTTTTTAAAGCTCCTTATGGTGAGCTACCAGACTTAACACAAATTGATTTTGATCGTGATGTTGTTTTTACATGGAATGGAACCACTTCAGGTGTCCGTATTCCTAATGCCGATTTCATTCCAAATACGAGAACAGGGTTAACAATTTGTGATGCAACATCAGCAGCTTTTGCTCAAAATCTTGATTTTTCAAAATTAGATGTTGTTACTTTTTCATGGCAAAAAGTTCTTGGAGGAGAGGCTGCACATGGTATGGTGATTTTAAGTCCTCGTGCTGTTGAGCGACTTGAGAGCTATGTTCCATCTTGGCCTATGCCGCAAATTTTTTGTATGACAAAAGATGGAAAATTGACTGAAAATATTTTTAGAGGTGTGACCATCAATACGCCCTCTCTGCTCTGTGTTGAGGATTTTCTTGATGGGTTGAGGTGGGCAAAGGCGCAGGGTGGTTTGCGCGCATTGATGGCGCGCGTTGAGAAAAATTTTGCTGTACTCGACGCTTTTGTTCGCAAAACACCGTGGTTAGAATATTTGGCAAAAGATCCTCAGGTACGTTCTAATACATCTGTTTGTTTAGATATTGTTGACCCAGTTATTACTTCTTTGAATACTGAAAAGCGGGTGTCTTTTATAAAGGCGGTCGTGAATCGTCTTGATGAAGAAGGGGTAGCTTATGATATTGGCTCTTATCGAGATGCACCTCCAGGAATTCGAATTTGGACAGGTATAACAATTGAGGCTTCTGATCTGGAAGTTTTAACACAATGGCTTGAATGGGCATTTCAGGTTGAAAAGGCTCGTCTTTAAGTCATTATTGGCGAATTTTATACTGTGTTTTTTCAAAAAAATACGAAAGGGAATGATGACCTTTCGTATTCTTGTGACAGATAAACAATTTGCAAATATCGTACAGATTACAAAAGATCATGAGAGGAGTGTGAGTGATTTGTCAGGTATTGGTTAAGGAAACAACCAAAATCTTTAAATATTTCTACCTTTTGCGGCAAAAATAATAGATTTAAAATGAAGATATATCTTGATATTTTTACCTTTATTATCATGAATTTGAAAATTTAATGACTAAGATTAGAAAAAGCTGAAATGAAGAGTCGCACTTGCTCTAAGGTTTCGTTATAAAGAGACATTTGTTTTTGAATGCTGGTTTTATTTGACAAAACACGACGGAGAAAGTTATGGCCAATGTAGTAGTTGTCGGTACACAATGGGGAGATGAAGGTAAAGGTAAAATTGTAGATTGGTTGTCTGAGCGTGCAGATATCGTGGTAAGATATCAGGGGGGGCATAATGCAGGTCACACATTGGTTGTTGATGGAATTAGTTATAAATTATCGCTTTTACCATCTGGTTTAGTTCGTGGAAAGTTATCAATTATCGGTAATGGTGTTGTCGTTGATCCCCATCATTTTGTAGCAGAATTAAAAAAACTGCGTGATCAGGGTATAAAAATTACACCAGAAATTTTACGTATTGCTGAAAATGCTCCGTTAATTCTCTCTTTGCATCGTGATCTTGATGCAATGCGTGAAAGCGGTTTGTCTGGTTTAAAAATTGGTACGACGAAGCGTGGTATTGGACCAGCTTATGAAGATAAAGTAGGGCGTCGTGCTATTCGTGTAATGGATTTAGCGGAAGCTGAAACGCTTATGGCCAAGATCGAACGCCTTTTGGGACATCATAATGCTTTGCGTCGTGGGATGGATGTTGCAGAGATTGATTCTCAGGCGCTTTATGATGAGTTGATGCAAGTAGCAGATGAAATTTTACCCTTTATGGATTGTACGTGGCGCCTTTTAGATGAAAGTTATCGGATGGGAAAGCATGTTCTTTTTGAGGGGGCGCAAGGTGCTTTATTAGATAATGATTTTGGGACTTATCCTTATGTGACGTCATCCAATACAGTTGCTGGACAGGCATGCACTGGTTCAGGGATGGGACCTAGCGCGATTCATTATGTTTTGGGTATTGCAAAAGCTTATACAACACGTGTTGGAGAAGGACCATTTCCGACAGAGCAAATAAATAATATTGGCGAATTTCTTGGAATGCGAGGACGTGAGTTTGGCGTTGTAACGGGTCGAAAACGTCGCTGTGGTTGGTTTGATGCAGTTTTAGTACGTCAGATGGTAACGATTTGTGGGGTGCAGGGAATAGCACTGACAAAACTTGATGTTTTAGATGGCTTGGATGAAATTAAAATCTGTATTGGTTATGAGCTTGATGGTAAAGGAATTGATTATTTACCCTCTTCTATGAGAGCACAAGCTCGTGTGAAGCCCATTTATGAAACATTAGAAGGTTGGAAGGATACAACAGCACGTGCGTTAAGCTGGGAGGATTTACCAGTTCAAGCTATTAAGTATATACGTTATATTGAAAAACTGACCAAGACAAGCATAGCTTTATTATCGACTAGCCCTGAGCGTGAAGATACGATTTTGATTACTGATCCTTTTAAAAATTAATCATTATGTTTAAAATTGCTGTATAAATTCTAAATTTAATTCTTTGTGCTTTTCTATGACGAGAGGCTTGAGAGTGTATAAGAGAAAGGCACAAAATAGCATTGTTTATTTTTCATATTCGTTTTAAACTGTTAGGATAGTTGTATCGTATATAAATGACAATCAATTTAAAAGGCTAGAATAAAGCCATTTTTGGCCTTATAACTGGGATCTTTTTTCTCAGTTTGAGAAAGATTATAGAGGATATGGTAGATTTCGTTGGAATCTTAAAAAGGGCGATTAATGCGCAAAGTAATGTTACACAGCAAGTGCGTCAACGGATTTATAAGCGGGCTATCGAAACACTAGAACATCAATTTGTAGCAGCAAAAGCACCACAAGCCATAGCAGATGGGCAAAGGAAGATTTTGCAGAGTGCTATTGCAACTGTTGAAGAAGAATATTTAGCTCTTGAAAAGAATTTACTTTCTTCAGGTATTGAAGGGAATCCTATAAATAGCACTAAAGTTGACAAGTACACGCAAAGTTCTATTTTGCAGCAAGATAATGCGTTTTTAGAGGTAGAAACACAAGAAAAGCAGGTTTTTGTTACAAGTTCAAAGGATAACAAAGTGCTTGATAAACTTAGTGTGTCCGTTACACCAGACGCAGAGCCTGTCAAGATGGAAACTTATTTAGCTTCTTCTTCGGAAGCGGATAATCCATACATTGTTTCGCATATTTTTTCTCAAGCCATGCGTCGTGCTAATCGGTCCTCGATGCAAAAACGTATTGTGATAAGTACTGCTGTTATTGCTAGTCTTGTCGTCTTAACTATTGGAGTTTGTTTTGTTGGTCGCCGTATTTTTGTATTAGATGACTATCAGCTTTCTGAGGAAAATCAGCAAATTTCTCATCCGTTATCAAAGGCACTTGCGGTTAACCAAAAATTAACGAAACGCTTATTAGAGGATGGGAGAGAAGTTGATGTTGGCTTAGATCAAGCAGCAGATTCTTCTAATAAAGAAGGAACTTCAACAGTTGTTTCCAGTAATTTCCAATCGTTTGAACAACGAGGTGAAGCTGTTTTTTATCAAGCACGTACAAATTATGATGCAGAAAAAGTAGCAACAGGGAGTGTTCATTGGACACTTATAAAGGAATTTCGTGAGAAGGGTACTTTAGAAGAACCAACTATACAAGGTGATATAACAATTCCAGATGAAGGGTTATCATTACGGTTAATTTTACGTCGTAATACTGAGGTCTCTTTTCCTGCTGCATATATTATGGATCTTATTTTTATTCCTTCTGATAATTTTTCAGGTCAAGCTATAAGTAATGTTCAAGCATTCACTTTTAAAGCAAGTGAACAATCCATTGGACAGGCTTTAACAAGGGCTATTGCAGCAAAGATTGATGATAATCTCTTTCTTGTTGCTTTGAGTGGCAACCAACCATTTCTTGATCGAAATTTACAATTGATGCGAGAATTGGATTGGGTACGTTTAGTGTTAACTGATAAAAAGGGACGAATAAGCGAATTAACCTTTGCAAAAGGGCTAAAAGGTAAGTCTGTTTTTAATGAAGTTATTGGGCAATGGCTTACGCAACCAGATAAGCGAACAATTCTTGGACAGAAAAATAAAGCATCAATGTATTAGCAGACAAAGAGCCACAATGAATTTTTTCCATCAAAAGGGCTTTGTATTTCAATTTAAGAATAGAGAGCAAATACACTTTGCTCCTGCTTACTTTTAAGAATGCACAAGCAATCGAGTTTACACTTGATCTTTAAAGTTTTATATTTGACTTTCGGATAAAACAGAAGATTTGATGAAATTTTGTACTTTTTCAAATGCACGCATTTCGATTTGTCTTACACGTTCTCGACTGATATTAAATTCACTGGAGAGTTCTTCTAGTGTCAAAGGTTTATCGCTTAAACGACGTGCTTTGAATATGCGTCTTTCACGTTCATTCAGATTATCCATAGCATTTGTGAGCATAGAACGGCGATTTTGCAATTCACTTTGTTCAATTAAAATCTGCTCTTGATTGTTGGAGTCATCCACCAACCAATCTTGCCATTCACCGTTTTCACCTTCTTTTGTGCGGAGAGGTGCATTGAGTGAAGTATCACCACCAAGTCGGCGATTCATTGAAATAACTTCATCTTCTGACACATTCAACTTCGTTGCAATTTCTTTTACGTGTTCCGCATTAAGATCGCCACTATCAAGTGCTTGAAGCCTGCTTTTTAATTTACGAAGATTGAAAAACAAACGCTTTTGATTAGCGGTTGTTCCCATTTTCACCAAACTCCAAGATCTCAAGACATATTCTTGGATTGATGCTTTAATCCACCATATTGCATAGGTCGCAAGACGAAAACCACGTTCTGGGTCGAAACGTTTAACAGCTTGCATAAGTCCAACATTGCCTTCTGAAATAACTTCTCCAATAGGCAGTCCGTAGCCGCGATAGCCCATTGCAATTTTGGCTACGAGACGCAAATGACTCGTTACCAATCTATGTGCGGCTTTTAGATCATTATGTTCACGATAACGTTGAGCCAACATATATTCTTCTTTTGGCTCAAGCATTGGAAAACGACGCACTTCTTCTAGGTAACGATTCAATCCTCCGTCACCTGTCGTCACGGATAACACATTCACATGGGCCATAAAGCACCCTCCTTTTGTATGAATTCCCTGATAAGGCAAATTCTATTTGCAGATATTATAAATATTCATCTAACCTTATTCTAGCATAATTTTCAATTTTGTTCAAAAAGAGATATTTTATTGTGAAATCTTGAAAAGGCTAAAAGTTTCAATTTATTTTTTAAAATTCTTAATAAGTTCAGCCATATCTTGAGGGAGAGGTGAAGAAAAAGACATAATTTGACCTGTCGCAGGGTGTTCAAAAGTAAGGCTAGCAGCATGGAGTGCTTGTCGGTTAAATTGATCGATTGCATTCTTAATGATGGGACTAAGCATATTCGATTTTGTTTTAAAAGCGTTTCCATAAACAGTATCACCTATAACGGGGTGTCCAATATAAGCCATATGAACACGAATTTGATGAGTCCGTCCAGTTTCCAGACGACATTCCAGAAGACTTGCAAAAGGTGTTGTATCTGTGGAGGTTTGATATTTTTCAAGGAGAGAAAAATGTGTAACAGCATGGCGTGTATGGGTGTTTCTATTATGGATGACAGCTTGTTTTATTCGATTATGAGGGGAACGGCCAAGGGATGCATCAATTGTCGAAATATTACGACGAGGAGATCCCCAAATCAAAGCGTGATAGCGCCGATCTAATGCACTGTTACGTCCATGATCAGAAAATTGGATACTCAGGCTTTTATGAGCAAGATCATTTTTAGCGACAACCATGATTCCAGTTGTGTTCTTATCAAGACGATGAACAATACCAGGGCGCTTAACACCGCCGATACCAGATAAACTATTACCACAGTGATAGAGAAGGGCATTAACCAATGTTCCGGTCCAATTACCATTGCCAGGATGAACAACAAGTCCAGCAGGTTTATTAATGACAATAACATGATCATCTTCAAAAAGAATGTCCAATGCAATGGCTTCACCGCTAGGTTCTGCATCACGAAGGAGTGGCATTTTCAATTCTATAATTTGATTGGGTTTTAATTTTGTTTTTGGCTCCTTTATTAATTGATCATCAATTTTAAGATAGCCTTCACGGATGAGAGTTTGCAAGCGTGAGCGTGACAGCGTATTATGATATTTTTTCGCAAGCCACTGATCAAGTCGTTGCCCAAGAGCACTTTCATCCGTTATTTGCTGTGTTATCATACAATTCCTATTAAGCTATAATATTATCCTTTACCAATATGAAATTGCTTTCGTATCAAGAAACTCTTTAATTCCCCAATCACCACCTTCACGAGCTCGTCCAGAAAATTTTACGCCTCCAAAGTAACTCCCACTCGGTAATCCATATCCGTTAACTTCTACCATACCAGAGCGGACTTGTGCCGCAATACGACGACATTTGCTACGATCTTGAGACTGTATATAGTTTGTAAGACCATATTCTGTATCATTAGCCAAAGCGACGGCTTCATCTTCTGTGTTAAAGGGAAGAATCGAGAGGACTGGACCAAAGATTTCTTCTCGGAAAATACGCATGTGAGGTTTTACATCGGCAAAGACTGTTGGGCGTACATAATAACCGCGCTCCATTCCTACTGGTAAACCAATTCCGCCTGCGACAAGAGTTGCACCTTCATCAATTCCAGATTGGATAAGATCTTGAATTTTTTCATATTGTTGTTTTGAAACGACTGGGCCAATATGATTTCCTGCTTGATGGCTTGGCCCCGCTTTTGTTTGTTCAGCAATATTTTTGGCTGTTTGAATAGCTTTTTCATAGAGAGCTTGTTCTACAAGCATACGTGTTGGTGCATTACAGCTTTGTCCACTGTTATAAAAGCAGTGTCGTACACCACGTTGAACAGCTTCTGTGTCAGCATCGGCAAAGATGATATTAGCTCCTTTACCTCCCAGTTCCAGACAGACTCGTTTTAAAGTATTGCTAGCATTTTTAGAAATATCTTTCCCCGCTCTCGTTGATCCGGTAAAGCTAATCATTTCTAGCTGTGGATGAGCAGAGAGATAAGAGCCAACATTGACACCATCACCATTGATTAAATTAAAAACGCCGGCAGGTAAAGCAGCCTCATCTAAAATTTCAGCAAAGAGCATAGCAGAAAGAGGAGCAATTTCAGAGGGTTTTAACACCATAGTGCAGCCAGCTAAGAGAGCAGGGATAACTTTAAGTGTTACTTGGTTCATAGGCCAATTCCATGGAGTAATCAATCCTACAACACCGATAGGGTCATAATGAAGAATTGCCTGTTCATTTCCTTCTATTAAAATGTCTTGAAATGAAAACTCTTTATAGGCTTTAATAAAGTTGCGAATATGGGAACTACCAGTTGCTGTTTGCGCATTGAGTGCCATATCGATCGGTGCTCCCATTTCCATTGAAATGGTTTTTGCCATCTCTTCTGAGCGTTTTTCGTAGATTTCTAAAATTTTTTCAACGAAGTTAAGACGTTCACGAGGCAGAGTTGTTTTCCAGGTTTGAAAAGCTTCTTTAGCAGCGTTAATCGCTTTATCTGCGTCTTTTGTATTGGCAAGGCTAATGACAGCACAAGCTTCTTCTGTTGATGGATCAATGACATGGAAATCATGAGGAGTGCTTGGATCATCCCATTGTCCATTGATATAAAATTTCCGTTTGTTAAACATGATACGCTCCCTATTTTTTCTATTTTTGTATTATTAAATTTCGTTCTATTTGAGCCTTTTTAAACAAGAATAACAAGGATAATCTTATCAAAGGTAAAAACGCGTTTGTTTTATAACAACAAGGCTGTAAAATTTAAAGAGCACTTCTTATGCGAACGGCGTGCATTATTTGTCTTAATCCTTTTTAAAAAATGGGAAGGAAAGAGAAGTATGGGCAATTTTTCCATAATTTTTTATCATGGAGTTTTTTTTCACGAAAAATGATGCACAATTGTATTGATCATGATTTTACAATTTATCCAGTATTTGTCGAAAAAATCTCAGTGAAAGAAATGACAGCATTATTTTTTGTTAAAAAATGACAGTTAGCAAAAGGTTATTAACCTTCATCCTGTAGGCTCTACGCATTCTTTTTGAAGAAGTATTTTTTCCATTGCTATAAGTTTGTTGGATACCATGCATAATTTGAAAACAAAATCTATTTCAACGTCTTCTTCTGATGAGAGTACACAAAGTGTCTCAGAAGGGAAGTTATCTACGAAGATTACGGAGATATTTCCTTATCCGGAAGTATGGAAAAAGGCATTCACTCTCGGACAAAATGTGCGCTTTACGCGAACACCAGAGGTTGAGATTTTACGTCGTCGTATTGAGTCAGATCCAGTTTTTGCAAAGCAGTTTAGAGTTTTTACGAAGAAAGAGCGAAACAATCTCACAAATATTATACATAATAAGGATACAAAAAATCCCATCCCAACAAAAAGGGTCATTAATTCACAATCGATAGCAAATAAAGCGTCTGTTTGTCATGCAACTGTTTTGAAAGAATTATCACGACAAGCTGTTAGGAAGCCGCTTGAGGAGGAAGCAGAAAAGCATAAATTACAAGTAGAAAATGTTGAGCAAAAAACAACGCCTGTTTTTCATCTTTCTGATGACGCATTTTTTGAGTGTGGATCCTTTCTATTAGAACAGGTTGATGCTAAAATTTCAAGAGAGGATGCAACATCGATTGGTTGCATGAGTCATGAGATTCCTCTCGATGCGACTTCTACTTTTGATGAGTCCATTACGGCTCTCTACCGTGTTCTTGAATACCGCTTTCCACAATTTTACGATTCCATTACATCAGAAACACCAGCGGAGAAGATTTCTCATTTGAAACATGCAAAGAATGATACAGTTAAAGAGAATCAAAAGTGTCATTCCGATCTTATTGTTGAGGATTCTGCTGAAAGGTTAATCAACATTGAGGGCCCTATAAAAAGACAAAATACTAATAGTGTTGCCGATTGTGCAACAGAAAGTATTGCCAAAAATTCAAAAGATTTTTCTGTAATGCAATCAAAAGGAAAAGTTTTTCGATCGACTAACGCATCTTTATACAATTATGATTCTACTTTTACGTCAAAGACTCAATCTTTTGATGATGCTCCTTATGAATTTCCTCCGATAAATTTATTACAGGAACCTGTTCTGCATGAAGGAACGCTGATTCCACAGGAAACATTGGAGCGTGGTGCTGGACTCTTGGAAAGTGTTTTGGAAGATTTTGGCATTAAAGGTGAAATTATTCACGTTCATCCAGGGCCCGTGGTGACAATGTATGAATTTGAACCTGCTGCTGGAGTGAAATCATCACGGGTTATTAATCTCTCTGATGATATTGCGCGTTCTATGTCTGCTATTTCTACACGCGTTGCTGTTATTCCTGGACGGAATGTTATTGGGATTGAGTTGCCAAATGCGGTTCGTGAAACGGTTTATTTACGAGAATTAATCCAAACAAGTTCTTTTCGTGAAAGCCAATTTAAACTTGCTCTTGCTTTGGGGAAGGGGATTAATGGTGAGCCTGTCATTGCAGAATTAGCAAAAATGCCTCATTTATTGGTTGCAGGAACAACAGGATCGGGAAAATCGGTTGCGATTAATACAATGATTTTATCGATTCTTTATCGCATGACTCCTAAACAATGCCGTTTAATCATGGTTGACCCTAAAATGTTAGAACTCTCTGTTTATGATGGCATTCCACATCTTTTAACACCTGTGGTAACTGATCCCCAAAAAGCTGTAACAGCTTTAAAATGGGCGGTTCGTGAAATGGAAGAACGTTACCGTAAAATGGCTAAGTTAGGTGTACGCAATATTGATGGTTTTAATGCACGCGTTGCCCTTGCGGCACAAAAAGGCGAAACGATCATGTGCACTGTACAGTCGGGTTTTGATAAAGAAAGTGGAGAAATGCTTTATCATGAAGAAGCGATGGATTTAACACAGCTTCCTTATATTGTTGTGATTGTTGATGAGATGGCTGACCTCATGATGGTAGCAGGTAAAGAAATTGAAAATGCCATTCAGCGTTTAGCGCAAATGGCTCGTGCAGCAGGCATTCACCTTATTATGGCTACCCAGCGCCCTTCTGTTGATGTCATCACTGGTACGATTAAAGCAAACTTTCCTACTCGTATTTCTTTTCAGGTAACATCGAAAATAGATAGTCGCACAATTCTAGGAGAACAAGGTGCTGAAACACTTTTGGGTCAAGGGGATATGCTTCATATGGCAGGTGGTGGCCGTATTGTACGCGTTCATGGCCCTTTTGTCTCTGACGAAGAAGTTGAATCCATAGTTGCACATCTTAAAATGCAAGGAAAACCTGAATATTTAGCAACAGTAACAGTAAGTGAAGACGATAACAAAGAGGGTGGGGCTGCTGATTCAGGTTCTGAAGTTTCTAAGGAAGAAAATCTTGGTGAAGATGGCGAAGAACTCTATAGGCAGGCTGTAAAGCTTGTTATACGTGATAAAAAATGCTCAACATCTTATATTCAGCGTCGGCTTTCAATCGGTTATAATAAGGCTGCTTCTCTCGTGGAGCGCATGGAAGAAAGAGGTATTGTTGGAGCTGCTAATCATGTTGGAAAACGTGAAATTCTAGTCACTGAGTATAATAAGCAAGACAATTTTTAAAATGCGTGATTAAAAATGTCTAATGATCATTATGTGAATGATTAAAGCTTTCGTTAGTTCATGAGAGCAGGTGTTTTTCTGCGTTTTTTGAAATGAAATATTAAAAATATGAGTGGAGACTTACAAAATAAAAGCGATATTTTTTATTGAAACTACCGGTACATAAAATAAGATGATATAAAGAAGGGATGAAAATGTTTTTTACATTTTTAGTTTATCTTAAATGTAAAGAAATTAAAAAAACTTCAAATAAGGACAGATGGCTTTTGTTCTTTTCTCTGATTATAGAAGTGCTCTTTGGTTCAATAGAATTGGGACGTATTTTATAGCTTTTCTTCTTGTAGTGGACATAAGAAACGAGAGTTTTTTTTAGACGAAATGAAATATCGCAAGATATTGGAAGGGTGCTAGAAGTGCAAGTTTTATTGCATTAGATGGTTTAAAAGCATACCATTGAATTTTTATAGTTTCTATTGATATTATTGGTTTAGGCAAGGCTTTTTATTGGAAGATTCTCTGAAAGAAGAGATTTCTTTTGTCGCTAGCTTGGATGATACAACAATGTCTGTTGCAATAATTGATGAATATGCGATGGTTTTGAGGGCTTCTTCTCATTTTTCTGTTTTTGGTGAAACGGTCAAATTTCCGCTATAGACGACTGATAGTAAGATGACAGTCGAACTAATTTTACTCATAGCAGTGTGTTTACATAGGTTGGTATTCTTGAAATAAAATCAGTATTTTTTGCATGCCATTAAAATCAAATCAATTGGAGAATAAAGAGGCACTTTTTCATTTTATGCTAGAAATTTTTCTACAACGGTTTTACTTGGAAAATGGATAAAAATGGTTGATTTGGAGATATTTCAAAAGAATTATCTAAAACTTTTAGACTTTTATGGTTTTCTATTTTTAGATCTAATTTTGATAGACTTACCAGTAGATTTAATGATGAATGATATCAAATATAAGCGGTTTTATTGAAGCATTTTTACTTTGGAGAAAATAGGCCGTTCAGTAGACTTTTAATGATTATCCCAAATAACTCAAAGTTGAATTATTTGCTGTGCCAATTTTTGATGAAAGAGGGTAGTGTGAAGGATTTCATGGTTTTGGTGTTTTAAAGATGCAAGAAAAAGAGAAAAAAGATGAAAACTTGGAGGTAAAAATATCAAGCCTTTCGGAGATAGAGCGTTCAGCTTTTCATGAAATTGCACAACGATTGCGTGGAGAATTGCATTCATCTTTAGGATGTGAGCATTTCGGTAAAAAAACGATAGAGCCTTTATCAAATGCACAGGATTTGCCGGAAAATACAATAGAACAAGCGCTCATAAAAGAACCAGCAGTTGTTTTATCATTACTGGATACAGCGACTGATGGCATGTTTTGGTTGGATGGACAGGGTTTTATTCAAGCAGTCAGCAGTAATGCTTTGACATTGACCGGTTATGAGATCAATGAATTGTTGTCACAGCCATTATCATCATTATTTACTTTGCAAAGTTGTTCTTTGATTGAAAAGTATTTTAAATTAATCCGTATGAAAGGAAAATATCAGATTTTTAATGGTGGGGCGACACTTGAGTTAGTGACAAAAAGTCAAAAAAATATAACGGTTTCTATAACGATTGTACCTTTAGCACGGCAAGACAATTATGCTGTTATAGTGAATAATATGACAGGAGGAATTCTACCAGTAGACACAAAAGCAGAAGAGAATGAAAGGGTTGGAATTGTTCACGAAATGCGAACACCTTTGAATGCTCTCATTGGTTTTGCCGAAATTATGAGGGATGGCCGTTTCGGTACGATAGACAATGAACGTTATCGTGGCTATTTATGTGATATTATCTCATCTGGAAAACATATATTATCACTGGTTAATCAGTTGTTAGAATGCTCAAAAGCAAATTATTCTGGTTTAAATAACCAAAATAAAACGCCCCTTATAACTGAAGCATTTGATGTGATAGCTTGTTTGCGTGCTAGTATGGCTTTCCTTGAAACACAGGCTAATCATAATGGCATTATCATGCGTATTGCCGCTCCAGTTCATGTGCCATTTATTGGTGTATCGCAACAGATATTTCGACAAATTATATGGAATCTTCTTTCCAATGCCATTCGTTTTACACCATCAGGTGGGCAAATTATTGTTCATGTTTCTTATGGAAAAAAAGAACGCGTCAAGATTTCGGTGAGCGATAACGGTATAGGAATGAGTGATGAAGAGATTATGCAGGCATTACAACCTTATGGTCAGGTAAAGCGCAAAGATGGACGATCTGGTGATAGCGCCTTTATGGGAACTGGTTTAGGACTCCCAATGTGTAAGGCAATGATAGAAGAAAGTGGTGGTCAATTTTTATTATTTTCAAAACCCAATCATGGAACAACTGTAGAAATGTTTTTTCCTGTGTTCCATGAGGAGAGTCACGAATAAAATTATTTTTTCTTGGCCAAAAGATCTCTAATTTCTGACAGAAGCTGTTCTTCTGGAGACATTTTTTTTGAATTTCCCTCTTCTTCTTCTTTTCGGCGCATTTTATTCATGCCTTTAACAAATAGGAAAAGGACCCAAGCAATAATGAGAAAATTGATAAGTAAAGTTATAAAGTTGCCGTAGCTAATGGTTGCTCCGGCTGCTTTAGCAGCACTTAATGTAGCTTGTTTTTCACCGGCAAGTTGGATAAACATGTTAGAAAAGTCGATTCCACCTGTAATAAGTCCAATGATAGGCATAAAAATATCATTGACAATTGAATTGACTAAGCTACCAAAAGCTCCTCCTATAATCACACCGATTGCAAGATCAATCATATTACCTTTTAGGGCAAATTCCTTGAATTCTTTAAGCATTGCATCTTCCCCTTCATATAAAAGATATACGACAGTTTTAATTACCGCTTTCGATAGAAAAGAAAAGGGCGGTTTTTATTTTGTTGCTAAGATTATATTACAAAGATTAAAATTCTTGTCCAAGAGTATTTTAGCATGTTAGAAGGTCTAACACAGAGGTTCTGTTTGACTTTAAAATTAAAAATATCTCATGGAATTCAAAATGCTGGAGAGTTTTTAGTAGAAAGCTTTATTTTCTTTTTTCATTACAAATAGGAAACCGTTTTTGCTTTATAAAAGTGGTACAAAATTTTTTATGATAACATATTGAAAAAAGATATCTATTGTATGGGATTCTTGTTTTTCTTCTTATAGATTTTAATATTTGAACAATTTTGAGAGGGTAAGGAAGTTTTTTCAAAGACCAAACGGCTCGTTTTCTGCTCGGTGCATGTAAAAATAAATGTAAATGGCGAAGATATAATAAATTTTCTTGTAGAAGGGGAGGCGTTTTTATTGAGGTGATATGCTATCTTTATTGATAATTTTTTTATATTAAAAGATTTACGTGAGGTGTGGCGGATTAGTTTTATTTTGGAGAAGGATTGATGAGTTTCTTTCGTTGTATTGGTCGTTCCGCTTTATTTATGTTGGATCCAGAACATGCGCACCATTTAGCGATTATCGCGCTAAAAAGTGGATTGAGCAGTTGTCAAAAGGTTTTTGATAAGCGTTTGTGTGTGACTGTTGCGGGTCTTGAATTTGAAAATTTTATCGGTCTTGCTGCGGGGTTTGATAAGAATGCAGAGGTTGTTGAGGCTATTTTTCGCTTAGGATTTGGCTTTACTGAAATTGGTACAGTTACACCAAAGCCCCAAACGGGAAACCCTAAACCGCGGCTTTTTCGTTTAAAAGAAGATGAAGCGATTATTAATAGAATGGGTTTTAATAATGATGGGCATAAAATTGTTTACGATAGACTTCGCACGTATAAAAAGACGGGTATTGTAGGAATAAATATTGGTGCCAATAAGGATACGGTTGATAAGACTAGCGATTATACTTCTGGTATTGCTCATTTTTATGATATTTCTGATTATTTCACAGTTAATATTTCTTCGCCTAACACACCAGGTTTACGTGCTTTACAGGCTCGTGATAGTTTACATTTTTTGATGAATGCGATTTCGCAGGCGCGTAATGAACAAAAGAAAAAGTATGGATTTTCTGTTCCCATTTTTTTAAAAATTGCACCTGATTTATCAGAAAAAGAATTGGATGATATCGCTGAAGAAATGAAGCTTTCTGATTTTGATGGTCTCATTGTTTCCAATACTACGCTTTCACGACAAGGACTTAAAAATAGTCTACTAAGTGGTGAGGAGGGGGGGCTTTCTGGACGCCCACTCTTTGAGCGCTCTACTATTGTGCTTGCAAAAATGCGACAAAAATTAGGGAAGGAGATTGCAATCATTGGCGTTGGTGGTGTAAAAGATGCGCAAACGGCTTTGGAAAAAATCAAAGCTGGTGCAGATCTGATCCAATTATACAGTGGAATGGTCTATGAAGGGCCTAACCTCATTATAGCGATTCTAAAAGAAATTTTGCAACTGATACAGCAAGATGGGGTTGAAAATATAAGAGCTTATCGTGATCACAATGTTGAATATTGGGCAAAGCGTGCTCTTCCTTTGTAAAGGAATTCTTTTTTTGATAAAAAATGCAAGATTTTTTTAAAGGGGCTTGCAAACTCTTTTGATCTTCCTTATGTGACACAGACAAGGAATAAGTGTTTATGAAATAGTAAACAGTTATGATACATTTATTTTTAGGCGGTTGTAGCTCAGCTGGTTAGAGCGCTGGTTTGTGGCACCAGAGGTCGTAGGTTCAAATCCCACCAACCGTACCATTTATCTTGTTATAACTTTTCTAATTCTTATTTAGTGCGGTTTTTGCTGTGGTTAAAAGCCACAGTTATTGGCCTTTTTTGCCTTTGAGCCGTCACGGAGCAGAGACCTTGCGCGGATGATTTTTCTCAAATTTTGCCCAAAACGGAATGATATGATCAATAATCGCTTGAAATATAAACGGGTTAACTAAATCTATGCTTCTGATTGCAATTGCAACAATAAATATCTCTATCAGTATATTTATATACTTTTAGTATATTTTGTAAACCAAGAGAATCTTATCCGACTTTCATTATTATTGCTCATAATATAAACCATTAAGTTTAAACACATAAAATAAGTAAGCATAAATTTACTAAAATATCCTATATTTTTGACACAATGCCCTTGATTTTGTCAACTATATATTATAAATGCAAACTTGCATGAAAATGCATTCATATCTCCAGGGGTGTTTCGGTGGTTAATTATGGGTAAGCCATTTTGGCGCGGGGACATAAGTAAGCTTGGGGGATTTATTTATAAACTAAATTGGAGAAAATAAATGGGAAGTTCAAGTCGTTCGCACGATTATGATTATTGCAGTGCCGATAATTTTAGTAGCAAATATAACTCTGGTACTGCGTTTGGTAGCGAGTATGGTGCTGGGGTTGGCCTTGTGGGTGGTGTTGGCGCAGGAGTGCTAACGCGTAGTCTTAATATTGGCATGTCCGCAGCAAGCTTGGGGTTAAGTGTAGGCGATCGATTCGGAGGCACCATAGGCGGTTATGGTGGTTATGGTGTGGCTGCTGCTCAGTGTGGCACACAGTTTTTGGGTCAATCTATTGCTAATTCAGGTGGGATGTTGACGCACTTTTGATGTAGTTCTTTGAGTTATCCTAAAGCCTAGAACGGTGGTACTGTAAAAGGTGCCACCTTTATGTTTGGAATATTGCACAGGAGGATCTATGGGCGCGTTTGGTTTAGTGCTCGCTTATTTTTGTCTGTGGTTTGGCATGTATCTATTCTTCAAAACTATTGCTATTAATGGAAAAAGCATGTTATACAAGGGGAGCATGGTTGCATTCATAGTGGCGGCATTGGTTACTCCTCCCCTCGTGTATGTCTTTGAGTATATAGTCGGTGTGCCGATAACATCTCCTCCTATTATTATAATTATGTTCTTTCTTTCTTTTTGCATTGAATTTATACCCAATATAGTAAACAATATAAAGTGCTTTAGTTTATCCATTATCGCAAGTTGCCCCATTTTTTTCATCGCAGCTGGTTTTATTGTTATGAGTGATGACGTTCTGTTAGATTTTTTTGATCTGCAGCTTTCGAGCTATATTTATCTGCTTTTCATTATTCCGTTGATGATAGAGGGGGCTCGCTATGTCCTAATTGCTAAAGCTTTGAAGGAAAAATCTATGTCAATGCTAGATTTAAGCATTTGCATTGGCTGTGGGTTTGCCATAGGCGTCTTTTTTGTGTCATCACTGCTTTTATCAGACCTTCGAGAAATCTATCAACAGATAGGTTTTGCAAACAGGGAGGCAGTGAAAAAAATGTTTGATTATGCGGTGCTTGGTTTTGCTATTCTAACGGGCCAGGTTTTTTTGACATTTTTGATGGTTCTCTTTGTTACTACAAAGAAATATTATTGGTTGGTCCTTGATGTTCTTGCTGAGCTGTTTTTTAGCCTCTTTGTTTCTTATTCTGTAGCGTTTGTTCATACAGACGATAACTATGGAATGGTTATAAATTGGATTTGTTTGATGTATGTTGTTTATGTGTACGTGCGTTACATTAAATCAAAGAGTGTGAAGCTTAGCGTGATTAACCCGTTTAAAAGGAAAACTAAGTGAGAAGACAGGAGGCTATAGTTCTTTGGGTTATCCTAAAGCCTAGAGCAGCCAACCCAGGAGGGGCAGTTTCTGGAGCAATAGTAGGCGGGGTCCCGTGGCGCAGCTGCGGATATTGCTAAAGCTGGTTGGGATTGTGCTCGCTCTAAGTGATGAAATTGTTGTTTGACCTGGCTTTTTTAACAAGGTAAAGGCTTTGCTAAGGGGTACACTATCAGCCTCTTAGCAGGGAGTTTTTCTCCGGCAATAATATCTTGGTATGCTTGGGAGGGCAAGGCGCTTTAAGGAAATTATATGTCTGACTTAATTTTTGGAATGCTGCTTAGTTTTGGGATAAGTTCCAGCCCTCGTTTCCTTAAAAACAATGGCTTGTTGGGCGAGCGCGTCATTTTTGGGGGTCTAGCTGGCCTTTCCTGCGCTATCATCTTCGCTTATCCACATAGTGAAAGTGGGCTTCCAGACTTATCTTTGCTTTTGGTATGTTATCTTGCCATGCTTTTAATTCTGTACGAGCACTACTTATATAAATATTTAGTTCTTAGATTCTGTGGTGCAGTTGCTGCCTTGTGTATTGGGGCAGGTTTTGTATATTTGAGCTCTTTGTTGCCATTGCCTGCTTTGTCTGCTGCTAATAATAGCCAGCAGCAGGTGGTGCATTACATGAGTTTGGTTGCTGCAGACCATCCCTTTTTTATCCTTTTGATATCAGTTTTAACTGCGGAGCTTTTGCGTTTGTGGTTGCTTCGCGTATATAAGCCAGAATTAGCTGCGCGTGAGGTCCTTTATTTCGGGCTGGGCTGGGGTGTTCTAGACTTATGCTATAAGACCCTCCCAGCTCTTTTTCTTTACTTGAATTACCGTGTTGATAGGGCGCCACAAATGGTGGGCTATGTCGCATTTGAATCTTGTCCACAAGCGATCAGCTATCTTATTGCCGCGGGCATGATTGTATTGATGCATGTTGTAAATACGCGCTTTATGTATCTTGGTTTCCAAAATAAGCGCAAGGCCTATTTCTATCTGCCTTTTGTAATTCATTTTGCGGTTGGTCTTTTGTCTATGTTTGACATTTCTTCAGGCTATGCAATATTAATAAATTCTATTTCTGAGGCTTACAATAATGCTTGACAAATTGACATTATCTGTTATCGGCGCCGTTTTTTGTCTGGTGCTGATTATTTTTCCTTTGATGAAGAAAAAAACATTGGTTGAACGTTTGGTTTTCTTGCTCGTTGTTTTGTGTCTTGTTTTTCTTTATGTTTATGGCGCTGCGAGTTATTTTCCTTATTATGTTTTGGCGCTTTCGCTTATATTGGGGTACCGCTGGTTACTCTCTTTGGTTAAAGCGTTTAAAGGCACGAAGGCGATTATTGGGTCAAGCGCTGGTTGTTATGTGCTTTTGATTTTTTTTCTATACGAGTTTATGCGTATGATAGGCAGTTTGATTTTTGATTTTTCTGCTTATAGTACGCCTAATATTGTTTTTGCTGTTACTCTATTCCCTATAGGCATGGCGATTATGCAGTTTTTTTTGCTCTCTCATTGGGTGCCAGAGGATAATGGCAATGGTGTAGAGGCAGCACTGGGCGTGGGAATGGGGATTTGGGGGGCTTCTATAGGGCTTGCACTGCTTACATCTCTACCAGAAACTGTGAAAATCCTAAAAGGGGTTTTTAGTCTTGATAGGGACGCCTTACTTTCTTTACTTGAGACGGTAATATATTATACGTTTATTATAGGTCTGAATCTTTTATCAACTTTTTTAATGCTTGTGGTTTGCCTTGACAAGAAATGGCGTTTTTTTGTTCTTATCCTGCTTTTACAATGCTTGGCGGCTTGGGCGCGCTTTTCATGGCGGGCCGCTGAGCCAGAACTTCTTGCAATTGGGCATTATACAATCGCTACTATTCTTATGTTTGCTCTTATGCGGCAAATTTATGATTTTGTGCAAGACAGATTATCCATGAAGAAAAATAGCAGGTACGCTGTAGTAAATGAGGGGGCATAATAATGTTGGTTTTATTTATTACTTCGCTTCTCGCAGGCCTTATTTATGGCGCTGTCATTTATAATTTTTTTCGCTCTACATTTAGTTGGATAAATGTGCTGTTGAGCGGCATAGTTTTTGGGGTGATTGTTCTGTTAGTATGGCGTTACTCGGAAACAGAACATAAACTTGATGCCTTACGTTTACTGCAAGTGTTTGGCGTTGTTTTTCTTCTATGTGTGTTTCATCATTTTCTGAAGTTCAAATTGGTTGTCGCTGGTGCTGTGGGATGGTTTGTTGCTAGCTGCATTGCTGGCGGGTTTATTGCTTTTTGGGAGCAATCTGTAATAAAAACGCTTTATATGATGAGTATTGTTGAAACCAAGAGTCGTGCAGAGCAGGGGCTGGCGCTTGTTTTTTTATTTTTAACATTTACGTTTTTTTTTGTTGTAGCAGAAGAAGCCATGCGTCGTTGGTTAGTTACTAAGTTTTATCGGTGCTCGCCTAGTTTTTTGTGGCGTTTGCCGCTGAATATTGGCATAGGCTGGGGTTTATGCGAATTAGTTTATAAGGCGCTAGGGCCTTTCCTTGTTTATAATGGCTGGCCTATTCGATCTAGGTTATTAGCCAATGAGTATGTAATTTTTTATTCCTGGACGCAAGCGAGTATTTTTTTGTGTGCTTTAATGAGCGTCATACTCATGCATATTTTCAATACATGCTTGGCGTATCGTGGTGTTGTTACGCGCTCTAAATTTTATGCGTGTGCGCCTTTTTTTGTCCATGCTATTGTTAACTGTTTCGGTGCAACAGTGCTGGTTACAGATAAGGTTTGGTTTAATGTTGGGGGCAGCTTGTTTATTCTACTTTGTGTGATGTTGTTCGTATATTTTGAAAGCAAAAATCCTTTAATACAAAATATAAAATTGCGCGCTTAAAGTGTTGTAGAGTGATGAATAACTTTGTGTACTCTAAGTATGGCTAGAAAGCCTGATACGCGCTTTCTGTTCTGCAAAAAATAGAGAAGGTTAGCATCGACGTAACGCGTCCAGTACCAAGAGCGACGTCATTTCTGCACTAATCGGTGGGTTTTGTGCCACTGGCCCCGCGCATATGGGAGCCTGCAATATGCTATCATGCGACTTTCTAGTGTCCTCCATGAGATTGAAGCCGGGATCTTGAGGTGGCGGTAACGCATTATTGCAAAGACAAACCCTGGCTAGGGTTTGGTCATCCGATTATGCAACGGGATGTCCGGGCTGATTTCTTTTTTTTACGCTTTCAGGCGCCTATGCGCCCCTTCAGTTCGTTTGCGCGATCTATTTCGGACAATACAGGACTGCAACCCAATGTCGATTTTCTAATTGCAAGCATCATGAGCAAACATCGGGCTGCTCCTGAGCTGGGATTGTTGGCTTTTTTCGTTTGTCGTATGTCGATACTTCTCGCGCGCTATCAAGCGCGGTTTAGCTCTCATTCTTTCGGTTTATCATCAAAGGATTTAAGAGAAAAATATAAAAAGGTCCCCCAATCATGGCTATAAAGCATCGCACCGAGCCAAATTTCTTGGGTATATGTCAGAGTATCACTTTAATCGCACCGATGCGGGCTTGCGGGAAAATCGATATTTCTCACTGGGATTTAGCCCATAACTATTTGAAACAGGGCTTTTTACTCGAAGCCTTGCATCAGTTTTCAGTTCGATTCGTCACCATGGTGGTTAAAAACTCGGATCTCACTTATCACGATCTCCCTGTTATGGTTAAACAGTTTTTCTCTACCAGCCATTTTGATAGTGATCGGTTACGTGTTGAAGGACATATTGAACGTATTAATGAGGCCTACCGTCTTCACTGTAAGGCCAGCCCATACGACAATGGCGGGCCGTTATTGCGTAAGCAATCATCATTGTCGGTAGGGTCTGCTTCTCTGGCTCGTGTTCTGAGAAATTCGTTCTTCCATTACGAGGCGATTTATGTAAGATTTCCTCCGTAACCGGAGATTCTTGTACTTTTTCCTTCAATGTGCATCACCTGCTTTTTGAGGAATATTTCCCCTCCCGCGCCGTATGTCCTAGTTCACTATTGATTGAGTTGGTTCTGGCTTTGTCCACGCAGGGTAGGGTGAAAAATATCGCCTCTGTTGCGCTGAAAAAGGTAAAGTTCATTGAAGCAGTTTATCTCAGAAATACCTATCAGTTGACCATTAAACAGGATACAGAGTGTGCACTAGGTGGCGTTTTTTATATTCATATGGAAACTAAAAAACGAAGCACTTGCGGTAAGTTTTCTATCAAATATAAAAAGGAGGGTGCACCTTAACATAATAATCTCTTTTATTCCGTAGAGTATTTACTCCTAGGTTATCAATGGAAACGTTTTAACTTTGATCGAACGCTCTCTCATCTTAACTGTGATTTTATTGTCCATTATTACTGTGAACATTAAAATTGACCGACAGAGAGAACCAGTGATGATGACTAACATTCTGACAATTATTGTCCTGTTTGTTAATTATTTCGCTGGATAGTCTACACTTTTGCTGAACTACCCCACAGTTTTTTTGCTATCTGTCACTTGCTCTGGTTTCATTGATGAGCTTGCTGGTAAAGAGACCCTTTACCATTTTTTATGCCAGATTTTATGCCAGAGCTGGTGTTTCTGAAGAAAAACGCAAACATATCCTATTTTATCTCATCAATAAATATATTCCATGGATTTGGGTAATCATCTTTTTTGCCAATAGTCTCATAGCGGCTTTTTTTTTGCATGGATCCCCCAGCTTTTGTGGGTCACTATGGGTTTAATTTGTGCTAGTATTCTTTTTTCTAAATATTTTCCTAACATCATGCTATATTTTTATCGAGTCAAACACTATGGAGCATAATATGTCATTGTTGAATATTTTAACCGGAACCCCTTTATGGGTCTGGGCTTTGCTTATTTTTCTCATTACGAGGGGAATGAGCGCATTGAAAGATAGGGAAATGAAGGTTAACCGCCTTTTTCTATTGCCGTTAATCTTTCTTTTTTGGGCGGAAGCGATGTGATTAACCAGCTGGCGTTCCCGCGCTGGGGAGCAGTCTCAATGTTGGTGGGGCTGATGATCGGCGTTGGCGTTGGCTGGTTGCTCTGGCACGCCGCTCCGCGTTTAAAAATCAAAGAGGGAACGGATTTAATTATTCGGCCTGGTACACCGTTGACGTTGATATTTATTCTTATCACTTTTGTCATCAAATTCACATTGATTGCTTTTCTCCATGTTAAACCTGATTTGAAATATACATTTGATTTTAATCTTCTTTTTGGTCTTTTAAGTGGGTTCACTGGTGGTGTGTTGTGGGGCGGAGCATTAAATTTATATATAACATTTCGAAAGAATCCAAATGAATCCCTATACCATTAGCTATGGGTGCCTCCCATCAGAACTATCTCAATAGAAGCTTATTCTTAACAACAACGCTGCATATAAATGCAGCGTTGCCTCATAGTTTCAGATTTTTTGTTCCAGTGCGTGAATACGTGACGGAAGTGATATATCTGACTATGCCTCCCTTGGGGATAGAACGAGTCTAAAGGTTTAGAATGCTATGAGTTTAAGCTAGCTGGATTTTGAGCAGATGGTTTATCGCCAATGGTAAATCATTTTGTTTTACAATTCAAAAAGAGGATAGTGATGGTCTCATTGGCGTAGGTGGGCAAGAAAACTCTTAGCTTGGCAATGCGTCAACAGTTTGTAGAACTATGTTGTGGAACCCATACGCAAAGCGGTTGCTATGATGGCATGATGCTTTTGTCAAACATTATAATATGGTAGGAACAGATGTTTAAGGGTGCAACTGCGGGCACTGTACGACTCAGTAGCATTACATCTGAGTATTTAGGAGCGGCAGACTCCGTACAGTCCACGCGTACAATATGTGCAGCACGCTTGCGGGAATCAATGTGTTATTATTGCATTGTGCACGCAACCCTCTAGCTAGTAATTCCTTGGTAAGGCTGTTTTCGAAGCTGGTTGTAATTATCTGTGTGTTTTTAAAGAGAACGTTAGCATCGATGTATCGCGTGCAGTACCAATTTTTACACTATGTTTGATATGGCAAGCAGTTTATAATAGTTGTAAGGTTTCTTTCACCTTAATAGAAGTTGTGGCATTCTTTAAAAATTAGGTTGATAAAGTTTTTTCGTAACGTTCATGTATAGGGTGATACCATAAGAGCGAGGCTTGAATGTTTTTTTGAGTTGGTGTTCTATGGCTGTAAAAAATGGTGAACAAATGAAAAATAAGAGTTCTAAATCTGTTTCAGGTTTTCTCAAAAATTTACGTGGTGTAAAAAATTGGGAGCAAGTTTCGCAGTGGCTTGCTTTCCGTAATGTAGAAGATATTGAATGTATTACGCCTGATCAAGCAGGTGTACCGCGTGGCAAGATGATGCTTTCTAAAAAATTTACATCGGAAACATCGCTGGCATTGCCTTCAGCCGTTTTTGTGGCAACAATTTCGGGAGATTATCCTGAAGATGGTCATGGTTTTGAATATCCAAAAACAGATGGTGATCTACGTCTTGAGCCTGATCTTTCGACGTTAAGCATTGTGCCATGGGAACAGGCCCCTACCGCACAAGTGATTTGTGATCTTGTCTATCAAAATGGACAGGTTGTGGATTATACACCACGGAATGTTTTACAAACAGTGGTTGGTTTTTATACGAAAATGGGTTTAAAACCAGTTGTCTCACCAGAAATTGAGTTTTATTTAGTACAAAAAAATCCTGATCCTGATTATCCTTTAGTTCCTCCAGTTGGTCGTTCTGGACGTTCAATTGGTGGAGGGCAGGGGTATTCAATTGCGGGTGTCAATGAATTCGATGAGTTCATTGATGATATTTATCATTTTTCGGAAGCGCAGGGGTTAGAAATTGACACGCTCATTCATGAAGAAGGAGCCGGCCAATTTGAAATTAATTTACGTCACGGTGATCCAATTGAATTAGCTGATCAAGTCTTTATGTTTAAACGCACAATTCGTGAAGCCGCACTTAAGCATGATATGTATGCTACTTTTATGGCCAAGCCTATTCAAGGGCAGCCCGGTTCTGCTATGCATATTCACCAATCGGTTGTTGATAAAAAAACCGGTATGAACATTTTTACACAAGAAGATGGTGAGGAAAGTGTCCTTTTTCGCCATTTTATTGGTGGATTACAAAGACATATGGCAGGGGGACTTGTGATGCTTGCGCCTTATGTCAATTCTTATCGGCGTCTCATGCCTGATATTTCAGCACCTGTTAATTTGCGATGGGGATATGATAATCGTACCACAGCTTTTCGTGTTCCCCGCTCTGCTCCACAGGGGCGACGTGTTGAGAATAGACTTCCTTCATCAGATGCTAATCCTTATTTAGCTCTCGCAGCTTCTTTGGCTTGCGGTCTTATTGGATTACAGCAAAAGCTTGAACCTGATGAACCAACAATAAGTAATGTGAATACTGATAGCATTGAATTACCCCGTGGTCTCATTGAAGCGGTCAACTTATTTGAACAAGATACAGCGATACGTGCCATTTTAGGAGATGTTTTTGTCAGTACTTATGCTGCAATCAAACGACAAGAGTTCGAAACTTTTATGGAAGTGATTAGCCCGTGGGAGCGAGAGTATCTCTTGCTTAATGTTTAAGGTTTATCACGATGATTGATTATAATCCGATTTCTCCAGGAATTTCTTGGTATGAGGACACTTTAGACGAGCGTCCCTCTTATCCGTTTTTTAGCGAACAAATACAGTGTGATGTGGTTATTATCGGGGGTGGATTTACTGGGCTTTCTGCTGCCTATCATTTAGCTAAGGCTGGAGTCCAAGTTGTTTTATTAGAAGCTTCACGGTTTGGTGATGGAGCTTCAGGGCGCAATGGTGGGCAATTAGGAACAGGGCAAAGACAATGGGTAGAATCATTAGAGAAAAAATATGGTTTTGAACGAAGTAAGATATTGTTTGATTTAGCTGAAGAAGCCAAAAGAGATATTCTATCTTGGTGTGCAATGCCTGATTGTCAGTGTGATTTTATGGCAGGGCATCTTTCTGTTACCCATAAAAAACGCGAATTAGCATCTTATCAGCGACATGTTGAAGCGATGCAGCGTTATGGCTATGACGGTCTCACTTTTATGAACAGGAATGAAACAGTTAAACGGCTTGGTTCTTCTTTTTACCATGGTGGTATTTATGATGCACAGACTGGCCATATCAATCCCTTAAAGCTTGTTGTTTGGTTAGCAAAAAACGCAAAAAACGCTGGGGCTAAACTTTATGAGAAGACGAAAGTAATTGCGATAGAGCGCAATGGTGGCCATTATAGAGTAAAAACGGGACAAGGTAATATAACAACAGAGCATGTTTTATTAGCGACTAATGCATATAAACTTGGACTTCAGCATTTTGTTGAGAAAAAAATCTTTTCTATTCGCTCTTATATTGGAGCAACTGAGCCGTTATCGCAAGAGTGTCCTATTCTTCAGGGGGGCGAGTCGGTAGATGATTCTCGTTTTATGGTTCGCTATTTTCGCAAAACTACTGATAATCGCTTATTATTTGGTGGAGTAGAAAGTTATGATAATCAATATCCTGTAAATTTAGATAGACGCATACGACGGCAGATTTTTGAAATTTATCCTCATCTCCACTCTATAAATCTAACCCATCATTGGGGAGCGACAGTTGCTATCACTGTTGAACGGTTGCCTTATGTTCGCCAACTTTTTTCCGGTGTAACTTATTGTGGTGGTTATTCGGGGCATGGGGTTATACTTGCTCCTTTTATAGGGAAGTTATATTCTGAGTGGCTAACTGGGAAGCGTGAGCGTTTTGCGTCTTTTCAAGACTTAAAGATTTCATCTTTTCCAGGTGGAAAAGTTTTGCGTTATCCGCTTGTTTTTTTGGCTATGCACTGGTTTTCTTTGATGGATAAGTTTTAACGAGGCACTCTTTGAAACGGAGAAAATGAGTGGCTTGTTTCATATCTATCTGCTTTAATGATTGAAGTTTCTATAAATTTTTTGAACTGTTATAATTAAATGGGAAGAGAGACAAATTTATGGTAAGTAAAATTATTCCAGTCTCTCCCTTTGATTGTATTGTTTTTGGTGGCAATGGCGACTTAACATCACGCAAGCTTATGCCTGCTCTTTATCATTGTCAGTGTGTTGGACAATTGAGTGATCCGACGCGTATTATTGGGGTTTCTCGCTCTTCGTTAAGTCGTGAAGAATATCAAAATTTTGTTCGTGCTTCTCTAGAGAAACATGTTCAACCAAAAGATCTCAACCTAATTGAACTGAATCGTTTTCTTGCGCGTTTAATCTATGTTTCTGTGGATATTACATCAAATCGGGGATGGCAAGATCTTGCTCTTTTACTATCAAAAGATCCAGCTGATATTCGAGCTTTTTATTTAGCGGTTGGTTCGCCACTTTTTGGTAATATTGCGATGAGATTAGGACAAAATGGTTTGGTGACACAGCAAACACGGATTATCATTGAAAAACCTATTGGTCGTGATGTAAAAACAGCAGTAGAACTCAATGATATATTTGCAAGAGCATTTGATGAAGATCAGATCTTTCGTATTGATCATTATCTTGGCAAGGAAACAGTTCAAAATTTAATGGCATTGCGGTTTGTTAATACACTTTATGAACCGTTATGGAATTCCAATTATATTGATCATGTCCAGATAACAGTTGCTGAATCGTTAGGATTGGAAGGGCGTGCAGAATATTATGAGAGTGCAGGTGCGCTACGCGATATGGTACAAAACCATATGCTGCAATTGCTCTGTTTGGTTGCTATGGAAATACCATTTACCAATAGAGCAAATGCGGTACGTGATGAAAAATTGAAAGTTTTGCATTCTTTGACACCCCTTGATGTTCATAATGTAGAGCAAAATACTGTGCGTGGGCAATATCTGGCTGGTGTCTTGAATGGTATCTCTGTAAGATCTTATTTTGATGATTTGGGGAAAAAAGTCAGTGAGAGCGAAACATTTGTAGCGCTTAAGGTTAAGATTAATAATTGGCGTTGGGCGGATACACCTTTTTATTTACGAACTGGTAAGCGTCTGTCCACGCGGATGTCTGAAATTGTTATAGTTTTTAAACCCATCCCTCATAATATTTTTGATGAGAATTCAGATGAGGTTTTTTCTAACAGACTTGTTATTCGTCTCCAGCCTGATGAAGGTGTAAAACAGTGGTTGATGATTAAAGATCCAGGTCCTGGTGGTATGCGATTTCGTCATATTCCATTAGACATGAGTTTTGCGTCTGCATTTTCGCAGCGTAATCCTGATGCTTATGAACGGCTATTAATGGATGTTATTCGTGGAGATCAAACACTGTTTATGCGTCGTGACGAAGTTGAGGCTGCTTGGCGTTGGATTGATCCTATTCTTGAGGGATGGCAAGCAATAAAGCAGCCAGTTCATGGATATAGAGCTGGTTCATGGGGGCCCTCTGCTTCGACACTTTTGATGGAACGTGATGGGCGGGTATGGAACAATTTAGTTTAGAGCAATAAGTATGCATGGAATAAATATTGACCGTTTGAATTTTGAAACACCTACAGATTTAGCGTTAGCATTGGCTGATCGCGTTGCAGCAGAGCTTAGTGTGGCTGTTCTTGAGCGAAAACGGGCGATTCTAGCAGTTTCTGGTGGTAACACACCGGAATTGTTTTTTCATTATTTATCAAAAGCTGATATTGATTGGCAAAATATTATCATCACGTTAGTCGATGAACGCTTTGTACCAGCTCATCATGAACGTTCAAATGAACATCTGGTACGCCGTCATTTGTTACAAAATTTTGCGGCTCAAGCACATTTTGTAGGACTTTATCATAAAGCAATTACTGTTGAACTTGCTGCTTTTACGGCTGCTAGTCGTGTCAATACTTTGCCTAGACCCTTTGATGTTATTGTTTTAGGAATGGGGATTGATGGACATACTGCTTCCTTTTTTCCTGATGCGCATCGTTTAAAGCAAGCACTTGATCTTCAAACACAGGCACTTGTTTTACCACTTCATGCAAAAAGTGCTCTTGAGCCAAGACTGACACTGACTTTGCCAGTTATAATACAATCTCGTTGCATACTTCTCCATTTTGAAGGTTTTCAGAAACGCGAGTGTTTTGAAGTGGTTTGTCAGGAGGGATCTGAAATGGAAATGCCTGTTCGGGCGGTTTTACGCAATGCTCATCACCTTGTTCAGGTTTATTGGTCTCCAGATAAGAATGAAATAAGTGAAGCGGAAACATGATACAGATGTAGATGACGCGCAATCTCTTTTTAATAGTAGAAAGCGTAAATGAAAGGGGGTATGGACATGGCACTTTCCAAGACAATTGCTACGGTTACACGAAGGATTTATGAACGTTCTCTTCCAACGCGAGAAATTTATTTAGATCGTATTGCTAAGGCGCAAGAAAAGCGTCCCAAGAGAAGTTTTTTGGGATGTTCCAATCAGGCTCATGGTTTTGCTGCTTGTGGTCAAAGAGACAAAGAGCATTTGAAGCATAATATTGTCGGCAATATTGGTATTATTACTGCGTATAATGATGTTCTTTCAGCACATCAACCTTTTGAATATTTTCCTCACTTAATTAAAGAGGCTGCCCGTATGTTTGGTGGTGTTGCACAAGTAGCAGGTGGTGTTCCTGCGATGTGTGATGGTGTAACACAAGGAAATGTGGGGATGGAGCTTTCTCTTTTTTCGCGTGATGTAATTGCAATGGCGACGGCTATAAGCTTATCACACGATATGTTTGATGCTGCACTGTATCTTGGCGTGTGCGATAAGATTGTACCTGGTTTAGTGATTGGAGCGCTGACATTTGGTCATTTACCAGGAATTTTTATTCCAGCTGGTCCCATGACAAGTGGTCAAGGCAATGATGAAAAAGCGAAGATACGCCAGCTTTATGCAGAAAATAAAATAGATCGTCAAACATTGCTGGAATCAGAATCCCGCTCTTATCATGGGCCTGGAACATGTACATTTTATGGGACTGCTAACTCAAATCAGGTGATCCTAGAGATGATGGGGATACATATGCCGGGAAGCTCTTTTATCAATGCAAATACACCGTTGCGTGATGCGTTAACACGGGAAGCCACCCAGCGTGTACTTGCAATGACAGCACTGGGCGATGATTATAGACCACTTGGTATGATAGTTGATGAGCGTTCTTTCGTAAATGCTATTGTAGGATTAAATGCGACAGGAGGATCTACCAACCATACGATTCATTTAATTGCCATGGCTGCTGCCTGTGGTATTCAATTGACATGGCATGATATAGCAGAAATTTCGTCAGTGGTCCCTCTTTTAGTGCGAATTTATCCTAATGGTTTGGCTGATATAAATCATTTTCATGCTGCTGGTGGAATGGGTTTTGTTATTCGAGAGCTCATTGAGGCAGGGTTAGTACATGAAAATGTCTGTACAGTTTTTGGCAAAGATCTCAATGCGTATGTAATTGAAGCAAAACTTGGTTCTGATGGTAGTGTGGTGCGTGAGCCCGCTCTCAATGAAAGTGGTGATCATAAGATATTGGTAGGGTGGAGAAAGCCGTTTCAAGCTGATGGTGGTATTCGCGTTTTGTCGGGTGATTTAGGCACAGCTATTATTAAAGTTTCATCTGTTAAATCTGATCGTTGGCGAATTGAAGCTCCAGTTTTTGTCTTTAATGATCAAGAGGCACTACAAGAGGCTTTTAAATCTGGGGTATTAAATAATAAAGACTTTATCGCTGTTATTCGTTATCAAGGGCCAAAAGCAAATGGTATGCCAGAGCTTCATAAATTAACAACAATTTTAGGCATTTTACAAGATCGAGGTCAAAAGATAGCATTGGTAACGGATGGACGTATGTCAGGTGCATCAGGAAAAATTCCTGCTGCAATTCATGTAACACCAGAAGCTTTGGACAATGGTCCCATTGCGCGTTTGCAAGATGGTGATATCGTCTGTCTTGATGCTCATGTGGGTAAATTAATTATTTTGGAAGATTTGTCAGAATTTAATGCACGAACGATCACTCACCCCGACCTTTCAAAAAATGAATACGGTGTTGGACGTGAACTTTTTCGTCTTTTTCGCCAATCCGTTAATCGTGCAGATCAAGGGGCATCTGTTCTTATGGCATGAATAAAGTAATATTTATTGCAATGAAGGTATACCAAACTTCTTAGAATTTGGGTACAGGAAGATTGTGTGCTCGAGCGGCGGCTTTAAGCGTATTAACCATGAGCATGGCAATAGTCATAGGTCCAACCCCTCCTGGAACAGGAGTGATTGCGGCAGCTTTCCCTTTTATTTCTTCAAAATCGACATCCCCGACAAGACGCGTCTTGCTTCCCTCTTTCTCTGGAGTTGTAATGCGATTAATACCAACATCAATAATAATAGCACCATTTTTAACCCAGTCTTTTTTAATCATTTGTGGGTGGCCTACAGCTGCTACTAAAATATCGGCACTACGACAGACATCATCAAGGTCACGGGTACGGCTGTGGGCGATTGTGACAGTGGCATTGGCTGCTGTTAAAAGGGCTGCCATAGGCTTTCCGACAATATTAGAGCGGCCAATGACAACGGCATCAAGACCAGATAAATCTCGTCCACATTGTTGTTCAATCATCATCATGGCACCAGCTGGTGTACAGGGAATAATAGCGTCTTCAAGGTCATTAGCAGCAAGTTTTCCTACATTGATATAATGAAAGCCATCAACATCTTTTTGGAAAGCAATAGCTTGTGTTATGCGGTTTGTATTAATATGGGGTGGTAAGGGGAGCTGTACTAAAATGCCGTGGATTTTAGGGTCAGAATTTAATGCTGCAATATGTTGGAGGAGTTCTTGTTCTTGTGTTTCTTTGGGAATCATCTGTTTGATTGAAAAAAAACCACATTCTTCGGCTTTTTTACTTTTTGATGCGACATATACCTGACTTGCGGGGTCGTCTCCGACAATAATAACAGCGATACCAGGTTGTATATTATAATTATTGCGGAGTTTTGCTGTTTCAGCCTTCACTTTCACAATAATCTCTTCAGCAAGCTTTTTTCCATCGATAATATTATTCATTGAGAGAGATCCTTTCGATAGAGGGCTGTTTATCCTTTTGTAAAGTGTTTGCTGACAATCCAAAAGCATTTAATAGCAATATTCATATGAGAATGGTAAAAATGATTCGATAATATTATGTATTTTATAATTTTTGAAAGGTTTTAAGATAACTGTTTTGTTTGGAAGCAGCAATATTGTCGTTCCAATAAACTTTGGATAAAAATAAGAATAATTAAATTATTAAATGAGATATAACGGATTTTAGAATTATAAGAATTTTTTTTACGATTATTTAAGTTTGCTTTTAATCTGTTATAGCGGCGGAAATATAGAGGAATATTGTGCGCGCCAGAATAATAAAATTTTTGAGCGGGGTTTTTATTGCAATTATTTTTTGGTTTGGAGTGGGTATTCTTATTTTACCTTATCTTGTGTCAACAGATATGATTCGTATACGTTTGGCTCAAGATTTAAGTGCGTGGACGGGTTATAATGTGCAATTACGTGATCCACCGCGATTGAATCTTTTTCCTTATCCTAAAGCATTTCTTTCTGGCATTACTCTAACCTCAAAACTGAATAATGTTGTACCGTTATTGGAAGCTGAATCGATAGAAGTTGATCTTTCTTTGCTCGATCTTCTTTGGGGGCATGTTTCCTTTTCGGAAACACGAATTGTGCGTCCCCAATTTGTTATGGAAAAACCGGTAAAAACAGTAGCGGATTTTTTTGATAGATTTTCGCGGTCGCAAAGTGCATTAGGATTCGCGATAAGGAATGCTCGTGAAATAATTAATCATAATCCTGATCAGCCGGACATAAAGCGTCTCTTAAACCAACCTTTTGGGCGAATTGTTATTGAAAATGGTACACTCGTTTATCATGATAGTATTTCTGGTATGCCAGAAAAAATAACAGGATTAAATGCAACTTTAGATTGGCCTGAACCAACGCAAAAAGTGCGATTTCGTGCAGATGCTCGTTGGCGCGGAGAGTTGACAACGTTATCGATTGACGCTGATCAAGTGTTATCGCTTTTAGCAGGAGGGAAAAGTCAAGTTAAGGCGAGTCTCAATTCTGTACGTGGTGGTATAACCTTTATAGGGCAGGCACGATTATCTGAATATTACATTTTTGATGGGAAGGTATCAATGCGTTCTCCAGGGTGGAATCAGACATTGTATTGGATTGGAGGCACACAATTTTGGGGACAGAGATTAAAAGCACCTATTGTATGGGAGTCTCATTTTTTAGCGCAGCCAATGCATATTCAAATGGATAATATTACATTTACAATGGGGACATCAAATGCGCGTGGTGCTTTAGAAGTTGATTTTCAGAACTATGTACCAATTGTTATTGGATCTTTAGCATTTGATAACCTAGATTTTAACATTTTTGAATCAATGCTTTCTTTCGTTAAAGAGCAGAATTCATTTCCTGATACGGCAATTTTAAATCGTATCGGGGTGGATGTACGACTTTCTTCGCCACAAGCAAAAGTAGGAAATATTGCGCTCACAAATTTAGCTGCTGCGATACAAATAAAAAATGGACATATCATTTTTGATCTTGGGGATGCGAATGTTTTTGGTGGATCTCTTCAAAGCAATATTGAAATTGCACCAGTTGATAAGAATGTGCGTATTGAAGGACGTGCTTCAGTTGTTTCCATGGATACGCAGGCTTTTTCAGAGGCTCTAGGAATTATCCCATTTGTACAAAGCAAAGCAAACTTGACGATGATGGTACGAACGCTTGCCAATTCTTGGTCAGAAATTTTTGCGAAAATGCAGGGTGAATTAACACTGAATCTGTCTTCTGGTCGATTGTTAGGATATGATTTGAATAGTTTACAGAAAACGCTTTCAGAAAAGGAACAATTTCTTTTAATGAAGAGTGATGTCCTTTCAACAACTTTTGATCTCTGGAATATTCAAACAAGTTTTTCAAATGGTACGATAAAGATAACAGAATCACTGATGGATACAGCAGACTGGAGCTTATCCATGTGGGGAATCATTTCTTCTGCTATCATGCAAGATCGAAAGGACGAATTTATATTACAAGCCCAAGTGCGAAAAAGTCATAGCTCAGGAACTCTTTGTAAAGATGTCCAGTGCCTTGCGAACAGTCTTATGCAGCCTTTTACCTTTTCTCTTAGTTCTAAAGGACTGGAATACGGTAATTTCTTGGTTAAAAAAGATGCTGATACAGATTGATGGGCCTTTTTAAGGCTGTATTGGCAAAAACTTTGGAAAACCGCTAAAAAATGTCGTCTTTCTATAAAATTTTAAGAGTAAGCTAGCCGGTGCTTATTTAAGTTCAGCAGAAATACCATAGCCATCTTCAGCGATTGTGTGTTTTCCATCTGCTCCAACGGAGCCAATTCCTACCGTAATCAGAATAAAAGCTAGGAGAGTGGTGATAGTAATAACTGTAGCTTTTTTTGCAGACATATTTTTCTCCAATTATGCAATAAATCAAAAAATGCAATGGTAAATAATCTGTTATTGTGAATTTATGTTAAGAGCAGAATCACTTAGTATTCTATTTGTTCCCATTTTTATCTCATAAAGCTAAAAAACTCTATAATTCTTTATAAATTATAGTCCTATAGATCTATCTTCTTCTTTTTGTTATACGTTTTTTCGATAATTATAGTTAGCTTTGGTACGATTTTTTATGCGTATAAATTATAAACTGAAAAGATTGTTTATCCATCAACCTCTTATTTTAAATGAAGAAATAAAGATAGAGGGGGCGCAAGCATCTTATCTTATACGTGTTTTACGGCTAAAAGAAGGGGCCAAAATTTTACTTTTTAATGGACAGGATGGTGAATGGCTTGCTAAACTGATCGCCATTAAGAAAAAAATTGTTGTGGTTCAGCTTATCCAGCAGGAAAGATTGCAAACGACGCATTCGAATCTCATTTACTGTTTTGCTCCACTCAAAAATGCGCGTTTGGATTATATGGTGCAGAAAGCTGTTGAAATGGGGGTATCGGTTTTGCAGCCTGTTATAACACATCACACACAGGTTACGCGTATCAATAGAGCGCGTATGGAGGCTAATGTTATTGAAGCTTCTGAACAGTGTGGCATTTTATCTTTACCTGAATGTTCTTCTCCTCTTTCGTTAGTAGAGCTTTTAGCACATTGGGATGAGACACGTCCTTTATTCTTTTGTGATGAAGCACACAAATCCCATAACGTATTGCCTTTTTTAAAAAAGCACGAAATCACAGCATTGGGTGTCCTCATTGGACCAGAAGGTGGGTTTAGTGAAGAAGAGCGAAACTTTTTAAAAAAACATCCTTTCGTGATTCCAATGTCTTTGGGACCACGTATTTTGCGCGCTGACACTGCTGCTGTTGCTGCTTTAGCTCTTCTTAATGCTAGTGTAGGAGATTGGTCAATTGATTGAAGTGTATAAAATCATTCTAAATGGTTCATTTAAAATGATAGAACTAATGATAGGATAAAATAAGTTATGGCGCTTGATATAACAGATGAGAGTGAAATTTATAACTTAGATTGCCTGGTTAGCTATTTTCAGGAGGGGTGTAAAGCAGAAAATGATTGGCGTATTGGTACAGAACATGAAAAATTTCCATTCTATAGAGATGGTTTCCGTCCTGTTCCGTATAATGGCACGAGGGGGATTCGTGCACTTTTGGAAGGAATGCAAGAGGTTTTAGGATGGAGTCCCATTTTAGATGAGGGAAATATTATTGGACTCGTAGGATCGGCTGATCAAGGTGCTATTTCTTTGGAACCTGGAGGGCAATTTGAATTATCTGGTGCACCGCTAGAAACAATTGGTCATACTTATTGCGAGGTGATGGAACATTTAACTCTTCTCAAGAAAATTTCAGAGCCACTGGGGATTGGTTTTCTCGGTATGGGGGCTAGCCCAAAGTGGACATTGGCTGAAACTCCGCGAATGCCCAAGTCTCGTTATCAAATTATGACCGATTATATGCCAAAAGTTGGCACAAGTGGTCTTGACATGATGTATCGAACATCGACCATTCAGGTTAATCTTGATTTTTCCTCTGAAACGGATATGCGGCGAAAAATGCAAGTATCAATGAAGTTACAATCGATTGCAACAGCATTATTTGCTAGTTCACCTTTTACAGAGGGAAGCCCGAATGGCTTTTTATCTTGGCGCTCTGAAATTTGGTGCGATACTGATAATCAGAGATCTGGAGTTCTCCCCTTTGTGTTTTCTGAGCGTTTTGGTTTTGCCGATTATGTTGAATGGGCACTTGATGTACCAATGTATTTTGTCGTGCGCGATGGCCGTTATTATGATTGTACTCATATAACTTTTCGTCAATTTATGAAGGGAGCATTAAAAGGGCAGGTTGCAAATTCAATACCCAATATGGGAGATTGGATTAATCATCTATCCACTTTGTTTCCCGAAGTCCGCTTAAAACGATTTTTAGAAATGAGAGGTGCTGACTGTGGTTCTTGGAGACGCATTTGTGCATTGTCGGCTTTTTGGGTTGGGATTCTGTATGACAGTGAAGCGCTCAATGAAGCAGAAGCTTTAACAAAAGATTGGTGTTTTGAAGAAGTTTTGGATATGCGCAACCGTGTTCCTAAAGAAGGGTTAAGAACACCTTTTCGTCACACCATAATTTTAGAAATAGCTCGTCAAGTTGTTGCTATTTCACGCAAGGGGTTAAAAAATCGCAGACAGTGCAATGCTGATGGTTTAGATGAGACAAATTTTTTAGTTCCTTTAGAAGAGGTAATCGCGTTGGGACAAACAGATGCTGATCGGTTATTGTCTCTTTATCATTCTATTTGGAATGGGGCTGTAGAACCTGTATTTTTAGAGTGTGCCTATTAGATTTTGAAGTAAAAAGCTTCATCTTTCATTTCCAAATAAGTGTATATGATTATTACTTCTCATTGACAGATTTCCTTTAGAAGCCTATTTCATTTTACTTGCAATCCTCATCTCTTGATGTTTTTTATGAAGGAGATAGTGCAAGATTTGTCGGCACAATTATCTTTACTTCTGCAAAGCAGCAGTTCAGTAACATCACGATCTTTACAACCTCAAGTTCCATTCATCTTGCATTAAGACGATTCAGTAAGAGGTATATTTGTTTTTTCAAATTTTTTTGCCCATAGGTTAATTACGTTAGAGGTGTCCACACAAACGGTTTTTGTTATTTGCTAGAGACATATATTATACTTCTTTCATTTTTTAATGGTAATATTGGTGATCTTATCTCTTCTTTCGTATCTATATGGTATATTTCTATGCAAGGGTGCAAACAGTGGCTGTATTTAAAGATACGTTATAGAATTACATATTATCATTTCTTTTTCACTCAATTTACTTATTTTGGCTAACGCTAAGTGAAGGATCTAAGTTTTTGTGCATTTAAACATTGGATTCTGACAATTTTTTTCAAGTTTTTATTAGGAAAAAAATTCTTTTTAAATTATTCTAAATAGTATCGTATTTTATGATATTAACTTGAAAAGACTTAATTTTTGTTTTTTTATTTATGAGATAGAGCACGGATATTTTTTTATTTTTTGCTATAAATCGGCAAATCTTTCATAAAAAATAATTTTATATCAAGAATAAAGGATTAAAATAGCTAAATTGGAATGATAAATTTGCAACTCTATTAAATATTACCAAAACTACTTGGTACCATATTCTGTAGAAAGGACAGGGTTTATTTTTCTCTTTAAGAGTTTTTAAGTTATTCCTCATCTAATTCTATCTTTTTTTAGCACTTTAATTTTTAGATATATATAATAAAGCTTATTTTACGGATTTAGATTTTTTATTTGAGTGTATCTAAAGAATAACCATAGGGGAAATAAAGCTTCGATTATTATGCACGTAGTGTTTTGCATTTCAGCATTCTATTATAAATTCAAAAATTTTAGCATTTATAATTTTAGTGGTTTAGAAGAACTGTTTTATGGCAACTAATAAGTAAAGAGAATTCCACCAAGAACCAAATAAGATTTTGTAAAGACCGTTTGAATAAGATGAGACATTAAAAAAGGACGGTGACCAAAATGGGTGAGGATGTCGGTAATAAAATTGGCATAGAAAGATAGCTTAGTTTGTTATTGTATTTTTAGAAAAACAAGTCATGGGATTGTTGGCGGTATCTTTATTATTTTGGGAAGGATTTGCTTCCTTCAAATCGTAAGAAAGAATAATGGCGTCATTCAAATCTTAAGGCGTATTAAAAGCGTTCTTTTATTATTGAAATGGAATAGAAGATGTTGATATTTTGATTCTTTATTAGAAGTCTTTCTCTTAAGAGTAAAATTTTATAAATAATCGGAAAATGAACTCATTTGATTTTTTATTTCCTTCCAAGAGCTATTAATAGGCAAAAAATTCTCTTCTAACCGATAACTTTAAAAATAGTGATTTTGTAAAAGTGTTGTAAACTTTGTATTTTATTTTTGAATATTATGCATTGATTTTAGGCTATGCATAATATTCACTATCAAGCATAACAAGAGTGGGCATAAACAATGGCATTTAATTTTTTCATCAATTTATTTTTATTTGTTATTTTCTTATTCTTGCTTACTCAAAGTAACAGGATGAAATGGAGTCTTTCACTACGTGTTATGTTAGGGCTTATCCTTGGCATACTTTTTGGAAGTGTTTTACAGATTATTTATGGAGAAGGTGAAGCCACGTTATTGAAATCTGTTGAATGGTTTAACATTGTTGGTAATGGCTATATCTTATTACTCCAAATGATTGTTATGCCATTGGTTTTTGTCTCTATCGTCTCAGCAGTTGCTCATTTGCATTCTGTTTATGCTGTTGGTAAAATGAGCATAATGACCATTTCAATATTGCTTTTTACAACGGCTCTTTCAGCATTGGTCGGCATTTTTGTAGTTAATTTTTTCGGATTAACAGCGAATGGTTTGGTGCATGAAGGGCAAAATGTTTCTACTCTTCTCGATGATCGTATTTCTCAACTTGGAGACATGAATATTCCAAAGATGATTTTATCCTTGATTCCTAAAAATCCATTTGCTGAATTAAGTGGAGTCAAACGTACATCAATTATAGGTGTTGTTATTTTTGCATCCTTTTTAGGAGCAGCAGCTCTTCTTTTAAAGAAAGATGATTCCGAACAGGGAGAAAAAGCGCTTTTATTCATTCAAGTGGCACAAGCTTGGATTACGCGGTTAGTCCGTATTGTGATTGCTTTGACACCCTATGGTATTTTTGCCCTTATGACGAAGGTAGGAGCAACCTCACGTGTTGCGGATATTTTAGATTTATTGGTTTTTAGCATCGCTTCCTACATTAGCATTATCTTTATGTTTGGAATTCATGGTGTGTTGCTTGGCATATCAGGAATTAATCCGTTTCGTTTTTTCAAAAAGGTTTTGCCTGTTTTGACATTTGCTTTTAGTAGCCGTTCAAGTGCTGCAAGTATTCCTTTGAATATTGAGGCTCAAACGCAATGGATTGGTGTACCACAGTCAATAGCGAGTTTTGCAGCCTCTTTTGGAGCAACAATTGGCCAAAATGGTTGTGCCGGTATTTATCCAGCGATGCTTGCAACCATGATAGCACCCTCTATGGGTATTAATCCCTTTGATCCTACTTGGATTGCTACTCTTGTTGGTGTTGTAACGTTGAGTTCTATTGGTGTAGCTGGTGTTGGTGGTGGTGCTATTTTTGCAGCATTGATTGTATTGCCAATAATGGGATTACCTGTTTCTTTGGTTGCTGTTCTCATGTCTATCGAACCCTTAATTGATATGGGGCGTACAGCTCTCAATGTAAGCGATTCAATGTTGGCTGGAACTATAACCAGTCAAATGTTAGGGGTAACGGATAAAAACACCTTTGAAAAGTAATTCTCATGTGGAGTTTATAGTTTTTTGTGTTCTTTCCTTAAAACACTTGCGAGAGATATTTGCGCTGAGCCTGGCTTTATCGGTTTTTGTTGATTTGGATGAGGAGTCCAACCAGAAAGCCAAATAAAAGAAAAATGTGCACGGATCCGTCCATCAGGATCGCTAAATTTTTGTGCATAGATTTCAGCGGCTCGGAGAAAAAAGCGCTTAGATACAGGGCGCCGTGAGCGATTGATGAGTGCATTTTGCATTCCCATAGTTTTAAGGTCATTTATAAGATCAAACATTGTATTATAGCGTATTGTGACATCTTCAATATCTGCGACAGGTAGAGCAAAACCAACACGCTGTAAAAGGGCTCCTATCTCACGAATGTCGGCAAAAGGATAGATTCTAGGACTTGCTCCGCCATAGATTTCAACTTCAGCTTGTAGGAGAGATTCACGTAACTCCATAAGTGTGCCAGCTCCAGCCATAACAGCTAGGAATAATCCATCTGGTTTCAGAATATTTTTTATCTGACTAAGGATACCAGGGGTATCATTAGTCAATTGTAATGAAAGAAGTGAAACGATGAGATCACAATAATTTTGAGGAAAGTCAAGAAATTCTCGAGGACGCAAATGAAATTTTTTGTCATGGCTTTGATAAAGTATGTCAGTTTCAACGCGTTCTATGGAATGGACTTTTCCAGATTTCAATAAAGCTTGCGCTGCAAGATCTGTATGGCTGTGTAAATCGAGAGCTAATGTAAAGAAACGATTAATAGTACAGAGACGTTTATACAGATCCTCCGCCATGTAGGACAATAAAAAATCATATCCTTCTTTTGCTTTTTTGAAAGCACGTTTGCGAAATTGCTCAATACGATCATGATCAAAAATTAAAGGATGTGGCATATCGTTCATGACTTTCGATCTATGATTCAAAGAATATTTTACAAAGGTTCATTTTATGCCAGCTCTATCAAGCTCATGATGTGAAAGAAAAACAAATTTATAAAAGGTAAGAGTTTTTAAAGGAATTAAAATTAAAAAGTATAAAAGATTTTTTTGTGCAGGGAAGCTGTAAAAGCCTAAATTAATGTTGTGCTTTCAAGAAATAGCTTTAACTAGCGGAAATATATTAAGCAAGTTGATTGAGCGCTTGCTAACAATTTTGTATCCGCCAATTTGTCTTGGATGCAAGCAAAGCGTTTCCGCTTATGGTACGATTTGCTCCGAATGTTGGAAAGGTCTTCAGTTTATCACAAAACCTTATTGTCCTGTTATGGGAATTCCTTTTGTTTGTGATATGGGGGAAGGTTTTCTCAGTGGTGAAGCTCTTAAAAGTTCTTTTCCTTTTTCGCGTGTTCGTTCGGCTATTGTTCATAAGGGGATAGCGCAAGCTTTGGTAACGCGATTGAAATATAGTGATCATATAGAATTAGCATCTTTTATGGCCAATTGGATGATATCTGCTGGGCGCGAGATTATTAATGAGTGTGATGTTATTATCTCCGTTCCCTTGCATTTTCGTCGTTTTTTGAAAAGACGTTACAATCAATCTGCAGAGCTTGCTCGTTATATTGCAGGAGCGCAGAAAAAAAATTTTAAACCGGGTTGGCTTGTGCGGAGTCGACATACCCGTCCGCAGGTGAATTTATCAGCGAGAGAGCGGAAGCTAAATGTATTAAATGCCTTTGAGGTGCCACACAAAGTTAAAAAACATCTAAAGGGACGTTCTATTTTGCTGATTGATGATGTTTTTACAACAGGTGCGACCGTTACAGCAGCAGCTGCAACATTAAAACGTGCAGGTGCACGACAGGTTGATGTGTTAACATTTTCACGTGTCTTAAAAGAGACCTCTCTGGTTCCTAATTCTTGAGAAGATCTTAAAATTGACTTATTAAAAAACATGGGAGAATAATTATGAAACAGATAGTACTTTATACACGCCCTAACTGTCCTTATTGCACGAGGGCACGTGATTTGCTTGATAAAAAAGGAGTGAAATATAAAGATATTGATGCATCAACAACTCTTCGCGAAGAAATGGTGCAGCGAGCAAATGGGCGCAACACATTTCCACAAATCTTTATAGGTGATTATCATGTTGGCGGTTGTGATGATCTTTATGCTCTAGAAGATGAAGGGAAGCTCAATTCTTTGTTGCAAGACATAGAGGACTTGTAGATTATCTTTTCCTAAGGCTTTTTTGCAAGAAGCATATAGTTAACATTCATATCTTTTGAGCGATTCCAGCTGTCATTTAATGGATTGTAAGTAATACCGATCTGATCGATGACAGCTAAAGTGTTTTTTGATAAGAGATTCTTAAGTTCCTGGGGTTTTAGGAACTTTTTATAGTCATGAGTTCCTTTCGGAAGCCAATGTAAAATATATTCAGCACCTATAATAGCTAATCCCCATGCTTTCCACGTACGATTGAGTGTTGAGACAAACATCAACCCTTGTGGTTTAAGCATTTTTGCTGTGGCAGCCATGAAAAGGTTAACATCAGATACATGTTCAACAACCTCCATATTGAGAATGATATCAAAGTGCTCTCCTTCATTGGCTAATGTTTCTGCAGTAGTTGTACGGTAATCAATGGAAAGATCACTTTGGGCTGCGTGGATTTTTGCGACTTCAATATTGGTCTGTGCCGCATCAGCTCCCACAACCGTAGCACCAAGACGTGCCATTGGTTCGCACAACAAACCACCACCACAGCCAATATCAAGAATTCTCAAATTTTTGAAGGGCATGAGTGAAACAGGATCGCGATTAAATTCTAAACAGATTTTTTCTCTGATATAAGCAAGACGAGTGGGATTGAATTGATGAAGTGGACGAAATTTTCCTTGAGGATCCCACCATTCGGCAGAAATACGTGAAAAATGATCAATTTCATTTTGATCGATGGTGGTACGCATTTTATTTATCATGTTGCTCTCCTTTTACTTTTTTATGATCAAGTCAGGTAGATTTTATTATAAAGTCAAGAGAAATTAATATAAACATAACTGAACTTGCACAAATGGTAGATATTCTATATGTGAAAAAGTGATTTGTTGATACGAGAGTGAGTTCTTATTTTTACGGTTGTTTGAGATAAGAAATATAAAGGTAAGAGTGTTATTGATGGCACGGATTGTCATGAAATTTGGTGGAACGTCTGTAGCAGATATTGAACGTATTCATAATGTTGCACGGCATGTTAAAAGAGAGGTAGACGCAGGAAATGAAGTTGCAGTTGTCGTATCCGCGATGGCTGGGAAAACTAATGAGCTTGTTCAGTGGACATGTGATGCTTCGCCAATAAATAAAGATGCTTATGAATATGATGTCGTTGTTGCTTCTGGTGAGCAGGTAACGGCAGGTTTGTTGGCTCTTACACTTCAAGCAATGGGAATAAATGCACGTTCATGGCTTGGTTGGCAAATTCCTATTCATACGGATAGCGCACATAGCAGTGCACGGATTACAGATATTGATGGTTCTTTTTTAATAGAGCGTTTTCAAGAAGGTCAGGTAGCTGTTATTGCTGGTTTTCAGGGATTGGCTCCGGATAATCGGGTTTCTACTTTAGGGCGTGGTGGATCAGATACGAGTGCTGTTGCTATAGCGGCAGCTATACAGGCTGATCGCTGTGATATTTATACAGATGTGGATGGCGTTTATACAACGGATCCGCGTATAGAACCTAAGGCACGTCGTTTACCAAAAGTTGCTTTTGAAGAAATGCTAGAAATGGCTTCTCTTGGAGCAAAAGTTTTACAGGTTCGTTCTGTTGAATTGGCAATGGTTCATAAAGTTCGTACTTTCGTGCGCTCAAGTTTTGAGGATCCCGATGCATTAGGCATGGATGATTCAATGAATTCTTCTGGAACACTTATTTGCGATGAGGAGGAAATTGTGGAACAACAAAATGTTACTGGTATTGCTTTTGCTAAGGATGAAGCACAAATTTCTCTCCGTCGATTAGCAGATCGCCCAGGGATCTCTGCAGCAATTTTTGGACCTTTGTCTGAAGCGCGAATTAATGTTGATATGATTGTACAAAATATTTCTGAAGATGGTTCAAAAACCGATATGACTTTTACTGTACCATCAACGGATGTAGATAAAGCGGTTGCCCTTCTTAAGAAAAATCGTAAAGAAATTGGATTTGATGTTATCCAATTTGAAAGAGATCTTGCCAAGGTATCTGTTATTGGTATTGGAATGCGCAGCCATGCAGGTGTTGCGGCTACAGCATTTCAAGCTTTGGCTGAGAAAGGTATTAATATTCAAGCAATCACAACTTCCGAGATTAAAATTTCTATTTTGATTGACAGCGCTTATACTGAGCTTGCAGTTAGAACATTACATGCTGTTTATGGGCTTGATAAGGGTTAAAAACTTTTTATCTTGAAAAAGATTTCTAGATAATATGAAGCATTCATATCTGTAGGAAACTCCAGACTTTCTACTAAACGTTTAGCAGGAGAGGAAAAGTTTGCGACTTGTTCAAATATGCCTGTTAGGTAGAAAGCTTTATGAATGCTCAGCAAAATTATAGAATTCATCAGGTTTGATTTTAGATTATTTATGAAATTACGCAAAATGGAATTGATGAGATATTTTTCATTAACAGTTTGCTTTTCTTACAGGGGTTTTAAAAATTTTATGTGAATCTCGTGGATTTAGTTTATTCTTCTCCATGAACGTGAATAAAAATCTAAAATAAAGATTTGTGCAATAATGACTCGTAAAGAAATATCTTCAATTTAACAAAGGCACTAAAGCTTTTTTAGCTTTTGTTATGGGTTCATTTACATCAAACATAATAAAATCTTTTTCATAGTTCTCAATACATCAAATGACATGCGCTTTGCTATGAAACCCCAATCTTGCACAATTATAGTAATAATGAGTTGAGATATTCGAAATTGTCATCTATTTTGGTACAAATGCTTGCAATGAACAATTTGTTTTGTATTTCTTGTTTGTTAATTATTTTGAGAGACACTATTTCTTTACTTTAATTAAGCTTTCAATGTTTTAATAAGAGATGCATTATTTTATGCAAATCACGCCTTATTTTTGATTAAATATTTTTGACAGAGTTTATCAGTAAAGTGAAATAATTTTTAAAGAGGATAATCTTTTTCTTTTATTTCATGGTAAAGAAATAAATTAAGGGAGAAATTTCCCTTTCTTCGTTTCTATGATTACTCTAAATTACAGTTCAAAAAATGGACCAAACCGTTTTTTTAAGAAGTATTATAAAGAGCATTATTCTTTGAATTGCTAAGAATTATGAGAAATTTTTTTATTACGCTTAATGTAAATGAACCCATAACCAAGGCCGACAAGAGCAGATAAACCAGATCCACAAAGGACACCAATTTTTGCAGAATCAAGTAAGATGATATCCTTAAAAGCAAGCATTGAAACAAAGATAGACATTGTAAAGCCAATTCCTGCTAACAATCCAATGAGCAAAACACCTGTCCAAGTCATTTGAGGAGGCAGACGACATAGCCCTGATTTTACTGCTAAATAACTTGCAATAATGATACCCATAGGCTTACCAACAAAGAGACCAATAACAACACCAAGTATAATTAAGAATGATTCATGAGAAGAAAGGTCAAAATTTGCAAAACTAACCCCAGCATTTGCAAAAGCAAAAATCGGCATCACGCCGTATGCGACCCATGGATGCAATGCTTTCTGGACACGTATTACTGGTGCAATCATATCACGTTGTCCTTTGCGCATTTTTTTCAATGCAGTGGAGATATGATGCAGGTCTGTTTTTACATTTTTTTCTTGAAGAATTTGCATCGCATTGCTTAACATGGTGAGCGGCGCAACTAACGTTCGGGTAGGAAAAACAGGGGTCATCATACCTAAAATCACACCAGCAAGTGATGGGTGAACACCTGTTGCCATTAATCCCCACCAAATAATTGCACCAGGTAGAATGTAGAGCCATGCTGAAGCGAGACCAATCCATTGAAAGAATAACACTAAGGCAATACCCGCTGAGGCGATGATTAAACCACTAGGATCAATGTTTGTGGAGTAGAAGAAAGCAATAATAAGAACAGCGATGATATCATCAATAATTGCCAAGGATAAGAGAATGATATGAAGATTAGAAGGAATTTTTTTCCCAAGAAGAGCAAGAATACCTAGTGCAAAAGCAATATCTGTTGCCGTTGGCACAGCCCAACCATTTGTATGTCCCCCATTAAAATTGAAGCTGAAATAGATAATTGCAGGGAGGCAAACTCCACCGACTGCTGCAATAATTGGCAAAATTGCTTGTTTAAAATCAGCAAGAGCTCCTTCATGAATCTCACGCCGAATTTCCATTCCCGCGACGAGAAAGAAAATAGTCATGAGAGCATCATTAACCCAGAAATGCAAATCCCATGAGAGGGTGAAATGGCCAAAGTTAAAGCCAAAAGGTGTATGCCAGAAGGATTCATAGAGAGAAGCATAATCAGAATTGGCAAGAATGAGTGCAGCAGCAGCAGCTAATAAGAGAACAATTCCGCTGAGAGCTTCAATATGAAGGAAACGCTCAATAGCAGAAAGTGCTTGATTTGTGACACGAGAAGCACGATTAGGCAAGCGATTTGAAGATAAATCAGACATGAACAACTCCAAGTATCGACAATTTTACCAGTATATATCTTTTTGTGTAAACTACTCTGTACGATACTTTCTTCTATCATAGAAAAGAAAAAAGAGGAATAAAGCTCTTAAACTTATAGACAAGAATATTTATATTCGAAGCGGAACACTCTTTTTTTAAGGTGATGCTTTATTCTTGATAGTGAGATGCACTTTATCCAAAGCTGAGGACAAATCATTTTGTAGTGCATTTTCAAGATCGGTTATTGTGAGAGCTTTGTTGTCTTTTGCTTTTATTTTAATGGTCAATGTTTGAGGATTTTTAGCAAAGTCTCCAAGAGAATTTGAAATATTTTCAGCTTCTTTATGATCTTTGAGCAATATTTTTGGGGTTTGCGTCATCATCAGATAAAAATTGTCATAGAGTTCTTTTTTGAGATCATGTTTTGTATCACCGAGATTTCGTGCAAGATAAGAAAAAAGCTTATCAATGAAACCATCATCTGTATAGCTAATATCAATATCAGTGATGCCAAGGTTTTGAGAAGCAGCAATCATTAAATCTTTTTGAGCAGAAAAAAATTTTTCATCAACATTAACAAGCTTCGCTGATACTTTTCCAGATCCAACATTTTTTATGTTGAAAGACATTGCATTGAGAGAAAGCGTCTGCTTTGTTTCATCATAAGAAATATCAATTTTTTCTGAAAAATCAAAGTGTTCGATACCTATTTTTTTGAAAAGCTCTAAGTTTTCTTCTTTCATTTTTTTAGGTAAAATTGAAAAGTTCTTAAAAGAAATAAAAAGCTTTTTGGGTATAGGCTGCTTCCATAAGCCTTGTGTGAATCGGAGTGACTCGAGTGTTTCTTTAAACTGTGGTGTATCAATTTTGAAGTTATTCACTTCTGCATCAGCTAAGGTAACGGTGAACAAGTTATCTATGAGAAGATCACGCCGTATTCTTTTTTCAGTTTTCTTGTTATTTAATTTTTTTTCGTTTAAGTGATCTTTGATCAATTTTTTAACTGTCTGTTCAAGCGGTTTCATCTTTAGACCAGATGTTTTAAATTGACCAAGAGAGAAAGAGATATTCTCTCCTTCTCCTTCAAAAGTATTAACTATTAGATTTTTTATAGAAAGAGGACCGGTAATGTTTTTGACTTGATTGATAGAATTACTTCTTCCTAAAATAAACAAATCAGCAAAGCTTATATCAATATCGCGTGCTTCTATTGCATCACTTTTGGTGATAATATGCATTTGCTTTTCAGCATTTTTAGCTGTCATATTAAGGTCCATATTTTTGAAGCTGACAGAACCAATATGGCCATTTTTAAAATCAGAAAGCTGAAAATTCTTTACTTCAATTTTTTCGGTTAGTTTGTTCTCATTTTCTATAGAAAGCAGTATGTTCGGTGCAATAATTGAAGAAAGTTCAATACGCATAATTGATTGCAAAAGACGTGATGTAATCGCAGTATCTTTTTCTTTTAATGAGACACTGTTAAGAGAAATCTGGGGAATTTGTACGTGAATATCATGATGCTTTAAATCAACATTGTAAAGTGTGAAAGCCCCAGGAATAAAGGAAATAGGGGGACGAGCAGAAATAGCACCAATTTTAAGTGATGCGCCAGCAGGGAGCGGCAGCGTAACATTTGTCAAATTGATTTTTCCAAGGATGCTGACTTCAGATGTCTCTGCCTTTATAGAACGACGGGCTATTTCTCGTCTTACAAAACTGTCAAGGTAGGGCTTTGCTATATAAAAGCCCCCGACGACTATAATTGCTAAGATAGAAAAAAATCCAATAATACAAGTTAACCAGTATCTTAGATTCCCTTTATACCCGCTATTAAGATTGGTCATCATTTCTTCTTTCGCTTTGTATCACACTCTCATAGTCATAGGAGGGGAGATAGATTTTTTAAGGAATGATAAATGTTAAGATATAGCGTATATCAGTTTCAACAGTTATCTACTTTTACTCACTCTTTGATATAGTGAATCATTTTTATATTTTTTGCAATACGCTTTTATTAACTCTTATCAGTTTTCTTTGTTTGCGTTTGCAGTATTTTATAAGAAAATACTTATACGATGGGGAGAGGGAATTATATATTAATTATAATTTTTATCGATTTAAACCGCTTTAAAATGTATCCATAGCTGCTTTTATCTTGCTGGTGTTTATAAGAATAGTTAAAACATATCTGTGTTCATTATAATCTGGGGAGAGATGGGTCTCATGACAGAAAATCAAATAATGGCGTTTTCTATCATTGGTTTCATGATGGTTGTTTTTATTTGGGATCGATTTCGTTATGATCTTGTCGCTATTTGTACATTATTGGTTTCTTGCATCGTTGGCCTTGTCAGTCCGAAGGAGGCTTTTAGCGGTTTTAGCAATGATATTGTTATTATTGTAGGGAGTGTGTTTGTTGTTAGTACGGCTGTATCGCGTTCTGGTATAATGGAGTTTATTATCCAACGGATATGGCCAGATGTGAAATCAGTGCGCCTTCAATTAGCTTTTTTGGTTATTTCTGTCGTACTGTTGTCAATGTTTGTGAAAAACATTGGTGCTTTGGCTATCATGCTTCCTATTGCTTTTCAATTTGCTCGTCGTTCTCAGGTTTCGCCTTCTGTCTTTTTAATGCCCATGGCATTTGGTTCTTTGTTGGGTGGTCTTATGACACAGATAGGAACGTCTCCTAACGTTGTTATTTCGGCTATGCAAGAACGGTTAACAGGGGCCCCTTTTACCATGTTTGATTTTACGCCCGTTGGTGCAGCTGTTGCTACTGCTGGTGTATTATATTTGGTCTTTTTCTCTTGGCGCTTACCTGTACGTGTACGTTCAGGTGTATCGTTTGATGATGCTATTGATATTCGAAACTATATTTCAGAAGCATATATTCCAACAAATTCACCGATTGTAGGAAAAACGATTGTTGATCTCGTTAAACCATCAGGTGGTGATGTTATGGTGATTCAAGTCATTAGAAACAAAGTGTCCATTTCACCATTGCCAGATTTTATTTTATCTGAAAATGATATTGTTTTACTGGAAGGTTCACATACAGGGCTAGAGAGTGTGATGAATTCTGCTCGTTTGGAATTTTTTTCTGGCCGGACCCTTCCCACGGGAGATAAGGACAGCGATGTTGACATTATTGAGGCAGTTGTTACACATAATTCACCCCTTATTGGCATTAGTGCAAAAGACTTCGCACTGTTTGATCGCTATGATGTGAATTTACTTGCGTTAAGTCGTCAACATGAAAGGGTGCGGGAGAGGCTTGGTGATATTGCCTTCCATCTTGGAGATGTGATTGTCTTACAGGGACAAGATGCGGTTATTCCAAAATTATTACGAGAATTGAAATGTTTGCCCTTAGCCAAGCGTAATATTGTATTTGGTAATTTACGACATGGTTTCGTCTCTTTAGCTATTCTCTTTATAGCAATCATTTGTACCGCTTTTCATATTATTCCAGTAGCCTTTTCTTTTTTTTCTGCTGCCGCTGCAATGGTTATATTTCGTGTTTTGCCAGCGCGTGATTTGTATCAAGCATTAGATGGACAAATATTAGTCTTACTAGCAGCTCTTATTCCGGTGAGTGAAGCACTAGAGAAGACAGGATGTACGGATCTTATAGGTCAGTGGCTTAGCCAATTAGCGGTATTTTTTCCACCGTCTGGTGCATTAGCACTTATGTTGGTAACAGCCATGTTGGTAACACCATTTTTGAATAATGCCGCGACAGTTATGATGGTAGCACCAATTGCTTCAAGTTTTGCCCATTCCCTCAATTATAAACCGGAGGCTTTTCTGATGGCTGTTGCAATTGGTGCAGGGTGTGAGTTTCTTACTCCTATTGGACATCAAAGTAATATGCTTGTGATGGCTCCGGGGGGATATCGTTTTAGTGATTATCCACGTTTTGGATCTCCATTGGCAGTGTTGATCGTCCTTGTTGCTGTTCCAATGCTCATGTGGATTTGGCCATTACAATAAAGTATTTTAGAAGTTGTTCAGTCTGAATCATGAAAGGTCGCAAATAAGATAAATTTAAAGAGATATATTTTATGCAAAGGGTTTTGCCGAAAGTTTGGATTTTGATCGTATTTTATCATAAAGCGCTGGAATTTCTTTTATCTTCACAATAAAAACTGTTTATTTTGTGATAGATATTTTCAATTATGAAAATTAAACGATATCTCTTTAATAAATACTTTTTAAATGTGTTGCTTTACCACTGTAATTCTACAGCGGATCTGTAGAAAATACAATACAATCATTGTACATAACGATTTTAAAGGCATTTTCCTATATGTGATGATGAGTAGATTCAAAATAGCTTTCGCGATTATGGGCAAGCATATATGATAGATATGAAGGTAGTGGGAAATTTTTTATAAAAAAAAGATATAAAAACTATAATATGAACCAAAAGGGAGTTACATCGTTTTTTATTGAAGCGGTTATAAAAGTCCAATCAATTCGGATACACATTGATTTAAGCCCAATAAGTGAGGAATTTTAAGTTTTTTAGTTAATTAGGACTACCATCTTTGTTCATTTATGCTTAAAAGCATAGAAAAGTATTTTTTTTCAAGGTATGCTCTATGTCGTATGATAGTTTTATTGCTGAAGTTAATGCAGAATTTCGTCAGGAAAAGGCTCTTGCTTTTTGGAGACGTTATGGTTTTTCAATTATTGGGGCAATCATTCTTTTTATACTGATGGTCGTTACCTATCAAATTTATCATCATGAGCAAATAAAAAAAGCCGGTCATATTGGTGATACATTTTTAAAAAGCCTTGAGTTTGCGGATACGCGCCATTTTGATGAGGCGATAAAGCAATTGGAAAATGTTAAAGCCTCTAATTTTGGAGGGTATCCTTTTCTTGCTCGTTTACGTGAGGCTTCTTTACTTATGGAACAAGGTAATGCTGTTAAATCGGTGGAGGTCTTTGATTCTGTTGCAGCGGATGAAACCGCGCCACAAATTTTGCGAAAAGTTGCAAAAATTCGAGCAGCTTATATTTTGGTTGATACAGGGACCTTCGATGATGTCAAGAAGCGTGTTAAAGATATGGCGAATGATATTGATCCTATGTGTATGTCTGCAAGAGAGGCTTTGGGCTTAGCAGCCTATAAAGCAAATAAAATGGATGAGGCAGTTGCTTATTTTCGAAAAGTTTCTGAAGACGGTGCTCTAGGATTAAAAATAAAAGATCGGGCTCGAATTATGCTTGAGCTTATACAAGCTGAGGGCAAGGCAAATAAGGAATAAATTTATGAGCCTTACCATTGCTATAGTTGGTCGCCCCAATGTTGGGAAGTCAACGCTCTTTAATCGTTTGGTTGGGCAAAAATTGGCTTTGGTTGATGATAAGCCAGGCGTTACACGTGATCGGCGTATTCATGCGGCAAAACTGCAAGATTTACGTTTTGATGTGATTGATACGGCGGGTCTAGAAGAATCAGGTGATCATACACTTGAAGGTCGTATGCGTTCTCATACAAAAGCAGCTATTGATGAAGCAGATCTTATTTTATTTGTGTTTGATGCGAAGAGCGGAATAACGCCGAGTGATTTAAATTTTGCTTCACTGGTTCGTAAATCAGGAAAACCAATTGTGCTTGTTGCTAATAAGTCTGAGTCTAAGGCAGCTACGGGGGGAGAATACGAAGCTTGGTCCTTAGGTTTGGGTGAGCCTTGTCCAATATCTGCTGAGCATGGTTTGGGGCTTACGGGTCTTCGTGATGCAATTATAGAAGCTGTTGGGAAAAAGCGTGCTTTTGAAAGCAACAACGAAGAAGCATATGTTGCTGTACAAGCTGTATCTGTTGGCGATGATATAGATGATGATTTAGAGAAGGGTGGATTTGTTTACGATGAAAGTAAATCCATTCGTATCGCAATTGCGGGGCGTCCAAATACAGGAAAATCAACCCTCATCAATAGTATGTTGAAACAAGATCGATTGTTAACAGGTCCTGAAGCAGGGCTTACACGTGATTCCATTTCTGTAGATTGGGAATGGCGTGGTCGTCATATTAAACTTTTTGATACTGCAGGTTTGCGTCGAAAATCAAAAATCCAAGAAAAGTTAGAAAAACTTTCCGTTGCGGATACTTTACGTGCAATTCGTTTTGCAGAGGTGGTAGTAATCGTTTTTGATGCAACTGCACCTTTTGAAAAACAGGATTTGCAAATTGCTGATCTTGTGATTCGAGAAGGGCGTGTTCCACTTATTGCTTTTAACAAATGGGATCTTATTGAAAATCGTCAAATAACATTGATTGATTTACATGAGAAATGTAGTCGTCTTCTTCCGCAGGTTCGTGGTTTGAGAGCTGTCCCTTTATCGGGACAATACAGTCAAGGGATTGATAAACTCATGGAAAATATTACGATGATGCATCGTGTGTGGAATCGTCGTATTTCTACGGGAAAATTGAATAGATGGCTTGAAACTGTTGTGGCGCATCATCCACCACCTGCAATTTCGGGGCGCCGTCTTAAGGTTAAATATATCACACAAGTTAAAACACGTCCTCCTGGATTTGTGATTTCTTGTTCACGGCCAAAGGTAATGCCTCAATCATATTTACGTTACCTTTCTAATGGATTGCGAGATACATTTGATATGCCTGGTGTTCCAATTCGCATATCGTTACGGGCATCGGATAATCCTTTTGCATCACGTTCCAAAAAGAAATAATTTCTGCTCTGTTTTTTAAGTGAATGAAATCTGCGTTTAAAAAATTAAGTCTTTTTATAAATAACAATGTTTAACTATCGAAAATAATTTGCTCATTATCGACAAATAATGCCGTTATCTTTGATAAATAAATTATATTTCTTTGATTAAGGAGTGTATTTATTTATAAAAAGGCAATTTGTTGTTAGAGTCAATAAATAATTATAAGACAGTAACGCTTTTGTATTCTAATTTTCCTTAATCCAAAAAAGAAAACTTTTATTCTTACACGCTGTAAAACGGAGCAGCGGGTAAATCAAAATTATTTGAAAAAAATACACTCTATTTAAGGAAATTATCTTAATACGCAGCCGGTGCAATAACTGAGGTCTAGAAGAAACAATCTAGAAGAAATGATTATGGCACTGGCTTGTGGAAAGGAAGTTTTTAGTCTCTATAATTATTTGGCAGATCTGCTAATTTTACGTTGATCTCTTTCAATAAAAACGAAAAACTTTTCCAAAACGATCAACCTTTAAATGTCGAGAGAAAGACTGAAAAAATTTATTACAATTTTACGAAATGTTGTAGTACGCATCTTAAAATTGTGTTTATGTAAATCTATTACATAACGTATCTTACATTCCAAACTCTCTTATGTATTAAAGGATACCGAAGTCTTAATTGATGCCATTTTTTATTTATTAATGATGAAAAAATGTGCAATATTTAAATTCTTGTAAAGGGTATTTTCCCAATATATTTCTAATAGTTATGTCATAAAGAGCGATAGTGTTGACTAAAGATGATATAGCAATGCAGTGTCTGTAGGTTATGGTTACTACTATTTAGAGGTGCGTGAATGACTGAACCCATAAAATTAGAAAATGCGTTATTTATGTGATAAATTGTGATAGATTTCTTTTAGCATCTTGACGAATAAATTCGAGCACAATATGATGCGCACGGTTTTGTAAGACAATCATAGTTTTCTTTGATTAAGGAGCCAATTATGGCGAAAAGCAGTGAACCAAGTGTGCCGCTGCAGGAGTCCGAAGAAGAAGTTTATAGAGAGTGCTTTCGTTCAGAGGATTTGGAATGTCGTAAGAAAAGCTTAGAGAGCGCTTTAATGCGTAAGAGCGCATTAAAAGAGCGAAAAGGTGACAGGGAGAGTGGAGAGTCACAAAGAGGGGTGGCACGTGCGGTTAAACTTTCCAGTGAGTTTTTAGCGAGTGTTGTTGTAGGTGCTGTTTTGGGGTTGGGTTTTGATAAATTAGCAGGTTCATTGCCATGGGGATTGGTGTTTTTTCTTTTTCTTGGATTTGCAGCTGGTGTATTGAGTATTCTTCGGTCTGTGGGGTATGTTGCCTCCAGTCAATTAGGGCAAAAGGGCGCATCGCGCCAAGATAAAGGGGCCGATAAAAGGTCTGATAAATGAGGTTGAAGTGACATCGCACGCTCCAGATCCGATTCATCAATTTGAGATTTCACGGCTTATTAAAATTTCCATAGGAAATATGGATTTGTCTTTTACGAATGTATCGCTTTTTATAGTCGCTACAGTTTTTGTGACTTCGGTTTTTCTCTTTTTTTCATCATCAAGTCGTGGGTTAGTTCCAACACGAATGCAATCTCTTTCAGAAATGGCGTATGAATTTGTAGCGTCAACTTTGCGGGAATCATCTGGTGTACAGGGAATGCGATTTTTTCCTTTAGTTTTTTCCCTATTTACTTTTATTTTGGTTGCTAATTTTATTGGTCTTTTCCCTTATTTTTATACGATTACCTCTCAGATTATGATTACCTTTTCATTGGCTATGGTTGTTATTTTAACGGTGATAGGTTATGGTTTTTATAAGCATGGGATCAGTTTTTTGAGACTGTTTGTTCCCAGTGGTGTGCCGGTTGTGGTTTTGCCCTTAGTTACCATGATTGAGGTTATTTCTTTTCTGTCTCGTCCTATCAGTCTTTCATTGCGTCTTTTTGCGAATATGCTTGCTGGTCATATTACTCTCAAAGTATTTTCTGGTTTCATTGTCTCAATGATTGGGGTAGGAATCGTAGGTGTTGGTGGTTCTATTTTACCACTTATCATGACTGTAGCGATTACTGCTCTTGAATTTTTGGTAGCGTTTCTTCAAGCTTATGTTTTTACAGTTTTAACATGTATGTATCTTAATGATGCAGTTCATCCAGGACATTAATAGAACTGGCGGTTTTCCGTCAAATGGTGCAATTTCGCTTTAAATTTAAAGGAGAATAATATGGAATTAGTGCTTGCAGCAAAATATATTGGCGCTGGGCTTGCTTGCTTTGGTATGGCGGGGACAGCTTTGGGCCTTGGAAATATTTTTGGTAGCTATCTTTCTGGTGCATTACGCAATCCATCAGCAGCAGATAGTCAATTTGGTCGTCTCGTCTTTGGTTTTGCTGTGACAGAGGCTTTGGGTATTTTTTCATTGCTTATTGCTTTGTTGCTACTTTTTGCAGTTTAATCACTATAAAGAGGGTGTGCCTATTTTCTCAGAAGAGGTTGGTGTGCCCTTTTATCTATTAAAGTAAAGAATAAAAGAATATTAGTTGTCATCGGTTACAAGGGGAGTAAGTTGTTGAAGGATGAATAAGATGTTTATTGCCAGCGCTTATGCACAAACCACTGAAAAGCCGATAGAGCATATCAGAAGTGTAACAGGGCATGCAGATCGTGTGTTTCCACCTTTTGATTTCGTGCATTTTGGTTCGCACTTTTTTTGGTTAGCGATTTCTTTTGGACTTTTTTATCTCTTTATTTCTCGTGTAATTGTGCCTCGTATTGGCAGTGTTATTGAAACACGTCGAGATCGTATTGCTTCTGATTTGGATCAGGCAATGCGTATGAAGCAGGAAGCCGATACTGTAGTTGAAACTTATGAGCGGAAATTGGCAGAAGCACGTTTGCAGGCTCATGTTATAGCGCAAGCGGCTAGTGAGGAATTAAAAGGAAAGGTTGAGCTTGAGCGAAAGGAAGTTGAAGAAAACTTAGAAAAAAAACTAGCAGATGCTGAAAAACAGATAATGAGAATTCGAGATAAGGCTATGCAAAATGTTGGTTCTATCGCTGAGGAAGTGACTCTTGAAATTGTAAAAAAATTGACAGATGTTAATATCAGTAAAGAGGCTGTTCGTTCAGTTATTAAAGTTGCGGATTACTGAAGGATACAAGGATGACTGATACTTTTTGGGCTTTTGTAGGATTAATTCTTTTTCTTGCTCTTTTGGTCTATTTCAAAATTCCGCAGATGGCTGTACGTCATCTTGATGCGCGAGCAAAGCGGATAAAAGATGAACTTGATGAAGCTCTTCGTCTTCGCGAAGAGGCGCAAGAGGTGCTAGCTGAATATCAGCGTAAACATGCGGAAGCAGAAAAGGATGCGCAAGAGATTATCGCGGCGGCGAAGCATGAAGTTGCAGCTGTTATCGCAGAAGCTCGTACAAAAACAGAAGAATATGTAAGGAATCGTAATAAATTGGCAGAGCAGAAAATTGCTCAAGCAGAAGCTGATGCAATACGTATGGTTTCCTCATCTGCTATCGATTTGGCAGTTTCCACTGCTCGTATGCTTATTGCGAAAGAATTAGATTCTCATAAAGCCGATGAACTTGTTAAGGAGTCTCTTTGTGAGGAAACTCTTACTAAAATGAAATCATATATGAATTAAGATAACTAAAGTGTTCAAAGCGCTTATTCTTTAGGGTAATGGTTCTGGGCAAGGTGGATTTTTTTTCCTGTTTCATTTTCATCTTGCACGACTCATTCACGTGTGTAATTTGGAGAGTTATCTTAAAAGCTTTCAGATGCATCTTTTCTTACCGTCTGTAAAGAATAAACGGAAGATTCATAGGATGATGTGATCTTTACGTTTATAAAGAAACAAACCGCTATGTTATCAGCTCAAAATATTACAACTGCTCTTACATTACATGAGACACTTCATTAATATGTTTATTCTTTTCTTCAATAGTTTTTAATCCCTACGTTACTCCTTTTTGTAATGTGTAAGCAGATGATTTTTGTTAGATGTAATTAATAAGAGAGTTTGCGGTAAGAGATTATTCTGAATATTTGATCTTTTAATTTCATATAGTCAAACAGGAGCTCTGGTCCTTTACAGTTTCCTGTAATAATCTTGGTGTTCAGGCAACAGGGCTCTATCGAACACGCTTAAGGTCTTTCTTTAAATGCTCTTTTGGTTCCAATGATCAATGGTTGCTCAGTTATCAGCGCTCCATGGATAGCGGAATGTATCTCTTTACAGATAAGCGTCCCAATAAGCGATACGATCACGTTTATTTTTCATTCCCTATGGTTATTGGGCAACGGGTTTTGATGATACGTGGAGCCAATATCATTCGAGTGTTAAAGGAATATTTTCCGCCATTTCGACATCAGGCAAATCTTTATCGTTTACTTCTTGAATTTTGCGGGTTATTAACCGTGATCAATAGGAAAAGACATAGTTTACGGGACGGTTGACATAAAAATATGCTGATAATTTTATTCTGGATAGTAGGGTTGATGGATCGAGCCGTAAAATGACTATTTCGGCCTTTGAGCTTGATCATATGCACCAGTGCTTGGAGGGGAGTGAAGTGCTCATCTAGGGTTAACGATGTTTTTCATCTGGTGATCAGTGCATCAGAGAAAGCTGATCCGCAACACATTTCTTTCTCAAAAAGCTTTTTTGAGAATACCTTTGAAACGGTCCCCAAGAATGAGGTGTTTTGTTTTTTTCAGCAGGACAATGAGACAATACTGGTGAGCTTGGTTCCAATGATGATGAAGTAGTATTGAATGTGGTGAGGGAAGTCAGAAATAACGGGCTGATTTATGCCAAAAAATCTGTAGCGTTATCCTTAAAATGATACATTAATCTGTAATATGGTCAAATATTCCTTTGTCCTCATTTCGTTCCTTTTTAACTTTACACGTGACGCTATTCGATCTCCTTAGATATTAAGAGGCAAACAGCTTTTCTTATTGACACAAAAATTTTATACAAATGAGGTCTGATGCAATTAAGCCTATATGTTGTAGAGTGATTATTACCTGCTATTTTAGAAAAAATGCTAGCTTAAACGCGAAGCTTTTTTGCGACTTTCTCTCTTTATTAATTTTTACTCTCAGTGGTAGATTATAACAGCAAGCCAATTTTTTAGAAGTAAAAATATTGTGAGTGTTTTGTTTCGTTAAAAAAATGCTTAGAAAAGCGATCTTAATTCATAATACATTGTAAAGACATATTGGCAAATCTTATTTTCGTAGCTGTGTTTTTTCATCTATTAAATTTTAAATATGCATAAAAATAGAATTTTAATTACTAAAAAAGGAGGTTAAGAGGCGTCATAAAATGATAGATTCTCTTCCTTATTGTTTTGATATTTTGCGTGCTACTGATCGTGACCGCTATATATCGGTTTTATTTGCACCTAAAAAAAAGCGCAGAGCATTGGCTGCTCTTTACGCTTTTAATGTAGAAGTTGTTCGTATTCGCGAAACTGTGCACGACCCGCTTATAGGTGAGATACGATTGCGCTGGTGGTATGATTCTATTGCTAATGGTGAAATGCAAGAGAATAAAAATAATCCGATTCTCAATGAGTTATTTGCAGCAATAACTCTTTTTAATTTACCCAAGACAGCTTTTTTGCGTTACTGTGATGCGCAGATTTTAGATCTTTACCACAATCCAATGGAAACTCTTCATGATCTTGAATCCTATTGTTGCGAAACAGCGAATATCATTTTACAGCTTTCTTGTCAGATATTAGATCCTGAGGCGGCCCAAGATTTTACAGATGTCTGTGAATGTGGCGGGATTGCCCAAGGTTTAAGTGGTATGTTACGCCTTATATCATTCATGCAATCACGATATCAATACTATTTACCTGCTGATATACTAAAGGCTGTGGGAGTGGATAGGAAGGATTTAGAGGGTAATCGTGTCAATGACGAACAAAAGTGCTGCATTATTGAAGCTATGGTAGCGGTAACGCGAGGGCATTATGCCAAGTTTTATGAATATTCTCATACTTTGCCTAGAATACTTAAACCAGCATTTCTTCCATTAGCAATTATACCAGCATCTCTTCAAAAATCCACACAGTTGGGAGCTAGGGTTTTTCAAGAAAGTGCAACTTTACCATTGCTTCGTCGTTATTGGTTAATAACAAAAGCGGCAATAAGAAGTAATTTTCCAAGGATTTTATAAGGATAAAAGAGTGCTATAAAGGAACAGAAGAAATCAAGGAAATTTGTTGGAGATCACTGCACAATATAATATTATGAAGAAAAATTCTTTTCGAAAATACTGCTAATGCATTGATAAGAGATAAGATAATCTTAGAGTGGCTAAAAATTGGATTTGGTGAGATGAAGGTATTGTATAGTCTCTTTTGTTTAGTGCTGTACAATGGTCAATAAATTAGAAAACATAAGATCAAGCTTTAAAATTACAGAGGTTGGGTTTGTAATGATCTTGAGATTCTTGAATGGATGAGTGGTCTAACCTTTGTTAATGAAAGGTAATTTATCTTTGAATAAGAGAAAATGATCTCTAATGGTTACAGATAAATCGATAGGTTGAGAAAGTGTTGCGCGTATAGACGATTATACGTGATAAGCGTTTGTTATTAAGAACATTCATAGAATTGTCTGAATGAGTTACATTCTTTATTGCTTTAAAAAATTAATCTTCCGAATCGCATTTACGGTTTCCCTGCAAACTCATGAGTTTGCAGAGATTCTTATTATTTTTATGGACTCTATTAATCCTCATACTAACAGAAAAGAAGTCCATCTTACTTTTTCAATTGTAGAAGAGAGTTCTGATTGAAATCTTATCACTTAAATATCAAAAATCATTTGCCAGATTTTTTACTGACGAGTATTGAAGATTTTCTGATAAAGAGAGCTATTAATTTCCAAAGGGTGTTCTTTATTGGCAACTTGTAGCATTTCTAGCTTCAGATCTTCTCTTATTGTGGTGTCTATATTGTTACGAATATCAGGTGAAAGGGTATGAGGGGTGAGATCTTTAGGTATGGTTACGGCCTTTATTTGATAAACAATACGGCTTGTTGCAACTGGGCCTTTTACCACACCATAATGATCTTTTGGACCGGAAAATAATGCTCTAACGCCTTCAATTCCAAAAATTTCAGATGAATCGTGGCGGTGTAGGGCTTGTGTTGTTTGTTTTTTAACACCAAGTGTATGAGCAAGAGAAACAAGACTTTTTCCTTCAGTGATCTGTTTAAGAACATTTTGAGCTTTTTCATCAAGAAGTCTTTGAGCTTCTTCACTTTTCCATTGGGAAAGCACATCTTCCTTGGCTTCTTCAAGTGTTCTATCGCGTGCAGGGATAATCTTATCCACCTTATACCAGAGATATCCACCTTTTTGAAGAGTGAGAGGATCAAGATCGACCCCTTCATTTGATTGATAGATGGCGTTCAGTAAAATGTCTTTTTGCGGTAAATCCGTCAGTATTGTGTCGTCAATTGTTTTTCCTGTTTTATCAATCGTGATTGTACGCAAAGGTAATTTATATTGATCAGCAAGTTCTTTAAGAGAGGCTCCTTCAAAACGGGCATTTTCGATTGCTGTATAATGATTACGTAAAACATCCACAGCACGATTTTGAGTGAGTTTTTGACGAATATTTTCTTCCACCCTTTCAAAAGGAAGTGATCCTGAAGGCTCAATATGTGTTACGCGAATGATAACAGGACCTTGTATACTATTGATTACAGCACTAACTTGCCCTTGTTTGAGTTCAAAGACCTCAGATGCTAGATGACTAGGAAGCTCATTTTCTGTTAGAGGCCCTTTTTTTATGTCATTGAGTGTTTTGTTTTCAGCTTTAACCAGCTCATCAAAACTCAATCCATCGGCTATTTTTTTTGCCGCATTATCAGCAGCTTCACGGGTAGAGAATCGGAGCTCTTCAATTGTGCGTTTTTCAGGGGTCATAAAAAGCGAAGTATTTTGTGTATAATAAACTCTTGCTTCGTCTTTTGAAATATCTTCGGGTTTTATAATCTGATCCGATGTTATAGATAATAAAGAAACAGTGCGGTATTCTGGAGTACGAAATCTATTTTTATGAGTTTCAAACCATTTTCGTAACGTTTCTTGGTTGGGGGCAACAATTGTTTTCTCGTTGAGATCAATAACAAGATAATCAGCGATTCGGGTCTCTCTTTGATACACAGCGAGGGACTTATAAAAAAGATCTGGTGCCTTCATCCCTGACATCGTAGCAGCAAGAAGCTGGTTACGTTTCTCCTTTTGGGTGTAATAATCAAGAAAATTATTTTCGCTGATACCTAAATGCTTAAGATAGTTACGAAACAAATTTTGATCAAAGGTCCCATTCATTTGAAACATATTATCAGCGCCAAGAATACGCGCTATTGTATCTTTTGAAAGACTAATTTTCATTTTACGTGCCTGTTCATCAAACAGGACATTTTCTTGTAATTGATTGAAAACAAAAGCGGGAATTTTGTATTGCTGCATTTCGTTTGGTGTGAACATTCGCCCGAGATGAGATGCGAATGCTAAACGTGTGCTTTGATCGGCAAGTGCAAGACGGTAACCATCGACAGTTATTGTAGACTTTCCAGAAGTAATAAGGTCCCTTTCACCTTTTGTATGTAACTGTGGTATTCCCCATAAAAGGATGAAGCATAAGAGCAAAATAGCAAGGAGAATCTTGGCAATCCAAGAATTTGCAGCACTTCTCATGGTGTCAAGCATTGTTCAATTCCATTTTTAGCATGCGTTATTATCAAAGCAGTAACGGAATTTGCAATAAAGATGCGAAAGATGCAAGCTTAAAGACTTGCTTTCGCTTTATAATTTGATACCTAAGGGATGAAGGATATGTTGTGATAATTTCTGAGGTGAAAATATGTCTCCAAATATTCGGCCTTTTGTTGCTGGAAATTGGAAAATGAATGGAACCGGTGAATCGCTTGGAGAGTTGCGTGCCATTGCTGCTGGTGTTAGCACTGATTTAGGCTATTTTCTTGAGGCGCTTATTTGTGTTCCAGCAACACTTTTATCGCGGGCTTCTGATACGTTGGGTGGTACAAATCTTCTTTTAGGGGGACAAGATTGTCACTGTGATGATCATGGCCCTTATACTGGGGATGTTTCAGCTTTTATGCTTAAAGAAGCAGGGGCAACCCATGTCATTATTGGGCATTCAGAACGTCGCACGGTTTATCAAGAAAATAATGCAATTGTTTGTACTAAAGTGCAAGCGGCATGGCGAACAGGTCTTGTTGCTCTTGTTTGTATTGGTGAAACATTAGAGGAACGTAAAAGTAATAAGGTGCTAGACATTCTCAAGCAACAGCTTGAGGGATCTTTGCCAGATGGTGCAACAGCAGGGAATGTCATCATTGCTTATGAACCAGTATGGGCTATAGGGACAGGCAATACGGCTACTTCAGCAGATGTAGCAGAAGTGCATAGTTTTATTCGTAATGAGATGTGCGCTCGTTTTGGTCATGAAGGAAACAAGATACGTTTGCTTTATGGTGGGTCAGTAAAACCATCTAATGCATTTGAGCTTTTGAGCACCGAGCATGTTAATGGTGCTCTGATAGGTGGAGCAAGCTTGAAAGCGATTGACTTTTTAACCATTTGCGATGTCTATCGTAAATTATAACAAAGGAATCTTGGTTTTCCCTTGGATTATGTGCTATTTTTGTGTAAAGAGCCGTGAAAAGTTATTTAAAGAGCAGGGTTTATGCAAACAGTATTTATAGTTATTCATTTTTTGGTTGTTATTACTTTGGTTGGTGTTATCTTAATTCAACCTTCGGAAGGTGGCGGGTTTGGTGCGAGTAATGGTTCTGGGTTGATGAGAACACGCGGGTCCAAAAATCCGTTAACACGTTTGACTGCTATTTTGGCATGTTGTTTTTTTGCAGTGTCCATTGGACTTACCGTTGTGGGGAGTATATCGAATTCGAGTTCTGATATTCTCAAGCGTATTCCGGTTAACTCAGAAAAGAACTCTAAAAATAAAGGGATTCCGGAAGTGACCCCATCATCAGATGGTAATTCTCAGCCTTCTATTCTTGAACAGCTAGGAGGAACTTCTGCTCCATCTCAGGAACAAAAAGAGCCTATAAATCCTGAAATTGAAAACCCCGTTCCGCCGGTTCTTGAAAATCCAGTTCCGGATAATGGTAAAAAATAGTCTTTTTAAGAAATTATAGATTTTAAGAAAGGTGATTTTTTCACCTTTTTTGTTTTATAGAGGAAAAATTATTTTTTTTTGCATTTTTTGCTGGAAAAATTTGTATAAACTGCTTATCACCATAAGCCCATGACACGTTATGTTTTTATTACTGGTGGTGTGGTTTCCTCTCTTGGGAAAGGTATTGCTGCGGCGGCGTTAGCTGCACTGTTACAGGCTCGTGGGTATCGTGTACGGCTTCGCAAACTTGATCCTTATTTGAATGTTGATCCAGGGACAATGTCACCTTATCAACATGGTGAGGTGTTTGTGACCGATGATGGTGCAGAAACTGATCTTGATCTTGGCCATTATGAGCGTTTTACGGGGCGTTCTGCAAATAGCCAAGATAATATTACAACAGGGCGTATTTATCAAAATATCATTGAACGAGAACGACGCGGTGATTATTTGGGGGCAACCGTTCAAGTTGTACCTCATGTTACCGACGAAATTAAGGGATTTATTACGACGGGGAATGAGGAATTTGACTTTGTTTTGTGTGAAATAGGTGGAACGGTTGGTGATATTGAAGCAATGCCTTTTCTAGAAGCGATTCGTCAGCTTCACAATGAATTACCAAGGAACAGTGTTATTTATGTCCATCTTACATTAATGCCTTATATTCCTTCGTCTGGTGAATTAAAAACCAAACCAACGCAACATTCCGTCAAAGAATTACAATCGATTGGTATAGCGCCCGATATTTTGTTAGTGCGTGCAGATCGTTCTATTCCGGAAACAGAGCGAAGCAAATTATCACTTTTTTGTAATGTTCGTTCAAGTGCAGTTATTCAGGCATTGGATATGCCAACAATTTATGATGTTCCCATAGCTTACCATAAAGAGGGGTTAGATTCAGAAGTTCTGGCTACTTTTGGAATGAATCCAGCACCTAAGCCTAAGATGGATCATTGGGAAGATATTACACATTGGATTCACCATCCTGAAGGGGAAGTAACAATTGCTGTTGTTGGAAAATATATCGGATTGAAGGATGCTTATAAATCTCTTACCGAAGCGATTGCCCATGGTGGTTTAGCCAATAAAGTGAAGGTTAATATTGAATGGATTGATGCAGAGATTTTTGAAAGAGAAGATCCAACATCTACTTTACAAAAGGTTCATGGAGTTCTGGTACCTGGTGCTTTTGGGGCACGTGGTGCAGAAGGAAAAATGCGAGCCATTCAATTTGCACGGGAACGTAAAGTTCCCTTTTTAGGGATTTGTTTTGGAATGCAATTGGCTTGTATAGAAGCTGCACGCAATATTGCAAAGATTGAGGAAGCTTCATCAAGTGAATTTTGCCAAACAAAAAATCCGATTGTGGGTTTGATGACAGAATGGTTCAAAGGGGAGGTTCTTGAGCAACGTACACACTGTAGTAATCTTGGAGGGTCAATGCGTCTTGGTGCTTTTCCCGCTGAATTAAAAGAAAATAGCCATATTGCCAAGATTTACGGGATAACAAGGATTAATGAGCGACATCGTCATCGTTATGAGGTCAATATCGATTATAAAGACAAACTAGAACAGTGTGGTTTAATTTTTTCTGGTATGTCTCCCGATGGTATTTTGCCAGAAGCAATAGAATATGCAGATCATCCTTGGTTCATTGGTGTCCAATACCATCCGGAACTGAAATCACGTCCATTTGATCCACATCCACTTTTTTCTTCTTTTATTGAAGCAGCTATAGAACAAAGTCGATTGGTTTAGTACATCAATGAGATTGTTTACTTTTTGAGGAATAGAATGTCTAAACCAAATACCATTGTGAAAGTTGGAAATGTTGTTTTTTCAAATAAAGCTTCTTTTTCATTAATTGCGGGGCCATGTCAAATGGAGAGCCGAGATCATGCCTTTGAAATGGCTGGTCGGATTAAGGCAATTGCAGATCAAGTTGGCATTGGATTTGTTTATAAATCGAGTTATGATAAAGCCAACCGAACATCTTTGGGTGCGGTACGGGGCATCGGTCTTGAAAAAGCAATGGCTATTTTTTCTGATTTGAAGAAGGAATTTGGTTGTCCAGTATTAACTGATGTCCATACAGAAGAGCAATGCACGATTGTTGCTTCTACAGTAGATATTTTGCAAATCCCTGCGTTTTTATGTCGTCAAACAGATCTTTTGATAGCGGCTGCCAAAACGGGGCGCATTATCAATATTAAAAAAGGTCAATTTTTAGCGCCGTGGGATATGGAGAATGTTTTAAAAAAAGTTACACAAAGCGGGAATCCGAATGTTATGCTTTGTGAACGAGGGACTTCATTTGGTTATAACCGGCTTATTTCTGATATGCGTTCATTGCCTATTTTACGTTCATTTGGTGCTCCTGTTATTTTTGATGCAACGCATTCTGTTCAAGAACCCGGTGGTCAAGGTGTTTCATCTGGTGGACAGCGTCAATTTGTCGAAGTTTTGGCGCGTGCAGCTGTTTCTGTTGGGGTCGCAGGTGTTTTTTTAGAAACGCATCAAGATCCAGATAACGCGCCTTCTGATGGACCTAATATGGTTAAAATTGATCATTTACAAAGACTTCTTGAGACTTTAATGGAATTTGATTATTTATCAAAAAAGTTACATTGAAGAGAGAGGGTATTTTTCATTATGGCGTTTAAAATGAATCAAAACTTTTGCTGGATAAGGACACACGCATGACTATAATTGTTGATATCATTGGACGTGAGGTGCTTGATAGCCGAGGGAATCCAACAGTAGAAGTTGATGTTCATTTGGAAAACGGAGCTTTTGGTCGCGCTCTTGTCCCTTCAGGGGCATCGACAGGGGCCCATGAAGCTGTAGAGCTTCGTGATGGTGGTGTGCGCTATCAAGGAAAAGGCGTTGAGAAAGCAGTTGCCGCAGTCAATGGTGAAATTCTTGAGGAACTTGGTGGGAGAGATGCAAGAAATCAAATGGCCATTGATCAAGCAATGATCGCCTTAGATGGGACACCCAACAAAGCACGTCTTGGTGCTAATGCCATTCTCGGGGTTTCATTAGCTGTTGCAAAGGCAGCGGCAGAATCATTAAGTTTGCCTTTATATCGTTATATTGGTGGTATACAGGCGCATGTTCTTCCGACACCAATGATGAATATTATTAATGGTGGAGTTCACGCTGATAACCCAATTGATTTTCAAGAATTTATGATTATTCCTATTGGTGCATCGACACTAAAAGAAGCAGTCCGCTACGGTGCGGAGGTTTTTCATACATTGAAAAAACGTTTGAAGGATGCAGGACATAATACTAATGTTGGTGATGAAGGTGGTTTTGCACCCCAATTTAAAAGCGCGGAGCAGGCAATTGATTTTATTATAGAATCTATAATAGCGTGTGGATATAAACCAGGTGAACAAATTGCGCTTGGTTTAGATTGCGCTTCAACAGAATTGTATAAAGACGGATCATATTTTTATAAAGGTGAGGGTAAGTGTCGTTGTATTCAGGAACAAGTAGATTATTTGACACACCTTGTTGAAAATTATCCCATTATTTCAATTGAGGATGGAATGGCTGAAGATGATTGGGAAGGTTGGAAGTTACTTACGAATTCGGTTGGTAAAAAATGTCAGCTTGTTGGCGATGATTTGTTTGTAACAAATTCGACGCGTTTGCGTGATGGTATCAAAATGGGTGCTGCCAACTCTATTCTTATTAAAGTGAATCAGATTGGGACTTTGAGCGAGACGCTTGATGCTGTAGAAACAGCACATAAAGCAGGCTATCATGCCATTATATCTCACCGTTCTGGCGAAACGGAAGATTCTTTTATTGCAGATCTCGCTGTTGCAACAAATTGTGGGCAGATTAAAACCGGTTCGCTTGCACGTTCAGATAGATTAGCAAAATATAATCAGCTCATTCGTATTGAAGAAATGTTAGGGGAACAGGCATGTTATGCGGGTAATGTGCAGCGTTGAGTTATGAGCTTAAGATTTTAAATTGTAACCTCATTCAGATGATAAGATTTAACTGTAAGATATGTATTCAACATTTTATAGGTGCTAAAGATGAGAGGTATAATTATTAGTCAAGATCAAGGGACTTATCTCGTTTCTGGTGATGATGGTAAGCGTTATCAGTTTGCAACTTGGGATTGGTTAGGGAAGAATCCTCCCAGAGTAGGTGATGCTGTTGATTTTTTATGTGTAGGTGAGACTGTAAATTCTGTTTTCCCATTATCGCAACAAGATTCAGAACCTTCAAAACCAATGTTAGCACTCATTTGTTGGTTTGCTGGTGTATTTGGTGTTCACCGTTTTATGGTTGGTAAAGTGAGAACAGGTGCTTTAATGCTTATTCTATCTTTGACAATTGCTGGGCTGATGCTTACAGGGATTTGGGCAATTGTTGACTTTATAGTTATTGCCTCTGGGAAGTTTACTGACAAAGATGGAAAGCAAATTACACGTTGGTAGAAGCTGTATGTTGTAATATAAGAGTGTAAAAGCAGGTATTATTACTTATTTTGTTGTATTAAATATGCAACAATCAGTTGCTTCTATCTATTTTTGATAGTGAAATTACGCATAGTTGATTAAAAGTATTGAAAAAGACAGTATTATTCTCTATCGTCACAATAAAGAGACAATACAGTTAAAGTATGATTTGTCTCAGGCACTTATGGCGATAGAGAATTTTAGAATATTGGGGGGATTTTAATCTATTTAAGATATCGCATTTATTACGGTGAGTACGGATTGTATTCACGCAGTGATGTTAATTGGCATATTATCAAAATAGAAGAAATTCCTTTATAAGAACATGTGAGTAACAATTTTATAGGTGGTAAAGATGAGAGGTAGAATTATTAGTCAGGATCAACAAATTTATCTCGTTTTGGGTGATGATGGTAAGCGCTATCAATTCTCGAATTGGGATTGGTTAGGAAAGAATCCACCGCAGGTGGGTGATGCTGTTGATTTTGTGTGTGAAGGGGATACCATTAAATCTGTTGTTCCTCTTTTGGTGCAACAAGTGTCAGAACACTCACAAGTGGTGGCTGGGGTTGTTTGTTGGTTCTTCGGTTTATTAGGAATTCATCGCTTTATAGTTGGTAAAGTTGGAACGGGCATTTTAATGCTTGTTCTGTCTTTAACGGTGATTGGATTGATTGTGACTTTGATTTGGAGAACTATTGATTTTATATTCATTGTAACGGGGAAATTTACTGACAAAAATGGATATAGAGTTACAAATTAGCAAACGCCAAGAATTGTAATATAAAAGGAGATCACATAATTTCCTTATAGGGAGGTATTCAGAATATAATAACAATTTTTTATGAGTGGGGGGATGGTAATGGGCTATTAATTAAAATTATGTACAGTTGGGCAAAATATTAAGAAGATTGTGCTATAAAGACTGTGCTATTTTATGTGGACAAAGCAAAAACGCCGATCAATCAAAGTACGCTTTGTGCTCCCCCTTATGACTATGGGAGTTTTAAGCTATTTTAGTTATCATATTTACCATGGTGAGTATGGGCTGTATTCGCGCACTGAAGTTAATCAACAGATTGTCGAATTAGAAGAGGAACTTCATAAAGTGGAATCCGAAAGAATATCTATTGAGAAGCGTATTTTTCTTTTACGCAATGGGCATATTGAAAGAGATATGTTGGATGAGTATATCCGGAAGAATTTAAATTTTTCTAAGCCAAATGAATTAACAATACTCACCCCTTTCAATGATATGAAAAGTTAATGAGACAGGGTTTGATTTCAGAAATACTTTAACACAGATCATCTGTGATGTCATCTAAGCTGATTGATAATGCTTGTAACTTTTGTTCGTAAAGGTTATTCCTAAATAATCATAAAAGGGAGTTTAATATGGCAGAAAGGTCTAAAAAAGGTTCTGCGTCGGTGGTGCACACTGCATTATCAAACACTACAAAAAAAGCACCAAGAGCCACTTTTACAAAAGAGGAAGAGATTGATGCTTATCGTGAGATGCTTTTAATTCGCCGTTTTGAAGAGAAAGCAGGCCAACTTTATGGTATGGGGCTTATTGGTGGGTTTTGTCATCTCTACATTGGGCAGGAAGCTGTTGTTATTGGAACACTAAAAGCAGCAAAAGAAGGCGATCAGGTTATCACATCTTATCGTGATCATGGACATATGTTGGCGGTTGGTATGAGTCCGCATGGTGTCATGGCAGAATTAACGGGGCGTCAAGGTGGGTTTTCCAAGGGGAAAGGGGGCTCAATGCATATGTTTTCTAAAGAAAAGAATTTTTATGGTGGACATGGTATTGTTGGTGCACAGGTTCCGATTGGCTCCGGTTTAGCATTTTCGAATCAGTATCTTGGCAAAGATAATGTGACCTTAGTGTATTTTGGTGATGGAGCTGCTAATCAGGGGCAGGTTTACGAAAGTTTTAATATGGCTTCGCTTTGGAAGCTTCCTGTTATTTATATTATTGAAAATAATCAATATGCTATGGGAACATCAGTTGCGCGTGCTTCGGCAGAGACTGATTTTTCTCGTCGTGGTCTTTCTTTTGAAATTCCAGGTATTGTTGTTGATGGTATGGATGTTCGAGCAGTAAAAGGAGCTGCTGATGAAGCAATCTCTTGGGCGCGTTCGGGTAAAGGGCCAATCATTCTCGATATGCAGACTTATCGCTATCGTGGTCATTCGATGTCTGATCCAGCAAAATATCGTACCAAGGAAGAGGTTCAAAAAATAAAAGAAGAACACGATCCAATTGATCAGGTGAAAGATCGGATTCTTAAACAAAGTTGGGCGAGTGAAGACGATTTAAAGTCTATTGATAAAGAGGTACGTGCGATTGTTGCGGATGCGGCAGATTTTGCGCAAAGTGATCAAGAGCCAGATGTTTCTGAGCTCTATACTGATGTTTTAGTTTGATGCGAGGGAAGCGAGTATGTCTATTGATATTTTGATGCCTGCGCTTTCACCAACGATGGAAGAAGGTAAATTGTCTAAGTGGCTCAAGAAAGAAGGTGATAAAATTAGCTCTGGTGATGTGATTGCCGAAATTGAAACTGATAAAGCAATGATGGAAGTAGAAGCCGTTGATGAAGGCACTCTTGGGAAGATTTGTGTTTCTGAAGGTTCTGAAGGTGTAAAGGTTAATACTGTTATTGCGGTATTATTAGAAGAAGGTGAGAGTGTTGAGGATCTTTCACAAACTGCTAATTTTTTAGATTTGCAACAAAAATCCAAAGAGGAATCTTCGTCTCTTTCTGCGGTGGTGCAAGCATCTTCTGCTTCTGAGCATAGTTCTGATTTCGATATTCCAGTGGGGACTTCGATGGTTACCATGACAGTGCGTGAAGCACTTAATCAGGCTATGGCGGAAGAGATGCGGCGTGATGAGATGGTTTTCTTATTGGGAGAAGAAGTAGCACAATATCAAGGTGCTTATAAAGTAAGCCAAGGTTTATTAGAAGAATTTGGTGCACGCCGCGTTATTGATACACCCATTACAGAACATGGGTTTGCAGGATTGGCTGTTGGTGCTGCTTTTGGGGGGTTGCGTCCTATTGTTGAGTTTATGACATTTAATTTTGCTATGCAGGCGATTGATCAAATTATCAACTCTGCGGCGAAAACCCGTTATATGTCTGGTGGGCAAATGACTGCTCCGATGGTTTTTCGTGGTCCAAATGGTGCGGCGGCGCGTGTTGGTGCCCAGCATTCTCAGTGTTATGCGGCATGGTACAGTCATGTGCCAGGGCTTAAGGTTGTCATGCCTTATAGTGCTGCAGATGCAAAAGGTTTGCTAAAGGCTGCGATTCGTGATGACAACCCTGTTATTTTTCTTGAAAACGAAATTTTATATGGTCATCAATTTGAGGTTCCTCAAATAGATGATTTTGTTTTACCTATTGGTAAGGCGCGTATTCATAAATCTGGACAAGATGTCACGATTGTTGCTTGTGGGATTGGGATGCATTATGCCGTTCAAGCGTTGTCAGAAATTGAAAAACTTGGTATTGACGTTGAATTAATTGATTTACGGACCATACGTCCAATGGATCTTCCAACAATTGTTTCTTCAGTTAAAAAAACAGGTCGTTTGGTAACAATTGAAGAGGGGTATCCTCAGTCATCTGTTGGAACTGAAATAGCAACACGTGTTATGCAGCAAGCTTTTGATTATCTTGATGCACCAGTTGCTACAATTTCTGGTAAAGATGTTCCGATGCCTTATGCTGCTAATCTTGAAAAATTGGCTTTGCCCAGCATTGCTGAGATTGTTGACGCTGTTAAGGCTGTGACTTATAGAATGTAACGGAGGAAAGCACTATGCCCATTAAAATTACAATGCCTGCGCTTTCCCCAACGATGGAAGAAGGGCATTTATCAAAATGGAATGTTAAGGTTGGGGATAAGGTTTCCACTGGTGATGTTATTGCTGAAATTGAGACAGATAAAGCAACAATGGAAGTAGAGGCCATTGATGAAGGGACAGTTGCTAAGATCGTTGTTCCTGCTGGTACGCAAGGCGTTAAAGTAAATAGTTTGATTGTTGTTTTAGCAGAAGAGGGTGAAGATTTAGCTGAGGCGGCAAAGGTTGCACAAGAAACACCTTCCTGTTTTTCGGTCAAAGAAACAGAGGAGATAAAACAAACAGATCTAAAGACAATCCAGATATCTGATGGATCATCAGTTCAACAAGTCGTACAGCGAGATAAAAAGGATATGCGTCTTTTTTCCTCTCCCTTAGCGCGGCGATTGGCAGCTCAGTTTGGTTTTAATTTATCACTTATTTCTGGAAGCGGTCCTCATGGGCGTATTATTAAACGCGATGTAGAAAAAGCCTTGAGGAGTGGTACTCTTGAAGATTCTGATTCATCACAAATTAGACAATCCATAAGAACAGGTGCGTCTGACGAACAGGTATTGAAGCTGTTCAAAGAAGATGAATATACATTCACTCCCCATAATAATATGCGTAAAACAATCGCTAAGCGTTTGGTTGAATCAAAGCAGACGGTACCACATTTCTATGTGACGCTCGATTGTGAACTCGATGCGTTATTGGTCCTTCGTACGCAATTGAATGCTGCTGCACCAATGATTAAGACGCAAGAAGGGATTAAGCCCGCTTATAAGCTTTCTGTGAATGATATGGTTATTAAAGCTGTAGCGCTTTCTTTAAAGGCGGTTCCTGATGCTAATGTCTCTTGGCTTGAAGATGGAATACTCCATCACAAACATTGTGATGTAGGTGTGGCAGTTTCTGTTCCGGATGGGTTAATTACCCCCATTGTTCGCCATGCAGAGGAAAAATCTTTATCCATTATTTCTCATGAGATGAAAGATTTTGTCAAGCGTGCACGTGAGCGCAAGTTAAAAATGGAAGAATATCAGGGAGGAACGACAGCTGTATCAAATATGGGAATGTATGGTGTGAAAAGTTTTTCTGCTATTCTTAACCCACCACATGCGACAATTTTTGCGATTGGTGTAGGGGAACAACGTGCTGTTGTTAAAAATGGCGCATTAGGTGTTGCGACAGTCATGTCAGTTACACTTTCTGCTGATCATCGTGCTGTTGATGGTGCTTTAGCAGCAGAGCTTGCGCAGACTTTTAAGAAGATAATTGAAAATCCATTAGCAATGCTTATTTGAGCTGTTTAAAAATACTTCATGTAAATTATGTGTGAGTATAATATGTTAGAATGGTAAAAGTGATTAAAAAAAATTTTAAGAGCAATTTTTAAGTGAGCGAAGGTCTTTTATGTGAAGCTTTGAATTGAAAGACACAAGAAAATTTTGTCATAATGTTTTTTATTTTAAGCTTAAAGAGTTCATATCTGTTTTGTCTATATCCATGGAGGGATTACTGTGGCGAATCTTTATGATGTAATTGTGATTGGATCAGGTCCTGGTGGATATGTAACTGCAATTCGTGCGGCGCAATGTGGTTTTAAGACTGCAATTGTTGAACGTGAACATCTTGGTGGAATTTGCTTAAATTGGGGTTGTATTCCAACCAAAGCGCTTTTGCGTTCAGCAGAAATAAAGCATTTTGCTGAACATGCGAAGGATTATGGTTTAAAGCTTAATGGTAAGATTGAAGCAAACATTAAAGATGTTGTGGCACGTTCGCGTGGAGTTTCAGCGCGTTTAAATGCTGGTGTCGGTTTTTTAATGAAAAAAAACAAAATCGACATTATTTGGGGTGAAGCAAAGCTTATTAAGGGAACTAAAGGAAACCAACCTGCGGAAATTATGGTTTCTTCATCGTCTAAACCGATTATGCAACCGCAAAGTCCAGTCCCTAAAGGGACATTAGGAGAGGGGATTTATCAAGCAAAGCACGTTATTATTGCAACTGGTGCACGTCCTCGCTCTCTTCTGGGTATTGAGCCAGACGGAAAGCTCATTTGGACTTATTTTGAAGCGATGATTCCACAGGCAATGCCGAAGTCACTTTTGATAATGGGGTCTGGAGCAATTGGTATTGAATTTGCCTCTTTCTATCATGATATGGGAGCTAAGGTTACTGTTGTTGAAATGATGCCTTATATCATGCCTGCTGAAGATATTGAAATTTCAACCTTTGCTCGTAAACAGTTAGAAAAAAAAGGTATACGCATTCTCACACAGGCAAAAGTAACCAAAGTTGAAAAAGCTTCTGATTTTGTTACAGCACATATTGATGTGAAGGGTAAGACAGAAATAATTACAGCTGATCGGATGATTTCAGCTGTTGGAATTCAAGGTAATATTGAGAATCTAGGATTAGAAGCATTGGGTATAAAAACGGATCGCGGGTGTATTGTAACCGACGAATGGAGTTGGACAGGTGTCGAGGGTATCTATGCTATTGGTGATGTTGCTGGTCCTCCTATGTTGGCACATAAAGCAGAAGAAGAGGGCGTGATATGCATTGAACATCTTGCAGGCTTGGAAAATGTTCATCCGCTTGATAAGAGGAAAATTCCAGGATGTACATATTGTACACCGCAAGTTGCATCTGTAGGGCTTTCAGAAGCTGCTGCAAAAGAAGCAGGTTATGATATCCGTGTTGGTCGTTATACCTTTTCAGCGAATGGCAAAGCGATTGCTTTGGGTGAAGACCAAGGATTAGTGAAAACTATTTTTGATAAAAAAACGGGGCAGCTTCTTGGTGCACATATGGTAGGAGCAGAGGTAACAGAATTGATTCAAGGTTTTGTTATTGCCATGAATCTTGAAACAACCGAGCAAGAATTGATGCATACTGTCTTTCCACACCCGACATTATCGGAAATGATGAAAGAAAGTGTATTGGATGCTTATGGTCAAGTTTTAAATGCTTGATGGCTAGATTGTATGAAAGATTTTATATTTAATTTTTCATTGTCATTCTATATTGATAGGGCAAAGGCTTAAATGGTTACGGTTGTTGATAGAGTTACGAATAGACGTTTGCGTCATCCTGAAAAAGCACACCGTCCGGATACAAGCATTCAAAAAAAACCAGATTGGATTCGGGTAAAAGCACCGACATCACAGGTCTATAAAGAAACGCATGGTATTGTGCGCACTCATAAATTAGTGACCGTATGTGAAGAAGCCGGTTGTCCCAATGTTGGCGAATGCTGGAGCCAGCGGCATGCCAGCTTTATGATTTTAGGCGAAATATGTACGCGGGCTTGTGCATTTTGCAATGTTGCGACAGGTATTCCGCTTGCTGTTGATGATAATGAGCCAGAACGTGTGGCGGATGCTGTAGCACAGATGGCTCTAAAACATGTTGTCATTACATCAGTTGATCGTGATGATCTTGCTGATGGTGGTGCTGAGCATTTTGCAAAAGTTATTGATGCGATTCGTCGAAAAACTCCCAAGACGACAATTGAAGTTCTTACACCTGATTTTCGCCATAAGGATGGCGCTTTAGAAGTTGTTGTTGCTGCTAAGCCTGATGTTTTTAATCATAATTTAGAAACCGTTCCTTCTAAATATTTAAAAGTTCGTCCAGGAGCACGTTATTTTCATTCAGTTCGGCTTTTGCAACGCGTTAAAGAACTTGATCCAACGATCTTTACAAAATCAGGAATTATGGTTGGTCTTGGAGAAGAGCGAAATGAAATTCTTCAATTAATGGATGATTTGCGTTCTGCTGATGTTGACTTTATGACAATAGGGCAATATTTGCAGCCTACGCGCAAGCATCATCCAGTTATTCGTTTTGTGCCTCCTGAAGAATTTGAGTCTTTTGCCAAAATTGGTAAAGTGAAAGGTTTTTTACATATGGCTTCCAATCCTTTGACGCGTTCATCTCATCATGCTGGCGATGATTTCGCGATTTTACAAAAAGCACGTGCTGAGAAATTTACCTTACAGAGATAATTATGCCGACTTTTACAACACATCGGCAGATTGCCCATAGTGCCCGTGAAATGTTTGATCTTGTTTCAGATATTGAGCATTATCCTGAGTTTTTACCAATGTGTGAAGGGTTAATAGTACGTTCTCGTAAGGAATATGAGGGAAAAACATTAATTCTTGCTGATATGATCATTGGTTATAAGCTTATCCGAGAAATTTTTACCACTCAGGTATTTCTTCAGCCAAAGGAAAATCTTATAGAGGTCAAATATATTGATGGTCCATTCAGATATCTTGAAAATCGTTGGGATTTTCAAGATATTGAAAATATTAATGCATGTAAGGTAGAGTTTTTTATTAATTATGAATTTAAAAGCAAAATGCTTGGATTAGTGATGGGATCAATGTTTGACATTGCAGTTCGTAAGTTTACCGATGCTTTTGAAATGCGCGCACATCAAATTTATGGACATCCGGCAACATAATTTATTCAGTTGATATTTACACGATATGTATCGAATTTCACCGGTTGTCCTTGTGGTAGCATAAAATTTGAGAATTGAATTTTAGACTTCATTGGAGAGATTGCAAGACCATTTTCAAAGCATTTTTAACGGCTGCATCGCGGATAGTGTTGCGATCAAGGTTACCAAAATGCATTTCTTTGTGCAGAGTTCTATGATTTTTGTAAGCAACTGCAAAATGTACAAGTCCTACAGGTTTATTGAGACTTGCTCCTCCTGGTCCAGCAATTCCTGTTACAGAAACTGCAATTCCGGCGTGTGAGTATTTTAATCCGCCCTCAGCCATTGCAAGAGCAACTTCTTTTGAAACAGCACCGTGCGTTTTTATAAGCTCAGCACATACGCCAATAAGACGCGTTTTAGCTTCATTTGAATAAACAACGAATCCACAATCGAGAACATCTGATGATCCTGCAATATTAGTGAGATTAGCAGCAATGAGGCCTCCTGTACAAGACTCGACAGTTGTTAAGAGTAAGCTTTTTTGGCGACAAGCTGTCAGCACGTTATGTGCTTGTTTTTCACAAGAATCTGTCATTTTGGAATTTCTCCTGGATAAAGAACGTTAGCTGTTGCAAAAGCCGCAATGCCTTCCCCACGACCAATAAATCCGAGCTTTTCGTTTGTTGTTGCTTTGATAGAAATCCGATCGGTTGAAATTGTGAGCACATCCATAAGATTTTCTACCATTTTATGACGATAGGGGCTAATTTTCGGGGCTTCGGCGATCAGTGTAATATCAACATTGGCAATACGTCCTCCTGCTTGTTTAACAATATCAAGAGCATAACGGAGAAAAATTTCTGAAGATGCATTTTTCCATTGAGGATCAGAGGGAGGAAAATGCGTGCCTATATCTCCTGCTCCTTGTGTAGCGAGCAGGGCATCTGTTAATGCATGAAAAGCGACATCAGCATCAGAGTGTCCATTTAATTTTTTATGAAAAGGGATTTTTACGCCGCATAATGTAAGAGAAGATCCTTCTTCGAAAGAGTGAACATCATAACCATTGCCAGTACGGATATCAGGAAACATTTGCATTTTTTTCTGGAGATATAAATGTGCAGTCTTAAAATCTTCGTGCCATGTAATTTTTATGTTGTTAGGATCCCCAGGAATTGTGCGCATAGGAATTCCAAACCATTCGGCAATTGCAGAATCATCAGTAAATTCTTGTTTACAAGCTTGCCTTGCTTTTTCATGAGCAGCTAAGATGTTTTCAAAGGGAAAGCACTGTGGAGTTTGCGCACTATAGAGATGGGTGCGGGCAATTGTTTCTAAAACATAATGTGCGTCATTTACACGTTTAAGGGTGTCAGAGACAGCAAGGACAGGAAGAACACCTTCTTTTTGGTTGATGGTGGTATGAATTTTCTCGAGGAATTGATTTTCGATAAAGGGACGTGCACCATCGTGAATATGCACATATTGAGGCTTAAAATTTTTAAGTGCATGCAGTCCATTTAAGGTGGATATTTGACGTGTATTCCCTCCTTCAACGATAATAAGATGTTCTTTAAAATCAGCAATAGCTTGTTCACAAATTTGATGGTCTTCTGGATGAATAACAAGAACAATCGTTGTAATGGCTGGATGCTGTACAAAACAGCGCACAGTATGATAAATAACCGGTTCTTTTCCTAGAAGTCGGTATTGTTTGGGAGTTTTTTGTGGAGATCCTGCTCTTTCACCGCGTCCAGCGGCTAATATTATCGCTGCAATAGAAATATTTTCTCTCCTTTTATATTGCTTAGTTGATTGTTTTATGACCGTCAAATTTCAATTGATTTTGAAAGTTTTTCCGTTTTAGATCAGCAAGAGATATCACTGATAAAACATCAAAAAAAGCATTTAATGCTTTTTGAAGGGCGGCATTTAAACCACAAAAATCTATTAATGGACAGTTCGATTCAGCAACATCGAAACATTCTGCCATATAAAAGTTATCTTCTGTTACTTTCACAACATCGGCTACCGAAATTTCGGTTGCGGGTTTAGCCAATTTAACGCCTCCATTGCGTCCACGGACTGTTTGTATAAAGCCTGCTTCAACAAGTGGTTGAAGAATTTTAAATAAAAAAAGCTCGGATACGGCATATGCCTTGGCTATTTCTGGAATGCGACTGAGAGATCCTTGATTATCTGCACAGTACATGAGCATTCGAAGTGCATAATTTGTCTGTTTGGTTAACCGCATCTCATCTCCTTTATAAACTATCACCGTAGACGTTTTATTTTAAAGATAATTTGTCAAATGTAGAAGTTCTTTCTTTATTTGTTAGATTGGCTCTATTTTAAATGTGGTATTGGTATTGTCAACTTTTGTCGCAAGAGGTTATATGAAACAATGGGATAAGGGTATGTAAGCTCATGATGAAGACAACATCTATAACGAAGCTCCAAGATATAGATCAAAATACCTCTAGCGATGAGTTGTATCGCTTAAGTAAGATGTATATCTTTTTAGGGATTACAATTATTGTGTTGGCTTTGCTAACAGCATCTGTTTCATTTATCATTCTTATTGGATTGACTCCTGTTGTTCCTAGTAGAGCTGTAACTCTTATACTTATAGGGGTTAATAGTGTTTGGGTTTTAGGACTTGTGATCATTGTTTTTTATGAGATGATCCCCATCATTCGTGCGTGGCGTTCAAGGCGTGCGGGTTCTCGTCTTCATGTGCGCCTTATTTCATTGTTTGCACTTGTCGCAACAATGCCGGCTGTTGCTGTCGCTCTTGTATCAGGGCCTGCCCTAAATTTAGGACTTGATCGATGGTTTGATACAACAACACGGCAAATAGTAGGTTCTTCTATCGATTTAGCGAATGCTTATGCAGATGAAATGCTACAAAATTTGAAAAATTTATCTTACGCTATGGCATTTGCACTTGATAATAAAAGGCTTTTAGAGCGCAATCCCGCTGAGTATAGAATGCAATTGACGCGTCATGCTATAGGGCGCAATTTACGTGGTGCATTTTTGCTAAGTTCTAGCGGAACTGTTTTTATATCAAGCGATCTTGGTGATGAAGATAAGCTACCGATACCTCCTTCTCATCTCATTGAGCGGGCGACCAGTGCGAGGCCTTTTTCTTTTCAACCGGGGGTTCATGATTATTTTGGCATTGTTTTAAAATTTACTAATATTCCAAACACATTTTTATATTTGGTGCGTGATGTTGATAAAGAAGTTCTCTCTGCTTTGCGTTTGACAGAAGTTAATACAGATCGTTATCGCGATTTAAATGAAAATCGTCTGCTAACACAGATAGCATTTGGTATGCTTTATCTCTGTCTTTTTTTTAGTTTATTCTTATCGGCTATTTGGGCTGGTATTGCTGTTGCTGATCGTTTGGTACGTCCTATTCGCCGTCTCATTAGTGCTGCTGATGATGTAGCTTTAGGGAATATGGAAGTTTTTGTGCCTGTACGCGCGAAAGATGGGGATATTGGACAATTATCAAAAACTTTTAATTATATGGTCAGTGAACTAAAAAGTCGACGCAATGAGCTGATTGCCGTTCGCGATCAAATTGATGAGAGACGGCGCTTTTCTGAAGCTGTTTTATCTGGTGTAACAGCAGGAGTGGCGGGCATTGATGATAATGGTGATATTACAATTATAAATCGTTCTATGGAAACAATGTTTAGTCTTCGCTCTAAACAAGTTATTGGGCACAGCCTTTTATCGTTAAGTGATGAAATTTGGCAGGTTTTTCAGTTTGCGCGTTCATTAGATCGTAAGAACCATCGTGAACAGGTCACTCTAAGCGTGGCAGGGCAAGAACGCGTTTGTAATGTACAAATTACAATGGAAGAAGATGATGGACAGGGGCAGTCTTGGGTTCTAACGATTGATGATATTACAGATCTTGTTGCGGCGCAACGGACATCGGCATGGGCAGATATTGCACGCCGTATAGCCCACGAAATCAAAAATCCGCTTACACCTATTCAATTGTCAGCTGAACGTATTCGCAAACGTTATAATAACGTTATCACACAGGATCGGGAGGTTTTTGAGCGATGTGTTGATACGATTATTCGACAGGTTGGAGATATTGGGCGTATGGTTGATGAATTTTCTTCTTTTGCCCGTATGCCCAAACCACAAATGAATGTTTTAGATATACGCGGATTGTTGCGTGAAGCATGTTTTTTGATAGAAGTTACGCGACATGATATTCATTTTGAGCAAGATTTAGGAAGTGTACCTCTTATGGGTGCATTTGATAATCGTCTCATCGTGCAAGCTTTTTGCAATGTTATCAAAAATGCAAGCGAATCTATAGATTCGGTCATGCGAGAGGAAAGTGTCCATGGTCATATTCTTGTACGTTCTTATAGTCAAGAAGGATGCGTGGTTGTGGATGTTATTGATAACGGTAAGGGACTTCCTAAAGAGCAAAGACAAAAAATATTAGAACCTTATATAACAACGCGAGAAAAAGGAACAGGGCTCGGATTAGCGATCGTGCGTAAAGTTATAGAAGATCATGGCGGTTCCATGGAGTTGCATGATGCGCCGAAGGGTTTTTATGAAGGGAAAGGTGCGATGATCCGTTTGATATTTCCAGCAGATGGGGTTAAGCAGGAAAATGTTACACAAGTGACAAGGCGTAAGATAGGGGAATAGAATGGTATCAGATATCTTAATTGTTGATGATGAAGCAGATATTCGTGAGATTGTTGCTGGTATTTTAGATGATGAAGGTTATGAAACACGTGTTGCTTGTAACTCTGACGAAGCTTTAGCACAAATTAGTGAGCGTATTCCAAAGCTTATTTTTTTAGATATTTGGTTACAAGGAAGCCGTCTTGATGGTTTGGCTCTCCTTGATGAAATTAAAACGCGTTATCCCGCTCTTCCAGTCGTTATGATTTCTGGTCATGGTAATATTGAGACGGCTGTTTCTGCTATAAAACGAGGGGCTTATGATTTTATTGAAAAACCTTTTAAAGCTGATCGGCTTGTCTTGGTTGCTGAACGGACACTTGAAAACTCAAATTTAAAACGTGAGCTTTTAGAATTGCGAAAACGCTCGAGTGAAACATTGGAGTTGCTAGGAAAATCGACGGCGATAAAACATTTACAGCAAATCATAGAAAAAGTGGCACCAACCAATAGTCGCGTCATGATTACGGGTCCGTCAGGAGCGGGAAAAGAGATGGTTGCACGTGCTATTCATGCTCTTTCCACGCGCTCAAATGGACCATTTGTTACAATAAATGCCGCAACGATTACTCCGGAAAGAATGGAAATAGAATTGTTTGGCAGCGAAATGGAGGGGGGAGAGCGTAAGATCGGTGCCTTAGAAGAAGCCCATGGTGGAATATTATATCTTGATGAAATTGCTGATATGCCACGGGAGACTCAAGGTAAAATTCTTCGAGTATTGACGGGGCAGACCTTTGAAAGGGTAGGTGGGACAAAACGTGTTAAGGTTGATGTGCGTATCATTTCCTCAACCGCACAAAATCTTGAAAATCTCATTTCTGATGGGCGCTTTAGAGAAGATCTTTTTCATCGCCTTTCGGTTGTTCCGATTACTGTTCCACCCTTATCTGCACGTCGTGAAGATATTCCAGAACTCGTGCGGCATTTTGTTAAAACAATATCGCAGCAGGTTGGTATTAAACCTCGTGAAATCAGTGATGATGTTATCGCTATTTTACAGACACATGCTTGGCCGGGTAATGTCCGGCAATTACGCAATAATATTGAGCGCCTTCTCATTCTTGTGCGTGATGGCGATGGTCCAATAACAGCAGAGTTTCTTCCTAGCGAAGTGAGTGATTCTTTGCCGCGCATTCAAATGGATACAGAGGAGAGTATAATGGATTTACCATTGCGTGAAGCACGGGAATTATTTGAAAAGAGGTATTTAGAGGCACAAATTGGGCGCTTGGGCGGAAATATATCACGGACAGCCGAATTTATAGGTATGGAGCGTTCAGCTTTGCACCGTAAGCTTAAAGCACTTGGAGTTTCTTAAGATCATGCGTGTTATTATTTGTGGAGCAGGACAGGTTGGTTATGGGATAGCAGAGCGTCTTGCTGCTGAAAATCATGATGTCACTGTCATTGATATTGAAACAAGATTGATTGAAAAAATTCGTGATACATTGGATGTGAGAGGTTTTGTTGGTCATGGTTCACGTCCTGAAGTTCTCTTAGCTGCCGATGCAGATAAAGCTGATATGTTGATTGCGGTCACTTTATTTGATGAAGTCAATATGGTTGCTTGCCAAGTAGCACATTCATTATTTAATGTTCCAACAAAAATAGCACGTATTCGTTCACAATCTTATTTAGAACCACGCTATAAAACACTTTTTTCTAGAGAGAATATTCCCATTGATGTGGTTATTTCGCCAGAAGTTGAAGTTGGGGAAATGGTTCTGCGTCGTATTGCTTTACCTGGTGCAATAGATGTTCTTTATTTTTGTAATGATGATGTTGTGGCGTTAGCTTTGGAATGTATGGAAGATTGTCCGGTTATTAATACACCTTTGCGTCAATTAACAGAGCTTTTTCCCGATCTTTGTACGACAGTTACCGCTATTAAACGTGGCTCAGAATTATTAGTGGCACATTCACAGACGCAGTTACGCGTTGGTGATGTGACCTATCTTGTTGTTGCTCGTGATCAGATGCGTCGGGCAGTTGGGCTTTTCGGTCATAAAGAACAAGATGCGCATCGCATGATTATTGCAGGAGGTGGTCACATTGGTCTTTATGTCGCTCAGGCTATTGAAAAGCGCCTTCATAAATTAAAATTGAAGATTATAGAATCGCAGAGAGAAAGAGCGTTAACAATTGCTGATCAACTCGAAAAAACGACTGTTTTATATGGTAACGTGTTAGATCCAGTGATCCTCCAAGATGCTGGAATTAATCAAGCTGATTTAATGATTACATTGACCAATCAGGATCAAGTCAATCTCTTAAGTGCTATTATTGCTAAAAGATTGGGATGCAAAGCCAATATGGTATTGATCAACAATGTTGCTTATCAAGAGTTTAGCCGTGCCGTTGGAGTAGATGCATATCTTAATCCACATAGTGTTACGATATCGAGAATTTTGCAACAAATGCGTCGTGGACGTATTCGTGCTGTTCATTCTGTTTTTAATGGGCAGGCAGAAATTATTGAGGCTGAAGTGATGCAAACATCTTCATTGGTTGGGAAATCATTGTCAGAGCTAGGTTTATCAGATGGTTTGAGAATTGGTGCAATTTATCGCAATAAAACAATCATACAGCTTTCAGCAGATACGCGTATTTTATCTGGTGATCGGATAGTAATTTTTGCCCTTTCTGAGTATGTGCGTGATGTTGAGCAGCTCTTTCGTGTCAGTTTAGAATATTTTTGAGATATTGCTTATGGATATTTGCACTTTTTGGTATAAGGGGCCATTAAGATTAGTTGATAGGCTTTGTTTGTCCTCAATGGTTAAAACTGGTCAACGGGTTAAACTTTTTAGCTATGATAAAGTAGAAAATTTACCCGTTGGTGTTGAATTGCATGAAGCCGAATCAATTTTACCACATTCAGCTATTTATCGCCTCGACCCCAACTTTTCTCAAGAAAAACTAGGATGTACAATTGTTCAGTTTTCAGATTTTTTTCGTATTATGCTGATGAAATATCAGCAAGGTGTTTGGTTAGATACAGACGTTTATCTGGTTAAACAGTTTCACCCAGATACAAATAAGGTTTGGCTTGCAAGAGAAAATACGTTAAGAGTGGGAGTTTCTGCACTTTATTTTCCACCCAACAACCCTATTATAAAGGTGTTTGAAGATTATTGGGCAGGCACAGAAATGATTCCTGATTGGCTTGGATTTAAGCGTCGTGTTTGGAAACCATTCTGGTTAAAAAGGAAAAAAATGCCGATTTTACCGAGAAGTCTTGGAGTTACGATATTTGGTAATGATGGTATTTCGCGATTAGCCAAACGATATGGGTTTTTTCATGAAGCAAAAGAAAAGGAAACTTTTTATTATTGGACGGGGAGAAAAACTGAACGCATCTTTGATCCAGCTTTTGGCGTTAAGCTGCTTGCGGATCCGCGTTTAATAGGATTTCATATTCATAGAAAGGCAAAGACCACTCAGAGACCTCAGGAAGGAAGCTTCTACCATTGGGCAGTGTCTCGCATTCCTGATGCACATAATTTATTTATGTAGGGTTATTATTTCTATTTTAACTAATTGGATTTTAATTTTACTTAAAGAGCGTTATTGTAGCTTGCGTCAGGGAGGAGTGTTGGCTTATGGAAGGAAGCATTGAATGCGTAAAGAGCGATTGTTATATGAACAGAAAGTAAAAAGATGAGTGATCCAATGAAAACAGCATTAAGCCTTGTTCCTATGGTTATTGAACAGACTAATCGTGGTGAGCGGGCCTATGATATTTTTTCCCGTCTTTTAAAAGAGCGGATTATTTTTATTAATGGTCCCGTTGAAGATGGTATGGCGATGCTTGTTTGTGCACAATTGCTTTTTTTGGAAGCGGAAAATCCTAAGAAAGAAATTAGCCTTTATATTAATTCGCCTGGCGGTGTTGTGACATCTGGTATGGCGATTTATGATACGATGCAGTTTATTCGCCCCCCTGTTTCTACGCTTTGCATGGGGCAGGCTGCATCTATGGGGTCATTACTTCTAACGGCTGGAGCGAAGGGGCATCGTTTTACATTGCCCAATGCACGTATTATGGTGCATCAGCCATCTGGAGGTTTTCAAGGTCAGGCTTCAGATATTGAACGCCATGCACAAGATATTATAAAGATGAAACGGCGTCTCAATGAAATTTACGTTCAACATACAGGTCAAGACTATGAGATTATTGAAAGAACGCTTGATCGTGATCATTTTATGACAGCGGAAGAAGCCAAGCAATTTGGCTTAGTTGATGATGTTATACAATATCGAGAAGAAACTGAAAAAGATTAAGAGTTTTTATAGAAAAAAGGACTACTTTAAAGAGAGATTTTTGTAAAAATATCGCGAAAATAAGAGAAAAATACCTAAAAATATTATGACACGCAGTTTTTATATATGTCTTTATAGTTTTCGTTATGAAAAGCTTCCTTTGAAAAGACGAAGTATTCATGTACCGTGGTGAAAGGAAAGAAAAATGAGCAAAATTGGCAATAGCGGGAGCGAATCGAAAAATACTCTCTATTGCTCGTTCTGCGGCAAAAGTCAGCATGAGGTGCGTAAGCTCATCGCAGGGCCTACGGTGTTCATTTGTGATGAATGTGTAGAGCTTTGCATGGATATTATTCGTGAAGAAAATAAATCTTCTGGGATTAAGGCGCGTGATGGTGTTCCTACTCCACAGGAAATTATAAAAGTTCTTGATGATTATGTCATTGGTCAGCAACATGCAAAGCGTGTTCTTTCTGTAGCTGTCCATAATCATTATAAGCGGCTTGCACATCAGTCTAAGAGCAATGATATCGAGTTAGCAAAGTCGAATATTCTCCTCGTTGGTCCAACGGGATGTGGTAAGACTTATCTAGCACAAACATTGGCGCGTATTATTGATGTCCCTTTTACGATGGCGGATGCAACCACTTTGACTGAAGCAGGCTATGTAGGTGAAGATGTTGAAAATATTATTTTAAAGCTTCTTCAAGCCGCTGACTATAATGTTGAACGTGCACAGCGTGGCATTGTTTATATTGATGAGGTTGATAAGATTTCTCGTAAAGCTGAGAATCCTTCTATTACAAGAGATGTTTCGGGGGAAGGTGTTCAGCAAGCGTTGTTAAAAATTATGGAAGGAACGATAGCTTCTGTTCCTCCTCAAGGTGGGAGGAAACATCCACAACAAGAGTTTCTACAAGTTGATACAACAAATATTTTATTTATTTGTGGGGGAGCTTTTGCTGGTTTGGAAAAAATTATTTCAGGACGCGGTGAAAAAACTTCTATTGGTTTTTCTGCTACTGTTAAAGCGCCTGATGAACGTTGTGTTGGTGAAATTTTTCGCGATTTAGAGCCTGAAGATCTTATAAAATTTGGTTTGATACCAGAATTTATTGGCCGCCTTCCTATTGTAGCCACTTTAGAAGATTTAGATGTTAACGCTCTTGTGCAAATTTTATCACAACCAAAAAATGCTTTAGTGAAGCAATACCAGCGTCTTTTTGAGATGGAAAATGTCGAGCTAGCATTTCATGAAGATGCTTTACGGGTTATTGCTAAAAAAGCCATTGAGCGTAAAACCGGTGCACGTGGTTTACGTTCGATCATGGAGAAGATTCTTCTTGAGACTATGTTTGAGCTGCCATCTCTTGAGGGTGTTCAGAAAGTCGTCATTTCGAGCGATGTCGTTGATGGAAAAGCGCGTCCTCTTTACATTTATTCAGAACGTGTAGAAGATAAAGAGAATGTGTCGGCATGATGTTGTATGATATGAGAATTAGTAATAATATCATTTGAGGATGGGACTTTTTGAATATTATAGTCATAATGCTTGATTTATATATTTACAGTTACTACTTCATGTATTTCAGAATAAAGTTTTTCTAAGGGTGGGCTTGTGTAAGTGGATAGATTATAGGCTCCAGAAAGGAGAGTTATGCAATATATTGATGAAAAGACAGATGAAGGAAGAGAGGGGTTTTACGCTGTTTTGCCTCTTCGTGATATTGTTGTCTTCCCACATATGATTGTTCCGCTTTTTGTGGGCCGAGAAAAGTCGATTCGTGCTCTTGAAGAAACAATGGCGGTTGATAAACAGATACTGTTGGTGACACAAAAAAATGCTTCTGATGATGATCCAAAATCAGAAGATATCTATGATATTGGTACATTTGCTAATATTCTACAACTTTTAAAGCTTCCTGATGGAACAGTAAAAGTTTTGGTTGAAGGCATTGCACGTGCAAAAATTAGCCACTTTACCGCGAATGAAGATTATCATCAGGCTTATGCGACTGTCATAGAAGAGATTAGAGAGAATGATGTTGAGATTGAAGCTCTTTCAAGGTCAGTAATTGCTTATTTTGAAAATTATGTAAAACTGAATAAAAAGATTTCTCCTGAAGTTGTCAATGCTATTGGACAGATTGATAATCCTTCTAAGCTTGCCGATACTATTGCTTCTCATTTGATGATTAAACTTTCAGAAAAACAGGAAATATTAGAGTTATTACCTATACGCGATCGCCTTGGACGCGTTCTTTCTTTCATGGAAGGAGAAATTTCTGTTCTGCAGGTTGAAAAGCGTATCCGTTCGCATGTTAAACGGCAAATGGAAAAAAACCAACGGGAATATTATCTTAATGAGCAGATGAAGGCTATTCAGAAAGAGTTAGGAGCAGGGGATGATAGCCGCGATGAGCTCTCTGAACTAGAGGAGCGTATTAAGAAAACAAAATTTTCCAAAGAAGCAAACGAGAAAGCAGGGGCAGAATTAAGGAAATTACGAAATATGTCCCCTATGTCTGCGGAAGCAACAGTTGTCCGTAACTATCTTGATTGGTTATTAGCAATGCCTTGGGGCAAAAAGTCGAAGATTAAAAACAATTTAGACTTTGCTGAAAAGGTTATGAATAATGAGCATTTTGGTCTTGAAAAAGTCAAGGAGCGAATTATCGAATATTTAGCAGTGCAAAGTCGAGCCTTGAAAATAAAGGGTCCTATTATTTGTTTATTAGGTCCTCCTGGTGTAGGAAAAACATCATTAGCCCGCTCTATTGCAAAAGCGACGGGGCGTGAGTATGTTCGTATTTCATTGGGTGGGGTGCGGGATGAGGCAGAAATTCGTGGACATCGCCGAACATATATTGGTTCGATGCCTGGGAAAATTATTCAGTCTATGAAAAAAGCTAAAAGATCTAATCCGCTTTTCTTACTTGATGAAATTGATAAAATGGGGCAGGATTTTCGTGGAGATCCTTCATCGGCTTTGTTAGAAGTCCTTGATCCTGAACAAAATGGCACTTTTATTGATCATTATTTGGAAGTCGAATACGATCTTTCTGATGTCATGTTTATTACAACAGCCAATACACTTAATATTCCAGGTCCGTTAATGGATCGAATGGAAGTTATCCGTATTGCTGGCTACACTGAATGTGAGAAAATGGAGATTGTTAAGCAGCATCTTTTACCAAAAGCCTTGAAAGATCATTGTTTATCTAAAAAAGAGTTCAGCGTTTCTGATGGTGCTATAAGATCGATTATTCAATTTTATACACGTGAGGCAGGAGTTCGTAACCTTGAACGTGAATTAATGAAGGTAGCACGCAAATCAGTTACAAAAATTCTTAAAACACATCAAAAATCCGTAAAGATTACAGAAAATAATATTGATGATTACCTAGGTGTTAAACGTTACCACTATAACCAGATTGAGGGAGAAAATCAGGTTGGTGTTGTAACTGGTCTTGCTTGGACAGAAGTTGGTGGAGAGCTGTTGACCATTGAAGGCGTTATGATGTCAGGAAAAGGCAAGATGACCGTAACTGGAAATCTGCGTGATATCATGAAAGAATCAATTTCAGCAGCAGCATCTTATGTGCGTTTTCGTGCTGTCGATTTTGGTATTGAGCCTCCACTTTTTGATAAACGCGATATCCATGTTCATGTTCCAGAGGGGGCTACACCTAAAGATGGTCCATCAGCAGGGATTGCCATGGTAACAGCAATTGTTTCAGTTCTTACAGGGATAGCAGTCCATAAAGATATAGCAATGACTGGTGAAATAACTTTGCGTGGTCGTGTTTTACCAATTGGTGGATTGAAAGAAAAACTCTTGGCTGCTCTTCGAGGGGGGATAAAAAAAGTGCTTATTCCTGAAGAAAATGCGAAAGATTTGATTGATATTCCCGATGATGTCAAAAATAATATGGAGATTATCCCAGTAAATCATGTGAGTGAAGTTCTTAAGCATGCTTTGGTTCATTCTCCTGAACCTATTGAATGGACAGAACCGTCCACCCTCCCTGTACCTATGAGAACAGAGAGCGATAGTGAAGGAATACAGATTGCTCACTGATTCATTAGTCTTATTTGCAATTGTATTTTTAACATAGAAGAAACCATTTTCAGGGTTGTTTTTTATTTATTTTGAAAAAAAAGTAAAAAATTCCGTGAATAACTTTGATTATTGCTAAAAAAACAATGTTTTGGATAAAAATAAGACTTCTGTTTGCTGTACTTTTCAATAAACTGTCGATAACACGGTTATGTTGTGTTATCCGGTAATATAGGGAAAGGAAATGTTCCATGAATAAAACTGAATTGGTTAGCTCTGTTGCTGAAAAAGCAGGTGTTTCGAAAGCGCAAGCTGGCTCTGTTGTTGATGCTTTTATCGCTTCTGTAACGGAAGCTTTAGCTTCGGGGGGAGATGTTCGTCTTCCAGGTTTTGGTTCTTTTGAAGTTTCTCATCGTGCCGCTACAAAGGGGCGTAATCCTTCAACTGGTGCTGAAATTAATATTCCAGCACGCTCTGTGCCAAAATTTTCTGCAGGAAAAAGTCTTAAAGAAGCTGTTAATAAAAAATAACTTAGGCAACGCTAAAAAACCCGATTTTATTTATAAATATAAACGGGTTTTTTTTAGTATTTTATCATGCTTTTTGTATGAGGGAGTGTGATTTGTATTTACTTAGATATTTCCAATAAAGAATTTCTTATAGACACTCTTGCAAATTTTATAAAGATTGATTGTTTAATGCTAACATACAAGCTCTTTTCGTAGAGCAAAGAGTTGTGGCAGTAATCTAAAAATCATTAGAGATCTGATATCTGTTCGATATCCTCTCAGTGCTGTAACATGCTTTATGGTATTATTTATTCTTAATAATTGAAATATATTTGTTACTTTCACGGTAGCATATGGGATCATTTATAATGAAAAAGTCTTTTAAAATTCTTATGTCATTTAGTAAATAATGAAATATAATGTGTCGTTTATGAGTTATGGCAGTCAGTATCATAAGAAGGGGTTCTTTTGTGCTCTGTCAGCTAACCATTGAATACAATCGTTGAGAGCTCTAGTAGTTATAGCTTGTTTTTTTGTTAATGTTTTTTCTTTGCTTGATAAACGTTTTCCTGAGAACTGAAGAGAATCAAGAGGAGGAAAAAGTCCAAAATTAATGTTCATTGGTTGGAAGGATTGTCTTTTTTCTTCTTTGTTCACGATATGTCCCCCAGTAATATGGTTCAAAAGAGCCCCAAATGCTGTGGTTAATGGCGGTAGGCAAGGGCAGTTATGGTGATATTCCGCAGCGGCAAAACGTCCGGCTAGAAGCCCTATTGCAGATGATTCGACATAACCTTCACATCCTGTAATTTGTCCAGCAAAACGCAGCTGGGGTCTTTGTTTTAAACGAAGAGTTTGATCAAGAATGATTGGTGAATTGAGATAAGTATTGCGATGGAGTCCACCAAGGCGTGCAAACTCAGCGTTTTCAAGACCAGGAATCATTCTAAAAATGCGAATTTGTTCTCCATATTTCAGTTTTGTTTGAAACCCAACCATATTATAAAGGGTTCCAAGCTTGTTGTCTTGGCGTAATTGGACAACGGCGTAGGGTTTAACTGTAGGGTTATGGGCATTGGTTAAACCTATAGGTTTCATCGGTCCATGTCTGAGGGTTTCAAGTCCGCGCTCAGTCATAACTTCAATTGGTAGACACCCATCAAAATAGGGAGTTTTTTCAAAGTCGCGGAATTCTGTTTTTTCTGCAATTTTTAATGCTTGAACGAATGCGTTATATTGTTCTTTATCGAGGGGACAATTAAGGTAATCCTTTCCTGTTCCCTCAGGACCGATTTTATCATAACGAGACTGATGCCAACAAGTATTCATATTAATACTATCGGTATAAATAATAGGTGCAATAGCATCAAAAAAAGAAAGAGCTTCTGTTCCGGTTATTGTCTGTATTGCTTGAGCAAGAGCTGGTGAGGTAAGGGGTCCTGTTGCAATGATAATATGATGCCAATCCTCAGGAAACTCTTGGATTTCCTCGTATTCTATTTTTATAAGAGGATGATTTTCAAGTGATTCTGTAACAGTTTTTGAAAATCCATCGCGGTCAACGGCAAGAGCACTTCCAGCTGGTACTTTGTTGGCATCTGCAGCCTTCATGATCAGGGATTTTGCCAATCGCATTTCAGCGTGTAAAAGTCCTACAGCATTTGTAGATGAATCGTCAGAACGAAAGGAATTTGAACAAACCAGTTCGGCAAGTTTATCGGTTTTATGGGCATCAGATTTCTTATTAGGTCGCATTTCATGCAAAATAACAGGGATTCCTGATTGAGCAATTTGCCAGCATGCTTCACTTCCTGCTAGACCGCCACCGATGATATGGATTGGAGTATTAAATATCTTTAACATAACGTACTTTTAGCGGAAGCAGTTCTATATGAAAAGCATAGATTTTTTTTATAGTTTGTAAGAATAAGAGACATTTGGTTTTTTTTATATATTTATTTGCTTTTTTTCTTGAATCAATGCTATAGAAACGCCTCCTGTATAAGGTTATTAGCTTGTAAGTTTGAGCGGATGTGGCGAAATTGGTAGACGCACCAGATTTAGGTTCTGGCGGGAGACCGTGGGGGTTCGAGTCCCTCCATCCGCACCAAAGGAATTTTTTGAGCACTAAAGGTTTCTATGTATCAAGAATTCCATTTCATGGTATTAACACTCAAGTGTTAGAATGTGGTATTATTATCAGAGTGGGTTGATCCCCTCTCCTCGAGAAAGATAGAGGTTGTTTAATGCAGGTTACCGAGACGCTAAACGAAGGACTGAAGCGCGAGATTAAGATCGTGGTTCCGGCGCAAGATTTAGAAGAAAAATTAAATGAACGGTTGGATGATACCAAGGGTAAGATCAAGCTTAATGGTTTTCGTCCTGGTAAGGTGCCAGCTGGATACTTAAGAAAAATGTATGGTAAGTCTTTTATGGCGGAAATTATCAATGAGATTATCAGTGATGCGCCGCATTCTATTTTAGCTGACCGCAACGAACGTTCGGCGTTACAGCCACAAATTGATATAGATGAAGATGAAAAAATTCTGGATGGTAAAGCCGATTTTGTTTTTAGTTTAAAATACGAAGTCTTACCAAAATTTGAAATTAAAGATTTTGAAAATATTGAAATTACCCGTGAAATTGCTACCATTCCTGAACAAGAGATTGATGATCAAGTAAAGCAGGTTCTCTCTTCTACGCGTAATTATTCACTAAAAGAGGGTCTTTCTGAAGAAGGCGATCGTATTACGATAGATTATCTTGGTAAGCTTGAGGGCATTCCATTTGATGGTGGATCGGATAGTGGTGCACAATTGGTTCTAGGATCAAAACAATTTATTCCTGGTTTTGAGGAAAAATTGGTTGGCGTGAAAGCAGGTGATACGAAAACAATTTCTGTTAAATTTCCTGATAACTACAATGCAGCACATTTGGCTGGTAAGGATGCAGAATTTGATATCACTGTTAAGGCTGTCTCTAAGCCAGATGAGCTAAAAATTGATGATGAGGCAGCACAAAAAGTTGGGTTAGAATCTTTAAGTCGCTTGCGGGAAGTTGTTCGTGGACAGATTGAAAGTCAGTATGGTTCAATGACACGTCAAAAAATTAAGCGTCAAATTCTTGATGCTTTAGATGCTGATTATAATTTTGAAATACCTGAAGGACTTTTGGAAATTGAGTTTAACAATATATGGACTCAAGTTAATGATGATTTAAAAAAAGCTGGGCGCAGTTTTGAAGATGAAGGTGTTACAGAAGAACAGGCACGGGAGGAGTATCGTGCACTTGCACAGCGCCGTGTTCGTCTTGGTTTGGTGCTTTCTGAAATTGGAATGAAAGTTGGTGTTACTGTTAGTGAGGATGAGCTAAAAGCAGCGGTTTTCGATCAGGTTCGTCAGTATCCTGGACAAGAGAAAGAAATTATGGATTTTTTCCGTAAGACTCCGGAAGCTGTTGCAAATCTACGGGCTCCAATTTTTGAAGAAAAAGTCATTGATCATCTGTTGGCAAGGATAAAGGTCACAGATAAAGAAGTATCAGTTGAAGAGCTGATGAAAGAGTATGACGAAACAGATTTAACAGAAAAAAAGCCTGAGAAGAAAAAATCTACGGTGAAGGAAAAAGCCACAGAAAAAGTTTCAACTAAGAAAAAGGCACCTAAAAAAAGTTAGTATTGAGATAAACAAAGCAAGCCCGATGAAGTCGGGCTTTTTTTATAAGATTTATATTCTAGGCTTGCACTTAGAGTCGTTTTAGATTAGCCATCAAGTATATTAAGAAAAATTGATAGTGGATTAACAATGAATATCGTTGATACGCGCACTTCTGATTCTAAACGTTTTATTTCTGGAGCTACCGGTGATTGGGAAGTCATCATAGGTATGGAGGTTCATGCGCAAATCATATCAAATTCGAAACTTTTTTCAGGGGCTTCGACAAAGTTTGGTGCTGAGCCAAATAATCACGTATCGTTTATTGATGCGGCGATGCCTGGTATGTTGCCTGTGCTTAATCAGGAATGTGTGCGTCAAGCGGTTCGAACGGGTTTGGGATTAAAGGCGAAGATTAATCTGAAATCTGTTTTTGATCGTAAGAATTATTTCTATCCAGATTTACCACAGGGATATCAAATTTCTCAATTTCGATCTCCGATTGTAGGAGAGGGAAAAATTATTATATCGGTCGGCCCAGATTCGAACGGCCAGTTTGAAGACATTGAAATTGGGATTGAAAGATTACATCTTGAACAAGATGCAGGAAAATCGATGCATGATCAACATCCAACGATGTCTTTTGTAGATCTTAATCGTTCTGGTATCGCTCTTATGGAAATTGTTTCCAAACCGGATATGCGTTCATCAGATGAAGCCAAAGCTTATATGACTAAATTACGGTCGATTGTCCGTTACTTGGGTACCTGCGATGGCAATATGGATGAAGGTTCCATGCGTGCCGATGTGAACGTCTCAGTTCGTCGCCCTGGAGAGAGCTTTGGAACTCGCTGTGAAATCAAAAATGTTAATTCTATTCGCTTCATTGGGCAAGCGATTGAGTATGAAGCACGTCGTCAGATTGCAATTTTAGAAGATGGCGGTGTTATAGATCAGGAAACGCGGCTTTTTGATGCTGCTAAAGGTGAAACACGGTCTATGCGCTCAAAGGAAGAAGCACATGATTATCGTTATTTTCCTGATCCAGATCTTTTACCATTGGAATTTGATCAGGCTTTTGTTGATGCTTTGGCAGCCGAATTACCGGAGTTACCAGATGACATTAAAGCTCGTTTTATCAAGGAGATGGGGTTAACTGCATACGATGCTTCCATTCTTGTTTCAGAAAAAGCCGTTGCTGATTATTTTGAAGAAGTAGCACGTGGACGTGATAGAAAAATCGTTGCCAATTGGGTGATTAATGATCTTTTGGGTGCTTTAAACAAAGATAATCGTGGAATTGAAGAGACACCAGTAACACCAAAGCAATTAGGAGGCATTATTGACCTTATAAAAGAAGGAACAATCTCTGGAAAAATCGCCAAAGACCTTTTTGAGATTATTTGGAATGAGGGGGGAGATCCGCGTCAGATTGTCGAAGAGCGCAATATGAAGCAGGTAACAGATACAAAGGCTATTGAGCAAGCTGTTGATGAGATTATTGCCAAGAATTCTGATAAAGTTACGCAAGCAAAACAAAAGCCTGCTTTAGTTGGTTGGTTTGTTGGACAAGTCATGAAAGCAACGGGGGGAAAGGCAAATCCTCAAACTGTTAATAAACAGGTTAAGGAAAAACTTGGGTTAGAAGATTAAGTTTTATGAGATAGAGGAAGGTCTATAAATACAGTTATTTTATAGTTGAGGATATGAATTCGCTTCTCAAATGAAGTTGTGGTAGGTTTTCTGTAGGCAAATTTTTCAGCCATTTAAAATGTTACAACATGTTTATTCCAACGATTACTTTCGTAAGTGTATTAGCAGAAATGGAAGAGAAGATGGCTAGTTTTTTTAAACAAATCTTTACATGGTGGAGTGGTAATACGGTAAATACGCGCTTTTTTACGTGGCGTAAAGGTAAACGCATCGGGGAAGATCAGTTTGGGAATGTTTATTATGAGGGAGGCACGCATAAAGATGGTTATGCGCGCCGTTGGGTAATTTATAAAAGTTATTCTGAGGCTTCGACTATTCCACCAGGTTGGCATGGTTGGATTCATCATCGCTATGATAGCCCTCCAACACAGGAGAATTATCAGCCCTATGAATGGGAAAAACCCCACGTTGCTAATATGACAGGAACAAGTGATTCTTATCGTCCAAAAGGGGCTATTCCTTACGGTGGTGAACGTCCATGTGTGTCTGAAGATTATGATGCATGGTCACCTAAGAAATAAAATATTTTGAGGGGTGTGTATTTTCCTTATTTTGCTATATCTCATTAGTAAAAATTATTTTTATGTGCGGTTTATTTTGATATGAAGAAGGTTTTTTAGTGTTAGGGTTGAAGCGTTTTTTTTGTTTTTTTTTCATACAAACTGTAATATTTTTTCCCTCTGTTGGTGGGGTGCAGGCCGAGCGTGTTAGCAATGCAATTGCTGTTTTTGCGGGTCTTGATAAAATTACTGGTCAAACTACGCGTTTTGAAGTGACTCTCGGGAAAGTTTATCAATATGGTGCTTTGCAGGTAATGCCACGCGCATGCTATACGAGCTCTAAAGATGAACCAACCCGTACGACCGGTTTTGTTGAAGTCAATGAAGTGACACTCGATAAAAAAGTGCGACGTATTTTTACAGGATGGATGTTTGCAGATAGTCCTGGATTGAATGCTGTAGAGCATCCTATTTATGACATTTGGTTAAAAGATTGCAAACAGGATTCTTAAAAGCTGTTCTTCAAATAATTTTTTGTATGAAATGATGTCCATAAATAAGCTACTTACTCTACGTTCATTTTCTTAAAAACGCTCGCTTATCAAATTGGTAAAGTATAAAATACCGTTCATATACAAAGAGAATGCCAACATAGGGAGGGTTTTATTTCATAACATAGAATCTTGGGCGGGGGATAAACGTGCATTAAACAAATTAGCCATTACGATATGGTGAGTAATAGTAGAGATTTCAGCTAATTCGAATTTTTAGGATGATCTTTTGTGGGTGATGGTCTTCATATCCGTTTTTTAATACCTTGTATAAGATACACATGTTTTCACATTAAGACATTCGAGCTTTAAGAGAGGGCCATGAAAAGGACATTAAATCTGGAGATTCTTTCCTATAAAAACAAATCTTTTATGCAAAGAGCTTCATTCTCTAGAGAGGATGGTTTATACAATGGATTTTTATCATGAAAGATATTGATCACCAGTATAAGAATGCTTTGTTTGTACCAAAACAACCTAGAGAGCCATTGTTGAATGTTCCATTGACAATAGCTGTTTTAATAGCAGTTTGTTTTGGTTTTTATTTTATTCAAGAGTATTTTTTTTCTGAGCAGTTTTATATCAAAAGTCTTGGACTTTTTTCTTTTACACCAGTACTCTTCAAGGCTGACCCTTTAAAATTTTGTTATACTCTTATTAGTTATTCATTCATGCATAGTAGTTTGAAACATGTTACTCTTAACATGGCATGGCTTTTGGTTTTTGGATCTCCTTTAGTGAAACATTTTGGTAATTTACGTTTTTTGATTTTTTGGGGATTAACAGCAATTCTCTCTGTGTTAACTTATTTTGTCTTTCATCAAGACAGTGCGATATCGCTTGTTGGTGCGTCAGGTGCAGTTTCTGGGATGATGGGTGCATTTGCGCGTTACGGTTTTCCTCGAGGCTATTTGGGGGGCAATCCACAGAATAAAAGATTTTTAGATTCTTTATTGTCTCTCAAACAAGCGCTATGTTCAAGAGAAGTACTTGTTTACGTGAGTCTATTGCTGAGTGTTGACTTTATTATAGGTATTTCTTCTTTTCTGTTTGAAGAAGAGGGCATTTCAATAGCTTGGGAGGCTCATATTGGTGGCTTTGCTTCAGGCTTTTTGTTGATTGGTTTTTTTGATATTTCACGGAAAAAATTAAACACTATGCTCTAAGATATTTATGAGCAGCATAAAGTGCTATTGTTGCTGCATTTGAAACATTTAATGATTTAATATGTCCAGGCATATCAAGACGTGCTAACGTATAAACAGTTTCACGTGTTTTTTTACGTAAACCTTTCCCTTCTGCTCCTAAAACAAGAGCAATTTTATTTCCTTTTAGTGTTGTTTCTAGAGGATATTCACCTTCTGAATCGAGTCCAAAACTGATAAAACCTGCTTTATGGAGTTCTTGTAGTGCTTCGGCGAGGTTTCCTACAGTGATGTAATTAATCAGCTCTAAAGCTCCGGATGCGGCTTTAGCAAGGACTCCACTTTCTTGGGGGGAGTGGCGACATGTTGTAATAAGGGCTTCAGCTTTAAATGCAACAGCCGAGCGCATAATAGCGCCAACATTATGGGGATCAGTAATTTGATCCATTACGATGACAAGATCAGTATTCGTTAGCTCAGACAATTGGCATGGCTTAAGTGGAGCAGTTTCCACAACAACACCTTGATGAACTGCATCGCTTCCAACAAGTGCGTCAAGTTGTTTGGGTGAGCATATTGTAAGAGGACAAGGTAAATCTGATTCGGGTATATTTAATCGTTTTAAGGCATTTTGTGTAACATAGAGACAACCAAAAGCTCTTTTTGGGTTTTTTAAAGCAGCATGAACTGAATGGATACCATAAAGGCGAATTTTCCCTTGTTGTAAGGGAATGGTTTCCTTTTTCAGGTATGTAGCAGATCGAGAAGAGAAGCCTTTTGTATCGCGATATCGGCGACGTAAACGAGCATAATGAGAATTTTTTGATATTTTTTCTTTCATAGCTCCTTTATAACGTGTTAAGAGCAAAAATAGATAGAAAAAAGCTATGATTTAAAATTATTAGCAGAAAATTTGTACAGAACATATTTATTCTGTTGACAGATACGATGGTAATCGTCATAACCGCCTCGCAACCAGTTTGAATTGAATCAGTGATCGAATTTTGGTTGTAGTGATGCCTCATCGCGCGACTTTGCCGGTGTAATGGAGGGGTGCCCGAGTGGTTAAAGGGGGCGGACTGTAAATCCGTTGCGTATGCTACGTTGGTTCGAATCCAACCCCCTCCACCATTCATCGAAGGAGAGTTACTACGTAGGTATGCGGGTATAGCTCAATGGTAGAGCAGCAGCCTTCCAAGCTGAATACGCGGGTTCGATTCCCGCTACCCGCTCCAAACAGTTGCTGATGCTAAAAAGTTGCTTATGATTGGGTTAGTGATTATGATGGGATTTCTTTCCATCAGAGGTGTGGCGGTTTTTTCCGTCTGAGGGTTGTAGTCGTCAGACTTATGTGGCAGTCTGGTTTAATCAGTTCTACAGGACTGTTTCTAGGTGCTAACAAAACAAGAGAACGAAACAAGAGATTAATAGCG
>NZ_JBTTDJ010000020.1:0-10831 GCF_055796165.1 Bartonella sp. EBT8
ATTTGCTGTTTGGACAGAAGAAGATGTTGAGAAATATTATAAAACATGGGCTTTAGGAACACATGAACGCGTCTGGATTGATGTTCTTCTTTACACAGGTCTACGTCGTGGTGATGCGGTACGAATTGGTTGGAAAGACGTTAAAGAGAATATCATTCATCTCAAGACAGAGAAAAGTAAATTCCAAACAGATGTTTTTCTACCCATTTTGCCTGAATTAGCAGAAACCCTTAAAATTGGTCCTATTGGCAATGAAACATTTATTTGCGGGAAAAACGGAAATAAGCTCGTTAAAGAAAGTTTTGGCAACCTTTTTCGTGAGGCGTGTAATGCAGCGGGAATCAAAAAATCAGCCCATGGATTGAGAAAATTAGCAGCCACACGTGCCGCTAATTCCGGTGCAACAGTTTCACAACTTAAAGCAATCTTTGGATGGACTGAAGATAAAATGGCATCTCTCTATACAAAGAGTGCCGACCGCAAAAGGTTAGCTATTGAAGCGATAAAAAAGCTCCAAAAAAATGAGGGATAACGCTACAAAAAACATAATGGAATCAATGATCACGAATTTCCCTCACATCGTAATAACTCATTTATTTTATTGAAAATAATTAGAACGGCCCGGACAACCACATTTCCTCCTGTTATATATAATCTACTGTTTTTTGTTGTGTTTTTTAAGATGACGAATATGTGGATAATGGTTTTGGAATAGAATTCTCCGATATTTTTCTACAAAATGCTTCTGGATCGCCTTTTGAAGACTATCCTTAAAAACATCAGCGCTATCAAATTCCATTCTATCTTTCAAATTGCAATGCGTATCAAGAAAAGCGCAAAATCCATCGATATTTTCTACAGATTCATTAAAACACGGCTACGGTTGAAGAAGTACAATGATGATGTCTTTTCAAAATATCTTTAATGATACCAGACATCCCAAAATGCCTGCTTCTAAAAAATTGAAAGCCTCCTTATAAGAAATTCAAATTTTTGAAACCCTCTCCTTAACTTTAGTAAGAGCGTTGCTGTATATTTCTCTTGCTTTTATTCTTAGAAGAAATCGAAAAAAGACGAGTATTCTACGATCTCTTCTAAAATTTTTTCTTAAGCAGCCTTCTTCACTGATTTGCGAAAACGAAAAGACTTCCCCCGCTTTACTGCGGCTTTTGCTTTTTTGTGTCTTTCACTTAAAGAGGGAGAATTTTTAATCTGTAGTTGCTCAGATTTATCTTTACAACTCAAAACCTGCTTCTGACGTTTAGATCTTCTAAAACGAGGTTCCTTCTCATTTTCTTTTTCTCTACCTTCTGAAACAACCGATTTTTCTGGAAAAGCAGCAAATTGTTCCGGAACAGCTTCACGCGCTAATCGTGCACGAATCAAGCGCTCTACAGCGCGTAACCGTGCTCCTTCTAATCCTTCATCAAAAAGTGTGAGTGCTTCACCAAAAGCACCATTGCGTCCTGTGCGACCAATACGATGCACATAACTTTCAGCTTCATCTGGTAAATCATAATTAATCACATGACTTATTCCTGGTATATCAATACCGCGTGCTGCAATATCTGTTGCAACGAGGATCTTTACTGCTCTATCCCGAAAAGCTTTTAAGGCAGACTGGCGAGCATTTTGTGATTTATTTCCATGAATTGTCGCAACAGAATATCCTATCTTTGTTAGACTGCGTGCAACAGAATCAGCACCGTGTTTCGTTCTGGTAAAAACAATAACCGAAGCAAAAGCCGGATTTGTCAAAAGTTGACCTAAAACATTCTTTTTTTCACGCGTAGAAACACAATATAACTTTTGAATAACTTCTGCAGCTGTTGTCCCTTGAGGAGCAACTTCTATTTTCACGGGCTCATTGAGCAAACACTTTGCAAGTTCAGAAATTTCCTTCGGCATTGTCGCAGAAAAGAGTGCTGTCTGACGCTTTTGATGCAAAAGCTTTGCGATTTGCCGCACATCATTAATAAAGCCCATATCTAACATACGATCTGCTTCATCCAGAACCAAAAAACGAGATTGAGACAGATCAACATATTTTTCACGAACAAGATCTCTCAGACGTCCTGGTGTTGCTATCAAAATATCCACACCTGCATCCATGCGTTTAATTTGTTTTAAACGTGATATTCCACCAAAAACAAGACATGTTGAAAGATGTGTTCCTTTCGCAACAGCACGAATTGTTTCATCAACCTGAACAGCAAGTTCACGTGTAGGAACCAAGATTAAAGCACGTGCAGTTTTAGAGGTACGTTTATCGCCTAAAGCTAAAATCTGGCTTAAAATAGGCAAACCAAATGCCAAGGTCTTTCCAGACCCCGTCTGTGCAATTCCTAACATATCATGCCCTTCCAGCATCACTGGGATTGCTTGTTCTTGAATAGGTGTAGGTTTCCTCATACCAGCAATAAGCAAGTTTTTAATTAAAAGAGTCGACAAACCTAACTTTGTGAAAACATTTTCTCTATTTATATTCAAAATAAAATCTCTCCTCAGCTCCACAAGAAACGAGCTGAACCTAATGACTCAAGAATCCGCGCAAAAGAAATCTTGATATTTGAAATTTATGAAGCAACGCTTGAAAGAGCGATTTGCGCAACCCATGAGCACCCTGAAATCAAAGCAAAGGTGGCATAAATCTTACTTTAATAAAGAGCCAGTTAACCAGCCTAAACACCTTCGCCTATATTATCATTGGATTATCACAAAAAAGCAAGAACTTTACGAAAGTTATTTCTTATAAATAAAAAAACAATATTTTAATGCTTTATTTCTTTATTATGACTTCCTTTGGTACATGTATCCTCTTCAAATCAGGATAAATTTCGAGAAAAACCGGATTTTGTACAGTTTTCTGACCACCATAAATTAAATACCACCGTATTTTATCAAAAATCGCCAAAGTTTTGTATTGAATAATGCGATCATTCATCTCAAGCGTAGTCGGAATAAAAGCATAAAAAGTACCTTTATCAGTCTGCAAATATTCTATATTTTTTTCATCTAAATGAAAAGCATCCGGAGGCAAATTTTCAAATTGAACATGCAGCTGTTTAAGAAAACTATGACGTAAATTATCCTCTGTCGTATTCAATCGGCGCGCTATTTCTTTATAAAGCCGATCGGGCATATACGAAGAAATAAGTGCGAAATTCCCATTTTTTACAGCATTATTGACATCAACAACTAATCTTGAAAGTTCAACTTTCTGTATTGTCTGTAGCTCAGATGCTATACTTTGTTTACCAACACTAAAAAACAAAAAAAGTCCTAGTAAAAAAGAAAAAATAGATTTCATTCTTAAATATCTTTCGTTTTTGAAAAAATTTTAGCTTATCAAATGACAAAATCAAATAACGTTTGATCATCGGTAATATCGCGATAGCGCCAACCTAAAGCTTGAAATTTTTTCTCTAAGAGACAAAAATTATCGTATTTTTTTGTTTCAATTGCGATCAATACAGAACCAAAACTTCTCGATGATTTTTTGAGATATTCAAAGCGCACAATATCATCATCTGGAGAGAGTTGAGCAAGAAAACTACGCAGCGCACCAGGATGTTGGGGAAAACTAAAAATAAAATATTTTCTCAAGCCCTGAAAACGTAGAGAACGTTCTTTAATATCGGGCAAACGCTCAAAATCAAAATTACCACCTGAAATAACAAGAAGGATTTTTTTTCCTTTCAACTCTTGAGGAGAAAGGCTATTAAGAGCATCAATTGATAAGGCACCTGCTGGTTCCAAAACCACACCTTCAACATTAAGCATTTCAACCATTGTAGAACAAACACGATTTTCAGGAACTGTAATAACAGAATCGGGCGGAAATTTTTTCAGTATTTTATAATTTAACGCACCTATTTCAGCGACAGCTGCACCATCCACAAATGTATCGATATTTTCAAGTTTGACACGTTTTCCACTCTTCAAACAAGCAAGCAAACTTGCCGCTCTTTGTGGCTCAACAAAACGAAGCTCTGTTTTCCAACCATATTCATGTAAAAACTTACTCACACCACTCGCTAAACCACCACCACCTACAGGAACAATGATTAAATCTGGCTCGCTCTCCCCATTAAGTCTTTTCCACTGCAAAGCAGCCTCACAGAGAACTGTCGCTTGCCCAGCAATGATGCGAACATCATCAAAAGGCGGTGCCATTATACCACCACCCTGCATAACGAAAGATTGCGCGGCCGCATAACATTGATCAAACGTCTCACCAACTAAACGGATATCTACAAACTCTTTGCCAAAAATGCGTGTCTTATCAATTTTCTGTTGTGGAGTTGTCACAGGCATAAAAATCACACCTTTACGTTTAAAATAGCGACAAACAAAAGAAACTCCCTGCGCGTGATTCCCTGCTGATGCGCAAACAAATGCAGCATCTTGAGAGATTTTACCAAGCATTTCTGAAACAAAATTAAAAGCACCGCGAATCTTATATGACCGTACTGGTGTTAGATCTTCACGTTTCAAATAAATTTCTGCATCATATTTTTGACTAAGAAAATCATTTCTCTGAAGTGGTGTTTCAGCAAATACATTATGCAAAGCCACCATAGCTTTCTTTACGTCTTGAATAAATTTACTCATAACACCAGCCATTTCATGCTTCATTAATCCTATACAGGCTTCTTCTAGCTATAAAGGCAACCATTGTCAGTCAAAAATTAAACAAAATACGAAAAGTTTTAATCTTAATCATTAATTCTTGATTCAACAAAAGATATAGCTTATGAAAATGCTCTTACCGCGGACGTGATGAAATCGGTAAACATAGCAGACTTAAAATCTGCCGGTCTAAGACCTTGCGGGTTCAAGTCCCGCCGTCCGCACCACAACATCTTAAATTTCCCTTATTTTTCAATACTTTATTAAAAATCAACAAAAATTAAACCACCTTTTGTAACTCCATTATAACGCTATCAGACGGCACCACGATGACATTAAAATTCGAATCATTGCTGCTTTTTGAGGTACCTTTCCAGAACCTTGACATTCTCTTCATCTTTTAAGGTGGAGAGACAGCCAATCTCGATCTCCTCATCCTTGAGGATGAGGAAATGAGTTATATTTGAAATCTAAGCAGCTTTTACGACAGATCTTGCTAGAACCTGTTTAGCTTCTTTGATTAAGGCTTTGTATTGCCTGTTTTCTTCGTCTACTCTAAAAGCATCAATAAGACGAACATGGATTGGACCTAAAAGATATAAAACTTTTTCACCAGCGTTCATACCCTCCCAATGGCTTGGTAAATCAAAGCGTCTATCACTATCATAATCAACAGATTGACTTCTTAGTTTCTTTTCACACTCGATAAAGTAACGACGGGCTTGACGTCCTTTCTCATTCCTCTCAACCATTGAAAGCTCTTTTGCCATGTCTAGAGTGATGTAATATTCTGTACTTGGGCGACCACTTTTAGGTTTTACTAAATTTTTAGTAAAATTCACAAAGTCTTGATTTTCTTGGAAAGAATATTCCTTAATACGATTAATAATCCAATCATTAAAGCGGGATGTTACTTCCAAAAACTTATGCAACTCACGTGCATCAACAGTTTGGACTGTTTCTTGTCCAATGGTCTGTTTTGATATTTTTATGAGATTGTTCATGATATTTTCCTAACGAAATTTTAAATTCTGATTAGACATCCAAAAGGGCGCCGGGTGCTCAAAATACGGTCGTTAGTCCGCCACTATACTTTCCCTTAGAAAAGGTATTGTATGGTATAGCGACACCCGACAAAAAAGCACGCTTTCAACGTGATACTTAAGTCGAATTTTTAGGAACGGTAAACAATTTCGGTTGCTCATCCGCTAACGATTTCAAAGTGTTTTGACCACCTAACGAGTGAATCTAACAATTTTGAAAACATTGTCAAGCTGTTTCTGAAATAATCTAGCATTTCATTGTGTCCTTTTGTGTTGCAAAGGCTTTAATTTCCTTGTTAATTTCATCTATGAGAGATTCAATATCTAAAACGCTTTTAGGACAATTCTACTGAATCTCTTTCTGTTTTTTTTGCTTCAATATAACGGTCAATTTCAACAAGATCCCATTTTAAGTATCGCCCTTCTTGTATAGGCTTAGGAAAGACTCCAATTTTCACAAGCCCTCTAATATAGGTCATTGACATTCCGAGATAAATTGAGAGATCTTGTATATTAACAAGCCATTGCAAGCGCATCGACAGTAAAGCTTGTTCGAATAAGCTTACTTTTTCTATTGAGGCAGTTAATTTTTCTTTGTTCATTTAAATGCTTTCCTTATTATCTATGTGTTAAGAATAATTATTAAGGGTGGGGGTGCTGGGAAGAGAGAGCACCCCCATAGGGTTAAGCAGCTTTTGTCAAGATCTGTTTCATATCTTGCTCTATCTCTGCTAAAAAGACCTCGACTGCTTTAGTAATCTGTTCAATTTGTTCATCATCACGGTGGATGCGTTTGACTTTCATTCTCAAACCAGTAGATCTTCCTACAAATTGTGGATTATAACGAATGAAATCACACCATTTGCGTCCTGTGCAAGCCATTTGGAATTGCATCTGCGCGTGATATTCAGGCTTAATCTCATTATAAAGAAAAAAGTGCAAATGCGTTCTTGATTGTGGGCATTTAACTTCAACTAAACCATCTTCACCAATCAAACCATCAGAACTAGCCCCCGCCATTGCCATGGTAGGATGTGGTATAAAGCCGCATTTTATGACACCGGCATCATAAATGAATTCATATTCTTTCAGAGCGTCCTCTTCATGTTCAATACCCCATTGCATAGACGGTGTTATATAAGATTGGCTTATTTCTCCTGTTAAGCGCTCTGTCATGAGTTTCATTTTGTAGTCTTCATATTTGCTTGTAGGTAATCCTTTTGCTGTCTTACTGAGTACATTGTAAACATTAGAGGCGATGACTTTCCCTAATCGCGCTTGAAACCATTCTGCTGTTCTTTGTTCCATATCAAACCGCCGTTTGTTGTTGTGTTGATGCCATTTGCTTATTCTGTTTATCTTTCAAAAGATGCAAAATGGTTTGCGCGCTCTGATCACAGATATCATCAAGCTTTTCGACATTCGCATAAGAAAGTATCTTTTTTTCTTCTACCTTTGTTTGTACCATAAGTCTTCTGATTTCATTGATCTGTTCTGGAAAAGCTGGTTTTTGAGGCATATTCCCATCTTTATCGTCTTCTTTGCTTGCGACATTAAGAAGCATGCTTAACAGATATCTGCGTGCATAGGTGATCGTAGAGCCAACAGATTGTATGACTGATTTGCATCCTTTAGCATCATAAGGAAATTTCCCTTCTGTCGATATTTTGTTTCCTGATGGATGTGTCAAAGTCATTTCTATGACGATACTGTCATGATTTTGTTCTTTGATACAAGAAAACAAAGCGAAGTGGTATTTTGAAAGGGTCTTCTTTACAGCATGAATATGCTCAAGGGTAGCGTATTGGCTATTTGTATGGGTATTTATAGAGTTTTTCTGGATATTTTGATATTGCGTTTGCATTAAAGAAAGATCACGGACAAAGTTTTGGTAATTCTGTCGTTCTATTTCCTTTTCTCTTAAGGCGATAAGCCGTTCGAGACGGTCCATAGCAGTTTGTTTAACTGCTAAATGTTGAGTTTCTTCAACTTCTGTTAAATTGGTGTTTTGTTCATTCATCTTGATTTCCTCCATTGCGCGTAATTCACCCGTTGCGTGAATTACGCTTTTGTTAAAATGGTCGTTATTAGAGGTCTGTTTCTAAAAGCTGTGTGATATTAACCACCTCCCCGCCTTTAAAGACGAGAAGATGAAATCAGTTTTTAAACTAAGCAGCTTTTACGATAGATCTTGCTAACAGCTGTTTAGCTTCTTTGATTAAAGCTTTATATTGCCTGTTTTCTTCGTCTACTCTAAAAGCATCAATAAGACGCATATGAATTGGACTTAGAAGATACAAAACTTTTTCACCAGCGTTCATACCCTCCCAATAACTTGGCAAATCAAAGCGTGTATCATTATCAGAATCAACAGATTGACTTCTTAGCTTTTTCTCACACTCAATAAAGTAACGACGGGCTTGCCTACCTTTTTCATTGCGTTCGATCATTGAGAGTTCTTTCGCCATATCTAATGTGAGATGATAGTCTATTACTGTAACAGCTCTAGATTTTGCGCTCCCCAATTTTGGGGATCGCAAATCTTGCGTTTTTATGAAATCATTTCCCTCTTCAAATTCATATTGATTAATACGATCCTTAATCCATGTCGTAAAATCACGACCTACCTCTAAAAACGTATGTAATTCACGTGCATTAACGGTTTTGACGGTTTCACGGTCAATAATTTTTTCTGATATTGTTATGAGAATGTTCATTATGAACTCCTTACTACTTAGACGTTTTTCATTGACAACCCTATAAGGGCGCCGGGTGCTGAAAAACACGGTAGTAAGTCCGTCGTTATGCTTTCCCCATAAAGGGTATTGTATAGCATAACTACACCCGACAATGCCATTATACGCATGGAGCATACAACGAGTCAAAGCCTTTAAATTTACGGAAGATTGGTTATTTCGGCAACCAACCCGCTTACTATCAAGGTGTTTTTCAAGCACCTGATTCGAGAATAGACATATTAGTAGTGGATTGTCAAATAAAAAATTAGCAAACCCACGCAAATAAACTATATCGATTTCATCAGTCAATTCGCATTTCTTTTCCATGATGGTCATCCCTTAATGCACGCTTTGTCTTTTAAGTTCTTGAGAAAGCACACCAATGCCTTTTGTTGTGATTTTTGCTGAAGGAATGACTTTATTTATTCCGCCAGAGGTTTGAATAGTGATGGTAGGACAATCCATCAGACCTTTTTGGATTTTGTCTTGATAAGGCAACAGGTGCCCACTTGCCATGCGTCGATAGACCCAACCCTTTTGCTGTAAGAAGAGAATGAACTGTTTTGGTTGCATTTCGAGTATTTTAGCAACTTCAGTAAGACCGAAGAGCCCCTCATGGCGCTGTAAGCTTTCAAGAGCCATTGCCTTTGGTTTTAATTCAGCAATCATATTGTCTTTTTGTTCATTCTCATTTTTGAGATAATTTAAAACCCCTAACATGACTTGTGGATAGAGTAATCGATTTGCGGTGCCACTACTTGCTGTTCTAATTGTTGCCACCGGTCAATTATCTTTGCTCGCAAGGTAGTACTATAACCTGAGACAAGAATTAAACATTCACGCTTGGGAAGATTATAACAATTTTGAGGTCTACCTTGTGTGTCTAAATAGGTCCCCCCAAATTTGGGGAGACCCCCTTCATAGTATAATTCTTCAAGCATTTTCTTAATATCACGCATAACATGGTCATGCCGTTTACCACACAACTCCGCAATTTCAACACTCGACAACGCATTGATTTATAATGATAATTTACTGTTTTGCATATTGAATGAGACCCCCGAATATTGTAAGATTCTCTCAATTCAAATCATTTCATTTTGTATCAATTAAAGTCACTTATTTGCACGTCATAAGTGGGGTTGGTGTGTGGGTAAAAAACCGTTTAGAAAGGAACAAAAATGCCTTTAATGAATCGTCTTAATGCAAGGGCTGTCGCAACATTGGGGGCTGGCAAATATAATGATGGTGCTGGCTTGTACCTTCATAAGCGTAAAGATGGGGGCGCTCAATGGCTTTTACGCTATACCATCCACGGGCGGCGTCGTGAAATGGGCTTGGGTGCTTTAAGAAATATCTCTTTAAAAAAAGCTCGTGAATTGGCAACCCAATGGCGGTCTGTTTTACACGAGGGTCGTGACCCCATTAAAGAACGTGAGAAACAAAAACGCGAAGCAATGCGTAATCTCCATTATCTCAAAGATATTGCTTTGGATGCTTTTGAAAGCCGTAAAGCTGAATTAAAAGGAGATGGTAAAAATAGTGATTGGTTTTCACCTTTAAAACTTCATATTCTCCCTAAATTAGGCTGTCTCCCCGTTTCAGAGATTACCCAAAATGATATACGCAATACACTCGCACCAATTTGGCATACAAAAGCTGGGACAGCTTATAGAGCTCTTAATCGTCTTAATATATGTCTCAAACATGCTGCTGCAATGGGATTGGATGTTGATTTACAAGCAACAGAAAAAGCACGCGCCCTCTTAGGCAAACAACGCCATAAAGTTAAAAATAGACCAGCTATGGATTGGAAAGAAATACCGGCTTTTTACAAAACACTTTGCCAAACAACAATCATGACACAACTGGCTTTGCGTTTGCTTATCCTGACAGGTGTTCGTACATATCCCTTGTGTCATATCCATAAAGATCAAGTTGATGGTGATATATGGACCATCCCTGCTGAGAATATGAAAGGAAGGCGTGATACAACAAAAGAATTTCGCGTGCCTTTATCAACCGAAGCATTAGAAATTTTGAAACAAGCACGCCTGCTATCTCGCAATGATTTCTTTTTTTCTGCAACCGGTCGTGGTCCCCTTGCTGAGAGGTGTATGTCAGTCTACATGAAAAAAACTGGACTTAATGCCTGCCCGCATGGTTTTCGCTCTAGTTTACGCGATTGGCTAGCAGAAACAACTGATGCTCCCTATGAGATCGCTGAAACCATTCTAAGTCATACGGTTGGGGGTAAAGTAGAGCGTGCCTACCGTCGTACTGATTATTTAGAACAGCGCCGTGTTTATATGGATAAATGGGCGGCTTATGTCACGGGGCAATCTTAAAAGATGGGGGCTTGTACCCCATCATTCCTTCATTATCTGTGGATAACTTTCTCTCTTCGTTCTCTCATTT
>NZ_JBTTDJ010000021.1:0-5000 GCF_055796165.1 Bartonella sp. EBT8
GCGTTCTTTATTGCGTTAAGAGGAGCGTTTTGATTTGAGATATGTTTTTTTGCCCTTGAATAATCTGTTTGTCTGCAGAGATTGGCAAAATAGCATGAGCGCTCACAAACTTTGCGTTGACGCAAGGGGAGAATTGGATTTCAAAATGTTTTGACAGCAAATTACGTCCCTCTACGCTTTTCCCATGCCCTTTCTTTAGAGGGAATGATTTTAGTCGTCCCCTTTATGACGCACCCTTATTGTTTTAATGGAGAGACTCCTTAAGCGCAGGGACTTTGACGTATAACACTGATTGTATTTCCGTTTCTCCTATGTTTTCTTTTTTTGCGTATTTTATTATTGTCATCTCCACGATGGTTTATAAGCATAGTATTTTTTATATTAAGTATCAGAATACTGAAGGAAGGTCATGAGCAATATGGTGAGCGGCGAACTGTCCTTTCAAACTTACTGGCAAAATTTATTGGGAATATATTCTTCACACGCACGAGTTTAATTGAGTTCCCTGTCTTTTTCTTGTGTAGTTTCCAGTGCATGAAGTTGTTTTAGAGAGGAAGGGATACTTTTTCCATTAATTATAAACCTTTTGAATGATTCACTGGCTTTATCATTTTAATTGCTCCTTCTCTTAAAACAAAGATATAAACGTTGTACAAAAAGTGAACTGTAAAGAGGTACATCCGCGTATTACGAATAAATTTTGCAAGATCTCATCCATAAATTATTTCACGTTTTCATTATTAGAATTGCAGTTTATACGGGCTACTCTCGTTTATAAAGAGGGACTTTATAGGGAAGGACAAGTTTTAGTGTTCTCTCATTCTATGATTTTTTTTGGTTTACTAGGAATAACTCTTATTTTAATGTCACTTCTACACATGCAAAAAAGTATGTTCAGGAGATCCACTGGAGCCAAGAGAGATGTGAGGGATTCCCTTTCAAGACGGCGCCTCCCCTAACAGAGAGGCTACAGTACATGTGAGATCAAGAAAGAGAAGCAGCGTTTAGATTGAACCCTTGAGAAGTTTTTATGGGCTTTGATTGTATCCTTCTACACTCTTTTTCTGCTCTTATTGTTTCAGGGGGCATGCTGTTTGGTTGCGTGTTTTACAGCTATCGAACAATTTACGAGAGGGCTTTGGCTTGTTTTAAAACTGTTTAGATATTTTTTGAGCAGTCAATGGTAATCACAACGCTTTAATGGCAAGGTTTATAATGCTCTTCATTGAGTAAGAGGTCCGCGATAATTGACTTTCAACCTGTATTTTTCTACCAACATTCGTGTATATTGGCTTTATGGGAGCAGATTTTATCGATATGAAGATTTGAATGCAATTTTAAAGGATGCCCGTTTGACCACAGCGCCGTTATGCGTTTGTGCGGAACCGGTAAGGTGCTGGATCACGTATTAGGGCGAATGGAAGGATGTGATGGGTATGACGAGTGGCGATCTGTACTTTCAGACTTACTAGAAAAGTTTATTGGGAATATTCTTCACACTTAATGATTGAATTTAGGCGTCTCTTTTTTTTGTGTATGCTCAGTGCGTGAGATGAGCTTAGGGAGAAGGGGAGCTCTATTGTTGCTTTATAAGCGCTTTTGTTGGTTTTGCAGTTTTGTGGTTTCACTCTTGTCTGTTTGGCAACGGCTATGGGGCTTTTAGAAACCGAAAGCTATTATTTCTCCTATAGGTGTTTAGATGTTTCAGTTTTTTCATTTTCTGTATTGGTATAATGGTTATAGGGCTATTTTCTGTTTTGTATTGACGAGCAGCTTGCACCAGCGATACAAGCCTTTTTCTTGGGTAGTTTTCCAGTGCATGAGGTTGTTTTAGAGAGCATTTTTGATTTTAAAGCGATTTTTGTTATTTGCGCTCTTTATGGAGTTTGGAAGGGGGGGGAAGGATTGAGAATTTAAGGCTGGTTGCGGGGGCAGGATTTGAACCTGCGGCCTTCAGGTTATGAGCCTGACGAGCTACCGGGCTGCTCCACCCCGCGTCATTGAGGATATAATAAGAGTGATTTTTTGTCGACGTCTTATTTTATTCAATTTTATTAGTTTTTGTTTTGTTTATTTTGTTTGAGAAGACTATTCTATGCGCTTAGCAGACCTGGCGGCGACTTACTCTCCCGTGCCTTAAGACAAAGTACCATCAGCGCTGGAGCGTTTCACGATCGAGTTCGGGATGGGATCGGGTGCGTTCACTCCGCCATAACCACCAAGTCAGCGAAGAGCATAGAAATTTAGAGAAGCTGTTTTTCTGTATTGTTTTGTTTATTTTGGATTTTGCATGAATGGATATAGGAAATGGGAACGATCAAGTCGATCGAACGATTAGTATCAGTAAGCTTCATGTGTTACCACACTTCCACACCTGACCTATCAACGTGGTGGTCTACCACGGTTCTCAGGGAATACTCGTTTTCAGGTGAGTTTCCCGCTTAGATGCCTTCAGCGGTTATCTCGTCCGTATATAGCTACCCTGCTATGCGGCTGGCGCCACAACAGGTCCACCAGAGATACGTCCATCCCGGTCCTCTCGTACTAGGGACAGGTCCTGTCAATATTCCAACACCCACGGCAGATAGGGACCGAACTGTCTCACGACGTTCTGAACCCAACTCACGTACCGCTTTAAATGGCGAACAGCCATACCCTTGGGACCTGCTCCAGCCCCAGGATGCGATGAGTCGACATCGAGGTGCCAAACAACCCCGTCGATATGGACTCTTGGGGGTCATCAGCCTGTTATCCCCGGCGTACCTTTTATCCGTTGAGCGATGGCCCTTCCACACGGGACCACCGGATCACTATGACCGTCTTTCGACTCTGCTCGACTTGTCAGTCTCACAGTCAGGCAGGCTTATGCCATTGCACTCAACAAACGATTTCCGACCGTTTTGAGCCTACCATCGCGCGCCTCCGTTACTCTTTAGGAGGCGACCGCCCCAGTCAAACTACCCACCATACACTGTCCCGAATCCGGATAACGGACTGCGGTTAGACATCCATATCGGTAAGGGTGGTATTTCAAGGATGACTCCACAAAGGCTAGCGCCCCTGCTTCGAAGTCTACCACCTATCCTACACATACAGACACAAATGCCAGTGTAAAGCTATAGTAAAGGTGCACGGGGTCTTTCCGTCTAACCGCAGGAACCCCGCATCTTCACGGGGAGTTCAATTTCACTGAGTCTACGTTGGAGACAGCGGGGAAGTCGTTACGCCATTCGTGCAGGTCGGAACTTACCCGACAAGGAATTTCGCTACCTTAGGACCGTTATAGTTACGGCCGCCGTTTACTGGGGCTTCAATTCAATGCTTGCACATCTCCTCTTAACCTTCCAGCACCGGGCAGGCGTCAGACCCTATACGTCGTCTTGCGACTTCGCAGAGCCCTGTGTTTTTGGTAAACAGTCGCTACCCCCTGGTTTGTGCCACCCACTAACGGTTGCCCGCTAAAGGGTCACGCTTCTTCCGAAGTTACGCGTGCAATTTGCCGAGTTCCTTCAACGTAGTTCTCTCAAGCGCCTTAGTATTCTCTACCAGTCCACCTGTGTCGGTTTCGGGTACGGTCTATATGTGGGAGCTATTTCCTGGAACTGCTTCACTGCAAGATCAATCCAATAAGACCTTACAATATACGCAATCCGTCACTACCCACAGGTCCACGAATATTAACGTGGTTCCCATCGACTACGCCTTTCGGCCTCGCCTTAGGGGCCGACTCACCCTGCTCAGATTAACTTTAAGCAGGAACCCTTGGACTTTCGGCGAGGGAGTCTCTCACTCCCTTTATCGTTACTCATGTCAGCATTCTCACTTCCGATACCTCCAGGAGCTCTCACGAGTCTCCCTTCACAGGCTTACGGAACGCTCCGCTACCACTTACTCATAAGAGTAAATCCACAGCTTCGGTGTATGGCTTTAGCCCCGTTACATTTTCGGCGCGAGGACCCTTATTTAGACCAGTGAGCTGTTACGCTTTCTTTAAATGGTGGCTGCTTCTAAGCCAACATCCTGGTTGTTTTGGGATCTTCACATCCTTTCCCACTTAGCCATAACTTGGGGACCTTAGATGGTGGTCAGGGTTGTTTCCCTCTCCACGACGGACGTTAGCACCCGCCGTGTGTCTGCTAGTTAGTTCTTCCAGGTATTCGGAGTTTGGTTAGGTTTGGTAATCCGGTGAGGACCCCTAGCCCATCCAGTGCTCTACCCCCTGGAGAATTCGACTAACGCTCTACCTAAATAGATTTCGCGGAGAACCAGCTATTTCCGAGTTTGATTGGCCTTTCACCCCTAGCCACAAGTCATCCCAATCTATTGCAACAGATACGGGTTCGGCCCTTCAGTAAGTGTTACCTTACCTTCAGCCTGCTCATGGCTAGATCACTCGGTTTCGGGTCTAATCCAACGAACTGAACGCCCTATTCAGACTCGCTTTCGCTACGCCTACACCTACCGGCTTAAGCTTGCTCGTTAGACTAAGTCGCTGACCCATTATACAAAAGGTACGCCGTCACCCAGAACGTATCTTGGGCTCCGACTGTTTGTAGGCATTCGGTTTCAGGTACTATTTCACTCCCCTTGTCGGGGTACTTTTCACCTTTCCCTCACGGTACTGGTGCGCTATCGGTCATGCACGAGTACTTAGGCTTGGATCGTGGTCGACCCATGTTCAGACAGGATTTCACGTGTCCCGCCCTACTCTAGGACTTAAATCAGAGTTACGTATACGGGACTATCACCCACTTTGGTACGACTTTCCAATCGTTTCTACTTTTCTAAATTTAAGCCACTGGCCTGGTCCGCGTTCGCTCGCCACTACTAACGGAGTCTCGTTTGATGTCCTTTCCTACAGGTACTTAGATGTTTCAGTTCCCTGCGTTTGCTTCTTACACCCTATTTTATTCAGGTGTAGATACCTTTATCTGACGACTAGAAATCTAAACTGTTTTTTACAAAACAGCTTAATTTTTCTAGCCATCAAAGGTGGGTTG
>NZ_JBTTDJ010000022.1:0-7965 GCF_055796165.1 Bartonella sp. EBT8
TCTCAAAATTTAATACAAAAAGAAATAGCAGCATTGAATGGGCGCCCTCTAACTGTAGAAGATCAAGCACGCATAGGTCAAAAAATTAAAGAGCAATTTTCCGATTTTAGAGATCATGCTATTAATGTTGCACGGGCTGCGGGTGGCTTTGCAGCTGGGCTTGCTGGTGGTGATGTGAATAGCGGTGCTGATGCCGCAGGCAATGCCGCAGAGAATAATAGTCTTGCGTTAGCAGCTCCGCTTGTTGTGGAGGCTGGTGCAGTTTTATCCGCTCTAACTCCTGTAGGATGGGCAATTCTAATCGTAGGCGGAGCAGTTGTTGTTGTATCCTATTTGAACAGAGATATTGTTGCTACAACTGATCCTCTTGACGATTTGGCTGTTGTGTCGAAAAATGCAGAAAAAGACAGCGAAAAAACAAACAAAAATACCAAAGAAGAAAAAAATAAAGACTCACAAACGAGCAGCAAAGGCCCACAAAAAAATAATGATGATGACAATAAGGAAAAGGGTAAAAGTCTTAATAAAGTTAGAAAACATCATGACAAAAAGCGGAATAAGGAAAAGCAAGAATTGGAAAATAGAGAAAAATGCACGGTGTGCCCGAAGGAGCCATCATTTAAAGATAAAGTGAAGGGAGCTGAATTTGAGAGTGATCTGATTAATAAAAAAGCACTTGAAAAAAGATCTCGCCCTGATCTTGTTTATATAGAAAATGGTGAATTAAAAATTAGAGAAATAAAAACAGGTGATGCGAAGCTTACAGAAAATCAAAAAATTTTGCAAGAATCTTATAAAACAGGTAAAGCGAGACCAACGGGATCTATAATTAGAAATTTTCTTCATGAAAACAAAGAGAAGCTAAATAAATATCAAGATGAACTCAAAAAATTTATAAAAGAGAAGAAACCAACTGAGAAAGCATTGGACGATTTTAAAAAAAATTGGGCTCAAAACCAATTAGGCAAGAAATGGGGAAGAAAAATCGAATATGAAGTTGTCCGTCATCCAAGTCTTTTAGAAGAGCTTGCACAAGGAAAATAAATGATGATGCAAATCAAAAATGTAACAGAAATTTTAAAAAGGCTGGGGTGGAAGCCCTATCGCGATGAAGTGGGCGATACCTTCGCACATTATCATCTTCCTGACCGTATTGTCGGCATTGACTATGATATAAAAAATTATGGAGAGAGTGGTAAAGAGTTGCGGTTATCAGCTAATCTCACTACCGCTGCTTATTGTCTTGCTCGGGAATATTCTAAAGGTAAAGAATCACAATATAAATATGGAGATATTCTGTTTTACGCGAAGGAAAATTTCAATATTAAAGCTCCAGATCTTTATGAAAGCCATATTAAGGATGCTCTAAACAAAGTTATTTCTTGGGCACAAGAGCAAGATATTGAACAAAAGTTACGCGAAGAAGCTGTCAATCATTCTGCTGTTGCAGAAGCATTGCTTGGCGATATCGATGCTTTAAAGAGTTCTGAGCTAACACCCCAATTACATGTACCAGAATTTGCAGATTACAAAACAATAGGATGGATTGATCGTCTTATTCTTTTTGCACAAGCCTATAAAAACGGGGTGTTAGATGATATTCTAGCACGTAAAAAGCCTAAACAACGTTTGATGAGTCTTACAGTAGCAAGCCGTATTCTCAAAACGCAAGGGTGGTTTGCCACGGAGCCTGGAAAAATGTGGTTAACTTTGCCTGATCGCTTTATTCAGTTTGATTTTGGCTTTGTACGTCTTCTTGATAATTACAATATCCGTCTTGAAGCAGAGATTTCTAACGAAGAAATTTCTGTAGCTTGCGAATATATTCACTATAGTGGGGAATATGAGTGTATATTTCCTACGGATTTTTATCAGTCTTTTAACACGATTGGAGGGGGAATTTATAGTGGTTTTGATAAAGGCATTGATATTTGTGTAGAGGCGTTGAATGAGCACGAGATTATTAAAATCTCTGAGCGGGTGATACAGTGGGCACGTGCTCAAGATTTGCAAGCGTCGATCAAAAGTAAAACACTTTTTCAGGAATATGTCTATTATCCAGATGTGATTTGGCATTTGGCTTGCTTAGCATTAACAGGTCAAATTGATGTGCTGAAATCCTATCAAAATTCACTTGAGATGGGTAAAATTCCTGAACATTTACAAAGTCTTGATGAAGAACTAGAAACCCATGTTAATCGTGCTATTGAATTTGCTGAAGAGTATCTGCCAACTTTGCAGAAGATAGAGGAAGAAGATACAAGTATTGATGTACAATCTTTGGCTTTTCTTAATACAGTTTCTGAAAAATTAAAAGCGATGGGTTGGACAGTTTATCGCGATAAAGATTACAATCGTAATGCTTATTTTATCAGCAAAGACCGCCTCATCAACATAGTTTATAAGCTTGAGACAGAAGGGAAAACCTCCATTGTTACAGTGAAAGCTTCACTTTCAACACTTGGTTTTTCTACCGCTCATCGGGATATGTTTTCTCGATTACCTCAGTATATACCACTCAAAGAGGCAGAAGGAGTTTATACAGTTTCTAGTACTGAATTGGATGAAGGCAAACTGAAACAGATCTGTATAAATATTCTTGAGTGGGCAGATCAACAGAATGTCAATCAAATTATCTATGACTATGCCGCTTTGCCAACAAATAGCGAAGCTTACCTTCTAGCACGTCACCTTATTGCGCTTATTCTGATAGGGGATATAGAGAAGCTCAAATTTTATAAGGAGAGCATTAGAAAAGGTAATCCTCTAGGTTTTGTGAAAGACATTACAAAATACATAATTGATAGTGTTCTTACTCTTGCACGAGATTATCGAAAAGGTTTTCCAAAAAACGCTCTGATTTTATCCCTTGATCCACAAACAGCATCTGTTGCTTCTAAAACAACTTCTGTTGAAGTGGATGAAGCGGATGACAATGATAATCATCTCACCATGGAAAGTGCTCATGCTCTTTTAAAAAGTTTGAATTGGTCCGTTAAGAAAATCAATGAAGACGATTATATGGCGAGCTATCAATTGGCTGATCGTGAAGTTGATTTTCTTTATAACGACGAAGTTGCTGAAGATTATCCGCAATTTGATAGCGCCTTGTTGATTAGTACCGGCATAGTTGCCGCTGCTTGCAAGGTCATTGATCCTATTCATTCTGAAGATTTACCGGATTTAGATCTTAATTTTGAAGCCAAGGGATTGGAAATCTTTGAAGCAGAGGTGAGTGCGGATCGATTAAAGCAGGCGCTTGATGATGCATTAGAATGGGCGATAACCGCCATTGATCTTCATGAAGAACTTCGCTCTCACTATGGTACTGCGCCTTGGGAAGTAAGCAATGTGAATGAAGAAACCGATGCGCATTATGGCTTGCTTCATATTGGTGCTCTTGCTTTATTGGGTGATATTGAAAGCTTGCAGTCCTATCAACAAAGCTTTGAGACAGGAGATCATCTAGGCTTTGATGAGAGCATCAACCAAACCCATCTTGAACGCGCATTGGTTTTAGCTACAGAAGTAAAAAGGAATAAACAACTCAACTATGCTTTAGTTAAACAGGTAGCAGAAAAGCTTGATGATTAATGATGGCTTCAGCAAGGAGAAGCTTCATTCTTTTGGAAAAAGAAATTCATTCAATTTATCGGAAAAAAAGACAAGAGATAGTATTTTAAAAAATATCGAAAAGGTTTCAGAAATTTTATAGAAGAGGAGGGAGAGTTGAAATCTTTCCTCATCAGTTGAGTAAACGCAACAGTAGTGGTAATCTCACTATCCTTGGAAAAAAAACAACCTCATTATTGACGGATTTGAGGCTAAGAAAGTAGAGGGTGGTGCAGATTTCAACAACAGTAGTATTCTCTCTCCGGATGTGATGCAAGAGTTTAGAGTCCATGATCTAAACTTGGAGAGAAAGTTGGCAACAATCTCTTAATTCATTTAGGTGAGGATTTCATAATTGTTTCTCAGGTGAGAATCCTTCCAACTATCACTCGTCAATGAGCTGTTTGCTCAAAATCTTTTTCTCTATTATCGAATGTAAAAATTGTGAAAAATAAAGATTTTTTTCAGTATGCTAAGCAAATTCAAGATCTCTTTTGCGGGGTTGCTCTGTTGTTTTAATTCATTCTCTATAGTCATCGCATCATTTTTTCAAAACAAAGGATAATATGATCATGCGGGTTTGATTTGTTATAAAAACATTTCGAATTCTTATATCCTTATCAAAATACCTATTAATGGGCTTTTGTCTCTTTTGTTTGTTTTGTCAGTTAATCTATCCCCCCATTCCATTTAAAAAAAATAGAGATAAAATAAAAACATTATATTTCAATAGGTTAGCATTATACAAATTTTTGTAATCCAATGCATAAAAGCAATGTGAGTAATATAGACAATTAATGACACGCATTTTGTCTGTTTTGTCAATTTTTGTCAGTAAATTTTAACAAACAATTATTATGATTAGAGTGCGTGTTTAAATTATGTTTTATGAGAGAGCATATAAATCTTTAAAGCCTTTCAAAAGACAGCTCGTGATTATGAGAAATATTATCAAGATTTTTAGTTTTGAGGGTTTTGAAGGTTTTGAGGGTTCTTTTAGCCCCCCCCTTTAAAAAAAATTTTAGTAAAAAATAAAAAGTGTTATATTTCAATATGTTAATTTTTATCAATTTTCAAAAAACAACTGATGATTAATGATATGACGCATAAATACAACTAATATTATATGTTTTGAGGGTTTTTGAGGGTTTTGAAGGTGTCATAACGTAAAGAATAAAAACATTCATTCTTCTCTTTAAAAAGAGCTTTTGAAAGATATCATTTTAGATTGCGATATAATCTTTTAAAGGCAATGTAAAAAAATCTCATTCTATTTAAGATGGGATTTCTTAAAAGTCTTAAAGCAATCCAAATGAGAGTGTCTAAAAGTGCAAGGTTTCTCTTTTTAGAATAGCGCATAGTAAATCATTCCTTTTAAGATTCTACATAATCAACTAACAAAAGAGTATAGATATAAACTCTATACCCCTTGTGAGATTGGCATGCTTATATGATAGGCATGCTTCATAAATCTATTGAGTTTCTCTTAATTCTAATTTTGGTAGGTTCTTAACAATCTTCATTGTTTCTAAACTTACCGTAATAACCCTTTGGAACAATTCCAATGGATAAGCAGGGTTGCCAATGGTCTCAATAGCATAGCGATTGGCATCATTAACAATGCCACTCTTTTTATCAGTCTTTACACATTGACGCCCCATAACCCATTCAAGAGCAGATTTACCATTCACGATATACTCATAAGCTTTAAGAGGGATATCTGTTATTATGATATTGCTATTGTAAATAACTGTAGACTTATCCTTTTCCTTACTATTTTTGATTTTTGCGAATTTCATTTCTGTAACATAATAAAATTTCTCAGGATTAGAGATATCTGTAAGTTTTGGATTTCCTTTTTTAAAGGTCACGGGATAAGGCTCTACAGTCTCATAATTGACGTGTAAATTGCCTAATTCACGCCCCGCATTAACAAATGCCCAGAAATCTTCAGCACTCTTTACGCAAGGGATGCGAGGCAATTCCTTAGAGAGATTATCAGCATAGCGAGCACGGTAATCTTGTGAGTGCAAAATTCCATAAACATAATAGAAGATATCATCTTTGGTAATTTTCTCATTAGGATAAGCCGCTTTAAAATGTGCTAAACCTTCATCAGTAATGGCATCACGGCGTTGTAAACCAGTGGTTTTTCCTTCCTCTGTAGAATTTGTAAATAAATGGGATTGGCTATTACTTCTATTTTTTGAAACCTCAGTATCTTCGTAAAGGTACAATGGAAAGCATTGACTAGTATCTAGTGCATGAAGATCAGGTAAATTTTTACTCATCAAAACAGAAAAGCCACTTCTTTCTCCTAAACCTGTAACTTGTATCACCTTATTTTCAAAGGCTTTTCCCATTGGGAATATACGCGGCATTTGATAAACAGCATCATTAAAGGTACGATTGTAATAAAGCCATTGTTGTGTAAAGGGACGGTAAAGACTTTGAACTAAGCAATCACTTTCAAATTTGAATGTCTTTCTTTTTACCAGCTCTTGTTTAAGAGAATAGTTCCAACTGATTTTTGTGGTATCGATGTTAACGAATTTGTCTACAGCGTTTTTACGTATTTTCCGATCAGCATGTGGATAGGTTTCGTTAAAACGTTCCACTTCACTATTATAGAAAGCAATCATATTATTCATATTTTTTGCTAAAATCTTACGGCTTGAGTTATATACCCAAGCATCCCGATTGGTTTTTAAACCACACGAAAAATTTTCAAAGAGCTTTTTGTCATGACCGTTCTTAACACCCATAGCTAGGAATGTTTCAAAGCTGTCATCACGTTGATTTACCCAATCACCATGTTTGTTTGGTGTGATGATTTTCCATTCTTGTTTTTGTGCAAGACCACCAATACTACCAAGGGACTTGAGTACAGACAGTTTCTTTTCTGTCGTAAGATTATTGCCAATATCATGATAGTAAATTTTACAATCTCCAGAAACATTGGGATTTTTGATAAATAATGTTACAGCAATACCGGTCATACTACCATTGCCAAAAACATTTTCTCCTTCTTGAGCTCTACCACCACTTAACATGTTTTTACGAAGATCTCCTCGTAAATTAAGCACATAAATACTGGTAAATTCCTTGGTTAAAGATTTGCGTAAACTGTTCATTGTTGGCTTTTCTATATAACCAGAACCAGAAACAAAGCCAATGATGCCAGCATTTTCAATACGGTCACTTGCCCAACGAATAGCGCGAATGTAACTATCGTAAAGTGCTCGTATATTCGTTACTTTCGAGTGAGCAGCATAGGTTTCACGAATACGGTTATCTAAAAGTGGATAAGGGGTGTTCTTCGCATTATCATTCTCATTCTTTTGCCCCACGGAATAAGGAGGGTTGCCAAAGATCACTTCGATATTCAGCTTTTTCTGAAGTTCCAAATATTCACTGTTTTCTTTAAACAATTCTTGCAGCAGATTTTTCTCTTCAAGCATCTGAAACGTATCAGTCAAACCAATATGTTTGAAGGGAATATAATCTCCTTTCATAAGACTATGATAGGTCGATTCAATATTTATGGCTGCTATGTAATAAGCTAAAAGAACAATCTCATTAGCATGGATATCATGACGGAATTTATATTCCATATCCTCTGGTTGAATGAGATCAGATTGTAAAAGCCGTGTGATAAAGGTACCCGTACCTGTAAAGGGGTCAAGAATAGAAACACCACGCGATCCCAAGCTCTTGCCAAATTCCTTGCGTAAAACATCATCAACGGAATGAATGATAAAATCCACAACCTCAACAGGGGTATAAACAATGCCAAGTTTATCTGTCGTACGTTTGAAAGCCTTGGCAAAAAAGCTTTCATAAAGCTTGATAATAAGATTTTGTCTTGCATGGGGTTCGGTAATCCCAGAAGCACGGAATTTGACACTTTCATAAAACTCTTTAAGCTCTTTTGACTCCTCTTCAATATTGGTCTTATCCAACTCAGCTAAAATCTTTTCCATTGCTTGTGAGATGGCATTGTTTTGTACAAATTGATTGCCATCAAACAAAGCCTCAAAAACAGGACGCGTGACAAGATGCTGCGCTAACATCTCAATCGCTTCCTCTTGTTTGATATCACTGTTTAAGTTGTTCTGTAATTCTTTGAGAAACGCATCAAAAGCACGGCGTGCTTTACTCTTTTCATCAGTAAGCATGTTTTGCAGGCGATTGATATGGTTTTGTGCAATCTCAGCAACATTGCCCGCCCAGTTTTCCCAATAGTCACTCATAGTTGATCTTTTGACAAGAAATGTTCTAAAAGCATTGGGAAATGCCTTATACAGAGGCAATTGTCCTTGCCCATTATGATGAGAAAGGGATTTACGGACG
>NZ_JBTTDJ010000023.1:0-7876 GCF_055796165.1 Bartonella sp. EBT8
TGGCCTCAATTGAATCTTTAGAGATTGTTCCATCCATCACACCAGAAATAGTGCGATTGCCATTACTCTTGTTTTGAAGATTGATTACAGTGCCACCTGTTTCCTTACCGATGGCAATAGGATCTCCATCTTTATCTTGTTTAACAAGGCTATCACTAACCACTCTACCAATCTGCTTATTAAGCTCATTTTTAACATTCGTAATAGAATTGCCAACTCCAGCCAATGCATCAGCTACATTGCTATAACTTTCATCTTTAGATTCAATACCATCTTCCTTGACGGTCTTAACTGTAAACTTTGGAGCAGTCCATTGACCATTCTCATACTTAGCACCACCTCCAAAATAGGTTGCAACCATGTCGCCCATTGAATAAAGCTGAGAACCATTGACAGCATCTGTTGAATCTTTCGCAATGTTACCATTAGCAAGAGACGTAATCTTACTATTCGTTTTTGCCTTATCTTTTCCGTGCTTGGCTACAAAAGCGCCTTCATCATCACCCCATAATAATGCATCACCTTGAACTTCTTGCGTAATATTAGTGATTTTTTCTTCAAACTGCTTAACCTCATTAGACAAATGAGTGTTTACATTCTTGACATTTGCATCAAGTCCTTCAAAGGCTGAACCGACATTATCATAGCTTGTCGTACTTACCGTACCATCTTCAGTAATACTAGATAATTTATAAGTTGGCACTGTAAATGCGCCGTTTCTAGACGTAGTGCCTCCACCTAAAATCTTAACAAGATCCTGAGACATTGCATCAATTTGTTTACCATTAACAACATCATGAGATTTTTTTTCAATCTTACCGTCACCAACATTATGGAGGCCAACAGGAGCGGAACCTTTACCTTTCCCAAAAGTCACACTGCTGTAATTAGTTGCACCATCTGAACCCCTGTCGTAGAGAACCACCGCAGAATCTTCAGACTGAAGAGTATCGGAAAGATTCTTCAAACTTTTATCAAGCTGGTCTTTGTTAACCGCTTCATTACCTTTCACCGCTTCCTTAACGCCAGAAAGCGTTCTATCCTCTTTATCCTTGTTCGTTATATTGATTTCTGTGCCGCTCGTTTCTTTACCAACAGTGATAAAAGCCGTTTTATCATCCTGTTTAACAAGACTATCTCCTACTACTTTGCTAATCTCCTTGTTCACTTCGTTATGAATATTCGTGATAGAACTATTAACGGCAGAAAATGCATCTGTTACAGTATTATATTTTTCTTCTGTCGAATTGCCTGCATCATCAAATTTCTTAATCGTAAAACTTGGAGCTTTCCAATTGCCTTTTTCATCATATCCAATACCAGCACCAAAATAACCAGCTAGCTTATTACTCATAGAGTAAAGCTGTGAACCATTTATGGCATCCGTTGAACTAGCAGAAATATCTCCATTCTGAAGAGATGTAAGCTTGCTATTGGTTTTTGTTTCCCCATGCGTTGCTATAAACGCATTTTTCGTCTTATCCCACAACAAAGCGTCACCTTGAACAGTGGTAATTTCATTCTTAATCTCCTGAGTAATGTCATTCTTAACATTCGTAATTTCATTCTTAACATTTGTAAATGAATTACCTACTCCGGCAAATGCAGTTGCTACATCATGATAATCTTTATCTTCTGTCTTACCATCTTCATTAATAATTTTAACCTTGAATGTAGGTACTGTCCATGTTCCTTTTGATCCATCATAGTTAGCACCACCACCTAAGTAGCTCGCAAAATTCTTATTTGTCTCAAAAAGCTGAGAACCATTTACTGCCTCTTTTGACTTCTCAGTAACATTTCCATTACCAACATTACGCAAAGAAACAGTACCATCACTCGGATTTCCAAAAGTCACACTGCTTTTTTTAGCTTTGCGAGCTGATCTCGTAAATGCAAGAGCATCTTCTGAAACCTCTTCCTCATCATAAAAAACTGCTACAGAACGCACGTCATCAATATCTTTAGAAAGTTTATCTACATTTTCGTCAAGCTGACCTTTATTAACTGCTTCATTGGCTTTATCTGCCTTCTTTACACCAGAAAGCGTTCTATCTTTACTATTTTGGTCAGCAATAGTGATTGTATTCCCGTGTTTTTCTGCACCAATTTTTATTATTTGACTATCGTCATCCCACTTAACAAGGCTATCACCTTTTACAGTAGTAATCTCATTGTTAATCTGTTTTGTAATCTCATTTTTAACATTCGTGAAAGATGCACCAACATCAGCTAAAGCTTCAGCTACAGTACCATACTTCTTCTCTTCAGAATTGCCATCGGCCTTAACTATATTAACTTTAAAATCAGGCTTGCTCAAAGTTCCATTCTCGTATTTAGCTCCACCGCCAAAATAAGATGCAACTGTGCTACCAAGAGAGTGAAGCTGAGAACCATTTACGGCGTCCGTTGAACTAGCGGAAATATCTCCATTCTGAAGAGATGTAATCTTACTATTACTCTTCACACCATCATCAACATGCTGCGCTACAAAGGCATCCTTAGTCTTATCCCACAACAAAGAATCATGGGCAACATTTTCAGATACTTCTTTAATGCGCTGATTTACATTCTTGATATTTATATCAAGACCGGAAAAAGCCGTTCCAACACCTTGAAAAGAACTCTCTGTTACAACTCCATCTTTAGCAATGTACGATAATTTATAGCTTGGCTGTGTAAGAGCTCCCTCTTTAAAGGATGCTTCTCCACCTAAAAACTTAGCAATATCCTCACCAATTTTGTTAACCTGACCACCCGTGATTGCATCATGTGAACCATTAGCAATATTACCATCAGCAACATTATGAAGACCTACAGATGTAGAACCCTTGCCCTTACCCAAAGTTACATTTGTATAATCAATTTCATCTTTTTCTTTTTTATCATAATGAACAACAGCTGATTCATCAGACTGAAGACTGTTGGAAAGCTTCGCTAAACTGTCATCAAGTTGACCTTTATTAACAGCTTCATTATTTTGTGTTGCTGCCTTCACACCAGAAAGTTTTCTATCCCCTTTGTCCTTATTTGCGATATTGATTTCATCACCTTCTGATTTAGCGCCAATAGTGAGATGATGCGTTGTTTTGTCTTGCTGAACAAAGCTTTCACTTTCCACTTTGTTAACTACATCATTAACCTGTTCAGTCAATTTCTGCTGTACATTTATGATAGAGCTACCAACTCCCGCAAATGCATCCGCTACAGTATCATACTTCTTTTCTTCAGAATTGCCATCATTCTTAACTATAGTAACTTTAAAATCAGGTTTGCTCCATTTGCCATCTTCATACTTAGCACCGCCACCTAAATAAGTCGCAACATCGCTACCCAATGTATGAAGCTGGGAGCCATTTACAGCATCCGTTGAACTAGCAGAAATATCTCCATTCTTAAGAGAGGTAATCTTACTGCTGTCCTTATTTTTTCCGTGTTTGGTTACAAATGCATTATCAGAATCACTCCACAATAAAGCATCACCTTGAACAGTGGTAATTTCATTCTTAATCTCTTGGGTGATTTCATTCTTAACATTCGTAATTTTATTATCGACATTCTTAAATGAATTACCCACACCAGCAAAAGCAGCCGCTACATCATTGTAGGTAGAATCAAAGACACCACCACCATCTTTAACAGTCTGAACCTTGAAACTAGGAGCAGTCCATTTACCTTCCTTATACGCAGCACCACCTCCTAAATAAGATGCAACCTCACTGCCCAATGTATGAAGCTGAGAGCCATTTACAGCATCATGTGAATTTTCAGCAATATTACCATTGCCAACATTATGTAAAGAAACAGTGCCGGTCTTTAAATCACCAAAAGTCACGCTCTTCTTATTAACTTTACGGGCTGATTTCGTAAATGCAAGGGTATCTTCTGAAACCTCTTCCTCATCATAAAGAACTGCTACAGAACGCACGTCATTAATATCTTTAGAAAGTTTATTTACATTCTTGTCAAGTTGACCTTTGTTAACGGCTTCATTCTGATTTTGCGCATCCTTAATACCAGAAAGCGTTCGAACCTCACCAGCCTTATTAGCGATATTGATTACACTGCCATTCTCTTTCGAACCAATCGTAATATTACCTGTTTTTATATCATGCTGAATAAGGTTGTTTTCTGTAACATTAGTGATCTGTGTATTAATATTTTCGACCGCATCGTTAATTTGTTTTGTGAATTTTTTCTGAACATTCGTGAAAGCAGTATCAACACCTTCAAAAGCACCGGCAACATCATGGTAAGTCTTTTCTTGAGAGTTACCATCACCATCAACAATATTAAGTTTAAATGTTGGAGCACTCATTGTACCATTCTTATATTCAGCGCCACCACCTAAAGATTTTGCAACTTCTGTACCCATTTTATGAAGCTGACCACCTGTAATAGCATCCGTTGAATTTGTAGAAATGTCACCATCCTGAAGAGATGTAAGCTTGCTATTTGTTTTTCTTTCCGTTTCGCCATGCGTTGCAACAAAGGCCTTTTTTTCTTCACTCCATGACAAAGCATTTTGATCAACCTTTTGGACAATCTCCTCATGGATTTTCGTAACGGAATTTTCTACTTCGGTAATTTTATTATTAACACTCGTAAAAGAACTATCGACACCTGCAAAGGCAGATCCAACATCATTATACTGTTGATTTTGTACAGTATAGGTCGGCGCTGTACCTCCAAGAACATTTGCCTCACCACCCAAATATTTCGATATTTTACTATCAAGAGAGGATATATCACTGTTTGCTTTGGTTATATCAGTAGCATTCTTCTTAATCGTAATATTAGCTTCTTCAATAGCATTTTTATTTTGGGTTACATTAGTGTTCGTTGCAAAAAGCTGTGAACCTGTTACCGCTTCATTTGAATCTGCTAAAAGTGCACCATCTCTTATGCCAGTAAGTGTACGCTTTTCTTTATTCTTATTGGCAATATCAATTTTATCGCCATCCGTTTCCCCACCAATCGTGACATGCTTCGTATTAGCATCTTGTTTTACAAAACTACTGGCTTCTAATTGTTCGATCTTTTTTTCAGCTGTCTTTAACTGTGCAACATTTACCGCATCAGTATCTGCACTTCCAGCCGCTACATCTGTAACCTTTTTACTGCCAGCAGAAACACCCGCCGTGGTCACCTTCGGGCCATCACTAATTACTAAGCCTGCTTTATCTAAAGAAACTTTTCCTAATTTCACACTATCAAGCGTAAGATCCTTTGCAAGATCAAATACTACCTTATTGCCCTCTGTAGCTCTTGCAATGTCACTGTTGCCTTTTGCAATCTTTAAATTGCTGCTTCCTGCAGAAAAGTCTATCGCATTCTCTGAGTCTAAGCTAACGCTCGTGGAATCTTTACCGTCAACAGTGAATTTCCACCCCCCCACTACCATTTCCCTTAATTCTTTTAACTGAGCAACATTCACAACATCTGTATCTTCAGAACCAGCAGCAACACCTGTAATCTGTCGTGTTTTTCCACCTTCAACATTCCCAACACTAAGTGCTGCTAAGCCACTTTCCCAAACATGATTGCCTGCTGTTTTTGCTTTACCTGTTAGAGGATTATAACCCAAAATACCACTTTCACGATTAGATACAGAATATGCTCCCAAAGCTACAGCCTCTTCAAGAGTAGCCTTTGCTTCCGTACCAATGGCAACAGCACTCTTAGCACCTTCTTCAACAAGAGATTTGATCCCTATCGCCAGTGAATTTTCAGCTTTCGCAGTTGCAAGTCCACCAAATGCAAGAGCAGATATAGCAGATGCTTCTGATCCTATACCAATAGCAATACTTGCTTGGTCCTTTGCAAGCGCAGAAACACCAAAGGCTATCGCTCCCCCTCCTTTTGCTGTCGCACCAGCACCAAAAGCCGTTGAATAATTACCCGAAGCATAAGACCCACACCCTGTCGCAAAAGAATAAACACCAAAAGCCCGAGGCAGAATATTCGTAACACCACCAGTAAGCCCCCCCATATATCCACTATTAGCTCCAGCCTGACCATTACCAGTCCACGGAATCTGCTGCGTCATAGAACCATAAGGAGTGCGATTAGAAAACACTTTATTGGTGACAAATCTATCATATTGCGTCTCCGCACTTAGCCCAGTACCTCCTTGCAGCAAAGTTCCATCGCGACCAACAATTCTATCCACCCCACAGTAATCATCGTCACCGGCAAAAACAATGCTTCCATGGCTACCAAAAGGATAAGCTACATTAGGAGAATTATCATTGCGGATAATTGCCCCTGTTATCGACAGATTGGAAGAAAAAACAGGAGAAACACTTGATAAAAGTATTGCCATTGCAGTTCCTAACGCAACAGCTTTAATCGAAGATGACTGAACAGGAAAATAACTTAAAACTGTGGTATGTAATTTACGCATAACAAATGTCCTAATGAGAACTAAAAAAATAAAATAAAACATAAAAAAGACACATTTATCTCTTAGAGGTGTTTTAGCTTTGATGTTTTTTAAAGAAAAAAGATCTATTCATTTGGGTAGTTTTTATAGAGTACAGTTTATGAGGAGTTTTAAATCTCAGAAAGAGGTAGAGTGGTCTTAGATGGAAAGCTATAAAAGAGGGATCATTTAGTTATTCCTTATAGATTTTAGGACTCCTGTGTTTTCCATCAGACATTTTTCGATTGCTGTTTTATTGCAGAGTAAATGAAATGAGTTTTCTTTTGACCTCAAAGTATTTTGTATTTTGAAGAAAGGTTTCTTTATTCGTTTCTTACATTTCTTAAATACAATGGTTTTGATAATTTTATAAAAGGAATTAGCTACCCCCTCTGAGTATATTGCAGTGTTTTCTTGCTAAGAATCAATTCTCTTGCTAAGAATCATTGTAAGTGGATCTTGTGTAACATTATATAAGTAAAATAGCAAGAAAATATTACCAATGACGTTTAAGATGTGTTCTTATAAGGTGTGATATTTATTTTATTAATAGTTAAATTATAAAGTAGTTTTATATTTATAATTCAATGACAAGTGCTCTTAGATATTCAGAAATTCTTTCTTTTGTTGTATAAAATAAGAGAAAAGAATGTGGTGTTGTTTTTTATTTCTTTATTTTTACCTTAACAAAATCTTCCAGTGTTGTAATAATATCTTATACTTGACCATTTACATGGTTTTTAATGTTAGATACTTTCTGGTTCACTTCTCAAAGTGAACATTCATTCACAAATTCTTTCACATTTTCTTATAATTTACTATCCGCTACATGAATAAGCTTATTATCTTGTCCATTATGACGACCGTCATAACCTCTCTCTGTCTTATTCCAATTTAATCTATTCGATGAAACATTCTGGGCAATAGCATTAATGATGCAATTCAAATTTGGTTTTATTCCCATAAGTTTCAAACCAGCTTCCGATACCTAACTGTATTATACCATGAAGAGACTTTCGATTTTACAAAACATAATATGATGATTTTCATTTCCTGTTATGATGATCTGTATCTATAACAACCTCTCGACTGTTTTCTAAATTTTTAGAAAATTTATTCATCAATATTTTTCAAAATCCTTTTATGTGGTCTTTATATTAAGAAAAGTTCATGTTTTTCTGATGCTTAATTTTTTTTACAGTTTAAACGATTTTTTGCCCTTGTTTGAATTAAACAAGGGCAAATTGAATTATAAAAAGGATTAATTCAGGGTTAAATTAAGTCCAACACCTACCCCCCAATGACCACCGGCACTGGTTGCGGCTATGTTAGTGCGAATTTTTCCATCTTCAGAGGTATAACCAGCACCAAAAGAAAAAGCAGATTGACTACGCCATATACCACTACCCAATGAAACACTAAATTTCCCAGGATTGTCGTTATAGCGTAAGC
>NZ_JBTTDJ010000024.1:0-6372 GCF_055796165.1 Bartonella sp. EBT8
AGCGCCTTTCTCATAGCTAGCGTTCCCGCCAAAAAATTTCGCAACACTGCTCCCTAATAAATAAAGCTGAGAACCATTTACCGCTTCAGTTGAGTCTTGTGAAAGACTACCAGCAGCAACAGCCAAAAGATTCCGAGGTTTACCTTCACTACTCATAAAACTTACTTTGGTTACTGGTGAGTTAGCAGCTATCGTTACCGAATCTCCATCCGCGCGTGCTGCCCGATTGAATGCTCGTGTAGGGGATAAGTTTCTCATAAAGGGGAAGCTGTTTGTATTCTCAGGTCGATCATCACTTTGAGAGAATTGCTCGTGTTTTTCCCCAAGAGTAGGGGTTTCTTTTATCTCTACAATCTGGTTATTCAAAGTTGTGAAAGTACTCTTAACACCAGAAAATGTATCTGCTCCATTTTTAGAACTTTCCATTCCTGCAAAGGCAGTATCAAAAGCAACTTTAGTCTGAAACTTAATATTAGGTGTTAAGTTTTTGAAGGAATCTTCATCCCCCATAAATACAGAACCAGTATCTCTAGACGCTTTATTATCAACTCTATCGACAGGCGGAATACCTTTAAGCACATTTGTACCACCACTAAAATCGTTTGATAAGTTATTAAAAACCTGAGTATGAGCAGAAACAGGAGAAATATTTGATAAGAGAATAATTCCTGAAACCAATGAAAGCGCTTTAATAAAAAGTAAATGATAAAGCGAGCAAGAACTTTTAAAATTACTCACCACAGGCGCTTTTGGTGTGGTATATAATTTTTTCATAACAAATTCTCCAAAAATATATTTAGAACATTAAAAAGACATATTTCAGCGCTAAGGGTAATGTGGCGATGTCTTTTTCTCATTCTCTATAAGGTTTAGATGCCGTAGAGGCAGATAGTGGTGGTTGGTTAATAATTTGGTTGATGGGGTTTTGTTTTTTTGCCTCTAAGTTGAGTGCATGTTTTTTTAGGTAACGTAGCTCATTTTATTTGTTTAAGAAGCATGGGGAGCGTTGGTGCTTATTGTATTTTTTTGTAATGAATAAGCGGAATGCCCTTGCGTTTTAGAGCTCTCTTTTCCAAAGAGAAGAAAGTGGAAATTGTTGTGTGATGTTTTTATGATCATTCGCACCTCCCCTTGCGATAACTTTTTATCAAAATGAGTCTTATTGATGACTCCATTATCTTGTTATAGACTCTTAAGAGGAATAGCAAGAAGAAAATGAATTTAATTATTTTTACATAATGAGTCTTTCTGATGTATAAGATCGTGAAGTGCTTCTATAATCTTAAAATTCATAGCTTCATCGCATAGGTTGCAGACTTATAGAGAGGTTTTGTTACAGAGTTTTTGAGGACTCTCATTTTGGTCAAAATGAGTCTTATTAATAATTGCAGCTATTGCGTACCTCGTGAGTACTCCTGCTGAAATAAATAATGAAATAGAATTTTTGATTTTTTAGCGTATCCCCCCAATGGATATTCTCTCTTAATGAAATTATAGAATGTACGTCTTTAAGTTATGATATGATTACGTACCCTCTCAATTTATCTTAGAGAGACTACTCTGCATTTGTAAAATTTTTGTTAAAGTGCTTCACTTCTTAGTCAGTGAAATCAGTCTTTGTAAAATTATTCCTATAGAATATAGTGTTATGAAATTTTACGTACCACTCTATAACTTTCTCTGTAAAATATTACTTCTCTGTAATATAAAATTTCGCCCTTGCCTGATTAGGCAAGGGCGAAATTTTGGTTAAATTACAGTTTTTTTGTATTAGCTGGTATTATTTTAATTTTAGCGTTATTCCACCACCTACTCCCCACTGCCCCCCAGCACTGGTTGCTGATAGATTAGAACGAATCTTGCCATCTTCAGAGGTATAACCAGCACCAAAAGCAATTGCAGATTGGCCGCGCCATAAACCGCCACCAAATGAAACACTCAAAGATCCTGGATCATCAAAGTAACGTAAGTTAGAGACCGCCAAACCAATCGCTGCTGCTTGTCTTGCTTCTTTGCGGACATTCTTAATATCATAACTTAATGCTTCAAATTTCTTATCTGTGTAAGATTTCGCCTCGGTAACGCCCTTGTTGACAAGAATTGCGGCTTGACTATCCGTATATTGCTTCGCATCCGAAAGAACCACCTTCATCTGATCTTCAGTGTAGTCATGCAACTGACCTCCAGTAACTGCCTGCTTAGATCCCTTTTCAATTTTCCCTTCCGCTACATTGTCTATCAAAACAGGATCACTTTCATTGCCACCTACTAACTTGATGCTATTGATCTTCTGTCCATTATCATCTGTGTCATAGGCAACAGCAATATCCGTTACTGCTTTAAGATTTTTCACATCTTGTTTAAGCTGAGATGCGCCTTGTTCAAGCGTTGTTGTTTGTTGCTTAAGCTCCTTTGTGGCGTCCTCGGCTTTCGTCGCCTTCTGATCAACGTCCCACACTTGACCAACAGTAGCTGCGTTGCTAGAACCTTCTGCAAGTTGGCCACCCGCTACATTTTCTATAGTGACTCCTTTCGTTGCATCTCCACCTACTAACTTGATGGCATTGCCTCTTCCAGTACCCTCGGGGTTTTTTTCATAGATAATAGCTTCATCCGTTGCTGTTTTAAGATCTTTTACCTGTTGGTCAATCGTATTTACCTTATTTTCAAACTCCCTAGCCTTCTCATCTGCTATCCATGACTGACCACCATCAGAAGTTTCTTTCTTCTCAACAGCAGTAAGGCGGTCGTTGATAAGCTTCATACCGTTACTTACAGCATCAAATGCCGTCGCTACATCATTGCGTATTATATTGTCATCCACAGCGCCATCTTTATTGAAGCCGAAAACCTTGAAGGTTGGAGCAACCCAAGCGTTATCTTCATACTTAGTGGTACCACCGAAATACTTAGCAATCTCAGTGTTCACCGCATAGAGTTGGCTACCATTGATTGCCTGAGCTGAGTCAGAAGAAACCTCACCAGCAGCAACACCAACAAGAAGCCGATTGCCAATATTACCAGCAAAACTCACTTTCTTGAATGGTGAGTCAAGATTATAATGGAGAGCTTCGGGATCCGGCTCACCATTGCTCATAGGCGCGATTCTCATAAACATGCTTCTCATAAAAGGAAAGCTGTGTGTCACAATCTCTGACTCACCATGTCGAGAGGAAGGTACAGCAATAAGAGCGCCATCTCTTATATCAATAATCTGCTCATTCAAAGTTGAGAAAGCACTATTAACACCAGCAAATGCATCCGCGACACTGGTATAGCTGTGCTCAGTCTCATTACCATCCTTATCAAAGGCTTTAACTGTAAAAGTTGGACCTGACCATTTTCCCTTTTCATCATATCCAGCACCACCGCCAAAATAACTTGCAAATGCCTGAGCCATAGAATAAAGCTGGCTACCATTTACTGCTTCGGTCGATGTTTTCGTAAATGCTCCACCCTTCACACCAGAGAGAATCCGAGGGGCGTTTGCGCTGTTGGCAATATCTATTCTATTGCCGTTTTTACTTCCACCAATCGTAATAAGCCCAACGCTATTTTGCTTAATAAAACTATCACCTGTCACCTTTTCGATCTTTTCATTAAGATTGGTGAAAGAACTACTTACACCCGTAAAGGCATCTGCAACATTCTGATAGTCATGTTCAGTTCCATTCCCAGCCTTGTCAAAGACCTTAAGTGTAAAAGTAGGAGATATCCATTTTCCTTCTTCATCATATCCAGCACCGTCACTAAAATAGCTAGCAATTTCATTGCTTATGGCATGCAATTGAGAACCATTTACCGCATCCGTTGATATTGCCGTAATCGAACCAGAAGCAACACCAGAAAGAATCCGTTCCGCATTATGAACGTTTGCAATACTTACTCTCTCTCCACTCACTTGTCCACCAATAGTGATAAGTCCTGCTGTATCCTGCTTAACAAGACTATTAGCGGTCACATTAGTAGCTATATTTTCAATCTTTTTATCAAGACTGGTGAAAGAACTACTTACGCCCGTAAAGGCATCTGCAACATTATGATAGTTCTGCTCAGATCCATTACCATCCTCATCAAAAACTTTAACTGTAAAAGTAGGAGCTGTCCATTTTCCATCTTTATAGCCAGCTTTACCGCCAAAATAGCTAGCGATTTCATTGCTCATAGAATAAATTTGAGAGCCATTTACCGCATCCGTTGATGTTGCTGCAATCGAACCAGAAGCAACACCAGAAAGAATCCGTGTCGCACCATTAACGTTTGCAATACTTACTTTCGCTCCACTTACTTGTCCACCAATGGTAACAAGTCCCGTATCATCTTGCTTAACAAGACTATTAGCGGTCACATTAGTGGCTATATTTTCAATCTTTTTATCAAGACTGGTGAGAGAACCACTTACGCCCGTAAAGGCATCTGCAACATTATGATAGTTCTGCTCAGATCCATTACCATCCTCATCAAAAACTTTAACTGTAAAAGTAGGAGCTGTCCATTTTCCATCTTTATAGCCAGCTTTACCGCCAAAATAGCTAGCGATTTCATTGCTCATAGAATAAATTTGAGAGCCATTTACCGCATCCGTTGATGTTGCTGCAATCGAACCAGCACCAACACCAGAAAGAATCCGTGTCGCACCATTAACGTTTGCAATACTTACTTTCGCTCCACTTACTTGTCTACCAATGGTAATAAGTCCCGTATCATCTTGCTTAACAATCATATCAGACGAGATTTTATCAAGTTTCTTATCAATATCCTTCTTAAAAAATACAAAAATATTTCCCCAACTCGCAAGCGTACTATCTACCCCTGCAAACGCAGAGCCAACGTCTCTATATACACGGCCGTTAATCATATAGGTTGGTGCAATACTTTTAAGTATATTTGCACCACCACCAAAATACTGTGCTACATTACCCCACTTATCACAAGCAAAAACAGGAGAAGCACTTGATAAAAAGGCAGCTATTGAAACCAATGAAATTGTTTTAATAAAAGGTAAGCGATAAGGTGAGCAAGAGTTTTTTAAACTATTTACTGCTGGCACTTGTGGTGTGGTATATATTTTTTTCATAATAAGTTCTCCAAGTAAGAAAAGCATATTCTGGCGCTCTCTTGCTCCAGATGATATTTTTCTTGTTTTATAAAAGATTAGGGTTGCCATAATGGGAAAGGGGACTATCTACAGTATCAGTGATATTATGATTGGCATTCATTGATAGCCCAGTTAGAAAAGATTTAATTTTTTATGTATTTAAGGAGGTTGTTCTTTTTTCAGAAAAACCCGTCGACTTGACGATGAAAGAGAAATAGTTCGATATAGAAAAGCCATATTTTCGCCGTATTAAGTAATATATTGTAGGGGGCAATAGTGAATGTACATTGCCTAAAAAGAGCACTAAATTGTTTGCTGATGTAATCTAGGAAGTTTTTTGTAAAGCTATTACGCTTTTGTCATAGAAATAAGCGAGACGCTTCTGAACTTCAGAATCACGCTTCTTTAAAGTGAAGTGGAAATAGTTGTGTGATTTTTTCATATCTACCGCCCCCGCTGTGAGAAAGAACTCTTTTACTCAAATGGTCTTAAAGATCAGTCTATTTTCTATAACCTATTTAAAAAAAAAGCAAGAGAAAAATTAATTTTTTTAATAATCATTCTTTCTAAGTTATAAAATTTTAAAACTCATACTCTTATAATATTTGTAAATGAATCTTTTTGTGTGCTCTGTAGATTCTTATAAGAGTAGTGTCGTAGAGTTATATTTTTTTAAGTTCCTCATTTTGCTTAATTATTGCTACTGATCCATACAAAGAAAATAAATAGAGTAGTAAAAAGGGGATTTTTTTAATCATATCTTCCAACAGATATTTATATCAGTAAAAGTATCAAACATATAAACTAGGATATTGAGCGATTACGCTATCTATTACTTTAGATAAAAATTACTCTGCATTTGTACATTTTTATTTAATGTGCTTTGTTTTAAACAAAATCATTCTCATTAAAATTATTCCTATGAAATAACTTATATGAGACCCCATAAGTATATTACTCTACGATTTTCTGTATATTACTCTCCTAAATATAGAATTTTTGCCCTTATCATAATTTATGACAAGGGCAAAAACATTTTGTACGGTTAGTTAAGAGTTACCCTTAGCCCTGCACCTACACCCCAATGACCTCCAGCACTGGTTGCAGATACATTCGTACGAATTCTTCCATTTTCGGAGGTGTAACCAGCACCAAAAGCAAAAGCAGATTGACTATGCCATAAACCCGTACCAAGTGAAATACTTAACTTTCCAGGTGTATCATCGTAACTTAAGTTAGAGACTGCCAAACCAATAGCAGCTGCTTGTCTTGCT
>NZ_JBTTDJ010000025.1:0-6331 GCF_055796165.1 Bartonella sp. EBT8
GGGTTGGAATAAAAATGATATCGGCATTGATTTGGTTGCTAAACTCCGTAATCAAGAGGGTTATGTTGCTATTCAATGTAAGTTTTATGAAGCAGACCATCAGATTAGTAAAAAAGATATTGATAGTTTTATCGCTGCCTCTGGAAAAGATATCTTCAAATATCGTCTTCTGGTTGATAGCACTGAAGTGAATTTAAGTGACAATGTGAATGCAATGATTAAAGGACAAGCGATACCGGTTTATCGCATTGACCTTCGTCATATGGAAAACAGTCGTATAGATTGGGAAATCTTTGCAACAAAAGAAGAAGTTGTCCTTAAATCGACAAAAGAACCACGCCCCCATCAGATAAAAGCAATTCAGAAAGTCTGTGAGGGTTTACAAGAAGCAGACCGTGGCAAGCTGATTATGGCGTGTGGAACAGGTAAAACATTTACAAGTCTTAAGATAGCAGAACAAATAGCTGGAAAAGGTAAGCGTGTTTTGTTTTTAGTGCCTTCTCTTGCATTAGTCTCGCAAACGATACGAGAATGGACAGCGGATGCAAAAATCCCTTTGCATTCCTTTGCTGTTTGTTCGGATACAAAAGTTGGCAAGCGTCGTAAAAGCCAAGATGATATTCTTGGAATGGAGACCTCAGATCTTGTATTGCCTGCTAGCACGGATGCACAAGCACTTGCCAAGGAAGCTCGTGAAAACCTAGCAGATGCAATGATGGTCATCTTTTCAACCTATCATTCCATCCAAGTGATATCCGATGCGCAAAAAGATCATGGTTTACCCGAATTTAATCTGATCATTTGTGATGAAGCTCACCGTACAACGGGTGCTGTGTTGGGATCAGATAAAAGTGAATCTGAGTTTGTCAAAGTCCATGATAACAGTATTATTCAGGGTAAAAAACGTCTCTATATGACGGCAACCCCAAAAATCTTTACGGATAGGTTAAAAAGGAAAGCTGACTTATCTGATACTGTTCTTGCCTCTATGGATGATGAAACACTTTATGGGAAACAACTCTATCATTACACATTTGCAGAAGCTCTAGAACATGAACTGTTATCACCTTGTAAAGTGATCATATTAGTTGTCAACGAAACAGAAGTAAGAAAATCTATTCAACATCTTATTACAGATAAAAATTATGAACTTATTCTTGATGACAGAACCAAAATCCATGGTTGTTATCGAGCCCTGACCAAAATGGATCTAAAAATTGATCTTGGCGATGACCCCAACCCTATGCGTCGCGCTTTGGCTTTTTGTAAAGATATCGAGACCTCTAAACGCATCTGTACAAGATTCAATTCTGTAAAAATGCAAGAAAATTTGCGTGCTCTTCATGAAAGCCATAAAGAAACGCCCCCTCTTCACTGTACATTTGCCCATATTGACGGAACTGTTAGTGCCAAGGACCGTATGATACAACTTGATTGGTTAAAAGAAGACGCTGGGGAAAATACCTGTCGTGTGTTAACCAATGTAAGATGTCTCTCTGAAGGAGTAGATGTTCCCGCTCTTGATGCGATACTGTTTTTACACCCGCGCAAAAGTCAAATCGAGATCATTCAAGCAATAGGACGCGTCATGCGTCGAGCAAAGGGTAAAAAAAGAGGCTACATCATTTTACCCGTTGGAATACCGGCTGGCATTCCACCAGTAAAAGCCTTGGAAAATAATCCGAAATATGATGTCATCTGGCAAGTCGTCAATGCTTTGCGTGCCCATGATGATGGTTTTAATAAAATCATTCACCATATGTCCATAAAACAAGACGTAAGTTATGCCCTTGACATTGTTGTTCCTTCTCAAAAGGCTACCTCAGAAGATACAACTGTTGTTATTGATGATTTACCTATACACTCAAAAGCAGAATATTCAGGACTGGATATTGGGTCACCAACTTATGAACCCTTTCACGCCTATAAACCAGAAGAAGAACTTGACTTATTCTTTCAATGTGCGGATCTCATTAGAGCGGCTATTGTTAAGAGAAATTACGACCCTAGCTATTGGAAAAGATGGGCAACGAATGTTGCTGATCTTGCTCAAAATCATATCACACGCTTAACTGAAGTTTTGACGCAATCAAAAGCGGAAACGCGGCGGGTGTTTAATGGTTTTATGACAGAATTGCGTAACAATTTAAACGCGACCATCTCCGAAGAAAATGCGATTGAAATGCTTGCACAACACCTTGCGACGCGTCCTGTCTTTGATGCTTTGTTTGAGGGGCATCAGTTTGTTCAAGAAAATCCCGTCTCTTGTGCTTTACAACGTGTACTCAATATCCTTGATAAAGTTACTCTTAACGAAGAATCTCAAGATTACAGAACTCTCTCTAGGAGTGTACAATTTTACACACGAGGAATTACGAGTCTTAAAGCACGACAAAACTTAATTGTAGAGCTTTATAATGAATTTTTCCGTTATGCTTTTCCACGTACGGTAGAAAAATTAGGAATTGTTTATACCCCTATTGAAATTGTGGATTTTATTATTCATTCCGTTAATGATGTTTTACGCAAGGAATTTGGACAAAGCTTGGGTTCACGGGGTATTTCTATTCTTGACCCCTTTACGGGAACTGGTACCTTTATCACGCGGCTTTTACACTCTAATCTGATAAAACCAGAAGATATGGAATATAAATATCGTTACGATATCCATGCCAATGAGATTGTTTTATTAGCCTATTACATTGCTGCCATCAATATTGAAGCAACTTATCATGGTCTTACGAAAAGTAATTATATTCCCTTCAAACATATTGGTTTAACTGATACCTTTCAGATGCTTGAAGAGAAAAATCTGCTGCAAAAATTGTTTAAAGAAAACAGTGAATATTTGGAACTTCAGAAAAATCTCAATATTGAAGTGATCTTTGGTAACCCTCCTTATTCAACAGGGCAAAAAAGCGAAAATGATAATAATCCGAATACATCTTATCACGTATTAGATAAACGAATAGAAGCGACTTATGCCGCTCAATCGAAAGCAAATCTGATGCGAACGCTATATGATAGTTATATTCGTGCTATTCGCTGGGCTAGTGACCGTATAAAGGACCGTGGTGTGATTGGTTTTGTTACAAATGCAAGTTTTATCAATGGATATGCTATGGATGGTGTGCGTAAATGCCTTGTTGAAGAATTTAGCAGCCTTTATATTTTCCATTTGCGTGGTAACCAACGAACCTCTGGAGAGCTTTCTCGAAAAGAAGGAGGTAAAATTTTTGGTGAAGGATCTCGGGCTCCCATTGCCATCTCTATTCTCGTAAAAAATCCGGAATCCAAACAGCGTGGTAAGATATATTTCTATGATGTTGAAGATTATCTCACAAGAGAAGAAAAGCTTAAGTTAATTAAGGACTTTGGTAGTATTGATGGCATTACACGGAGTAATCGCGGTTGGAAAATCATTACGCCAGACAAACATGGTGATTGGATTAATCAACGCGATGAGAGTTTCAAAACATTTCTAACCTTGGGTGTTAAAAAGGGGCATGATAAAAAGCTCTTTGAGACTTATTCTTGTGGTATCGTAACCAGTCGTGATGCATGGGTATACAACTCAAGCCGTGAATCTCTAGCTAAAAACATGAGAAATATGATTGCCTTCTATAATAACGAAGAAGAACGTTTTAACGAGACCTATCCACATGCTGACTATAAAATACGTAATAATGCTGTAGATAATTTTGTAAATCCAGATGCAAAAAAAATTAGCTGGAGTTTTAATCTTAAACAGCATTTAACTAGAGGAAAAGTTTTTGAATTTGAAGAAACTTGCCTTGCGCAAAGTTTGTACCGTCCTTTTACACGGCAATGGTTCTATTATAATCGCACCTTCAATGAAAGGGTTTATCAACTGCCGTGTATATTCCCTATGGGAAAAACAGTTAATAATAGGGTGATACAAATTACAGGTACAGGGGTAAAGAAAGACTTTTCTATTATCATGACTGAAACTGTACCTGATTTTCAAGTAATGGAGAATAGCCAATGCTTTCCATTGTACCTTTACGAAGATACTGCGCTTTCAAAAAATAGAAGTAATAGCCAATCCCATTTATTTACAAATTCTACAGAAGAAAGCAACATAGCAGGTTTACAACGCCGTGATGCTATCACTGATGAGGGACTAGCACATTTTAAAGCTGCTTATCCTAATGAGAACATCACTAAAGATGATATCTTCTATTATGTTTACGGTCTCTTGCATTCAGAAGATTATCGTGCTCGCTATGCTGATAACCTCTCTAAAGAATTGCCTCGCATCCCTTGCGTAAAGAGCACTGAAGATTTCTGGGCATTTGTTAATGCGGGTCGTGAATTAGGGAATTTGCACGTCAATTATGAGACTGTAGAGCCTTATCCCGTGACCTTTAAAAAAGGCAATCCAAAACTTACAGAGATCAAGAATCCCGAAAAGTTTTATTACGTTACAGAAATGAAATTTGCTGGCAATAGCAAGGAAAAGGATAAAACAACGGTTATTTATAACAGTAATATCACGATAACAGATATTCCTCTTGAAGCCTATGAGTATATCGTAAATGGTAAATCTGCTCTTGAATGGGTTATGGGTCGTCAATGTGTAAAGACTGATAAAAAGAGTGGCATTGTTAATGATGCCAATCGCTATGCTGTTGAGACCGTTGGAAACCCTGCTTATCCATTGGAATTGTTCCAAAGGGTTATTACGGTAAGTTTAGAAACAATGAAGATTGTTAAGAACTTACCAAATCTAGAATTAAGAGAAACTGAATAGACTTAAGAAAGCATGCTCACATGATAGGCATGCTAATTACAAGGAGTATAGATTTATAGCTGTAATCTATACTCTCTTATTAGGTTGCTTATGTACAATCTTAAAAGGAATGATTTACCATGCGCTATTCTAAAAAGAGAAGCCTTGCACTTTTAAACACTCTCATATTGCCTTTAAAAGATTAACTCGCAATCTCAAATGATGCCTTTCATATCTTTCATAAGCTCTCTTTAAAGAGAATTATGCGTATTAATAGATTGTATTTATCAAGAGAGATTGTTTTTTGTCTTTTTAGTGTTTTTTTTTAAACACAAAGTTTCAAAACTCAAAATCCCATTCAAATTGATAAGTTACTCTTTATAACACGCCTCATAACCATCTCTTGTCTTTTGAAAGGCTTTAAAGGATTATATTCCCTCTCATAAAACATGGTTTAAACACGCACTCTAATCATAACAATTGTCTTTTAAAATTTACTGACAAAATTTGACAAAACAGACAAAACGCGTGTCATTAATTGTCTATCTTACTCACATTGCTTTTATACGTGATGTTTCAAAATTTTGAAAAATACTAACCTATTGAAATATAATGTTTTTATTTTATCTCAATTTTTTTAAATGAAAGGGGGGGGATAAATCAACTGACAAAACAAACAAAAGAGACAAAAGCCCATTAAAAGGTATTTTAATAAGGATATAAGAATTCAAAATGTTTTCATAACAAATCAAAACCGCATGATCATATTATCCTTTGTTTTATGAGAATGATGCGGTGGCTATAGAGAATGAATCAAAAGCGTTGGTTATAAAGATGCTATCTCTATTAAAGCTGTTTAAATTACAAACCTCTTATAAAAAATTCACAAAAATATTCACAAGTTATCTCATAAAAATAATGATGCGTTATAAAGTTAAAAATAAGCATTATGAAAGCGTTTTTAGTTATTATGACGTTTAAAAGAGAAAAATAACGCAATTGCGTAATATAGACTCAAATAGAGGCAATAAAACGTAAAATATTAATAAGCATATGATGCATATTTACACATAATGGTGTAAAAAATAATTATAAAAAAACACAAAAAAGAATAAAATATGATTGACAATAAATACGTATTTTGTTATATAAATACTCAGGTGCTTAAAAACACTTAAACTACTAGCGGGTAGGTTACGATAAACCTAATCCCTAATATAAAAAAACTGACTATCTTTTATGCTATTGAATGCATATAATGATTTTGTCGGGTGTGGTCACACCATACAATACCCATACGGGAAAAGTGTGACGACGGACTAGTAGCCGTGTTTTTAGCACCCGGCGCCCTTATAGGGTTGTCAATAAAAACTATCAACCTACTAGGAGACACTAGCTATGAATGCTACTGTTAATAAGCAAACATTATCCAAAAAATATGAATTAACTAATGATACGCAATGCATAGATGGTCACTTATTATACCGTATACGTGCTTTAAAAGACTTTGCTGATGTCAAAAAAGGTGACTTTGGTGGCTTTATTGAAAAGGAAGATAACCTCTCTCATGATGGGGAT
>NZ_JBTTDJ010000026.1:0-6036 GCF_055796165.1 Bartonella sp. EBT8
GTAATTGCATCTTGTAAAATTTTTTTGAAGCAGTTTGTGGATCTTTAATACTCTTTTCCTACTTTACTCTTGCTATTTGTTCTAAACAGATCTAGCAAATTCTATTGAAAATTCTTTGACACCGATAGATTAACGCTTGTAAAGCGGTGGGGTTTTATTATAAATGCTTCAATCTCATACCAAACCACTAACATTACGCTCTCTGTTGCAATCTTACCGCGATCATACAGGAGGTGCCCGCGATAGAGGAACTTCTTTTGAAAAGTTTGTTATTGCCTACTTAACCCATGATCCGCTGCAATGCCAAGAATACGAAAAGGTTCAAACCTATTACGATTGGGCACGCGAACATGATTGGGATGGTACTGATATCGGCATTGATCTGGTCGCTAAGATCCGTGATGAAGAGGGATATGCTGCTATTCAATGTAAATTTTATAGTGCAAATCATCAGATTAAAAAAGAAGATATTGATAGCTTTATTGCTGCCTCTGGGAAAGCCCCATTTACCCGTCGTATCCTTATTGATAGCACGGAAAGTAACTGGAGTAACAATGCCGATCTCACCTGTAAAGGACAAGACGTTCCGATTCAACGGATTAATCTGTTTGATCTCGAAAACAGCCAAATCGATTGGAGTACTTTTGAGGCAAAAGGAGATATTGTCCTTAAAGAACAAAAAAAGAAAAAGCTTTTAGATCATCAGATAGAAGCTCTAGAAGCTGTTTGTGAGGGTTTAAAAGAAGCAGACCGTGGCAAGCTGATTATGGCTTGTGGAACAGGTAAAACTTTCACCAGTCTTAAGATAGCAGAACAAATAGCAGGAACAGGTAAGCGTGTTTTGTTTTTGGTCCCTTCTCTTGCTCTTATGTCACAAACGATCAGAGAATGGACAAGTGATACAGAGATACCCTTGCGGTCCTTTGCGGTGTGTTCCGATACACAAGTTGGCAAGCATCGTAAAAACCAAGAGGATGTTGCTGAACTGGATGTCTCAGATCTTGCATTGCCTGCTACAACAGATCCGCGAGAACTTGCTAGCAAAGCCAATAAAACTTCTCCTGATGTGATGACTGTGGTGTTTTCAACTTACCATTCGATCCAAGTGATTGCCGATGCACAAAGGAAATATGCGTTACCTGAATTTGATCTGATCATTTGTGATGAAGCGCACCGTACCACTGGCGTATCATTAGGAACAGACGACAGTGAATCAAAGTTTGTTAAGGTTCATGATAACAGCATTGTTCAGGGCAAAAAACGCCTGTACATGACAGCAACACCGAAGATCTTTGCTGATAATGCCAAGAAACAAGCCAATGAGATTAATGCTGTTCTAGCTTCTATGGATGATGAAGATCTCTATGGAAAAACCCTTTATACTTATACCTTCTCAAAAGCCGTAAAAAATGAATTATTAGCACCTTATAAGATTATTGTCTTGGGTGTGAATGAAGAGCAGGTAAGTAAAGCCATTCAACATCTTATTACCGATGACAATTATGAACTTATTCTTGATGATACGACCAAGATCATAGGGTGTTATCAAGCCCTGAGTAAAATAGATCTAAAACTTGATCTGAATGATGATCCCAATCCCATGCGGAGGGCGTTGGCTTTTTGTAGAGATATTGAGACTTCTAAACGCATCTGTAAAAGATTCAATTCTGATACAATTCAAGATGAATTACGTACTCTTTATGAAAGTCATAAAAAGGCTCCTGCTCTTCACTGTAGATTTGAGCATATTGATGGAACTTGTAGTGCTAAAGAACGTACAAAAAAACTTGATTGGTTAAAAGAAGATGCAGGGGAAAATACCTGCCGTGTGTTAACCAATGTTCGTTGTCTCTCAGAAGGTGTGGATGTGCCTGCTCTTGATGCGGTGATGTTTCTCCACCCGCGCAAAAGTCATGTGGATGTGATACAGGCGGTGGGACGTATCATGCGCCGTGCCAAGGGGAAAAAAAGAGGCTATATCATTTTACCGGTTGGGGTTCCTGCTGGAATTCCTGCTGAACAGGCTTTAAGACACAATAAGAAATATAAGGTTGTCTGGCAAGTAATCAATGCTTTACTTGCCCATGATGAGAATTTTGAGATAACCCTTAACCAGATGATTTTAGGACAAGATGTAAGTCATACCCTAGAGATTATCGCTTTAGACAGTATGACTGCGGTTGAGGATAAACTCTCAATCTATGAAAAACCAGAAAGTACGGGACTGAAAATTGGAACACCTGCTTATGAGCCTTCTCAAAGCAGTGAAGTACAAGGAAAATTACCCTTTTTTATTGAGTTTCCCAATGCCCTTAGAACACTTCTTGCTAAGAAATTTGCCATCACCGATTATTGGGGAAACTGGGCTGGCAATGTTGCTGAGATTGCACAAAATCATATCAATCGCCTGCAAAATATGCTTTCTCATAAAACAAGCGAAGCTTATCACGCCTTTCATGCGTTTCATGAGGAATTAAAGAACAACTTAAACAGTGATATCAAACAAGAAGAAGCTGTTGAAATGTTAGCGCAACATCTTGTGACGCGTCCTGTTTTTGAAGCTTTATTTGATGGCAATCAATTTGTTCAAAACAATACCATCTCACAAGCGATGGAAAAGATCTTAGCTGAGTTGGACAAGTCCAACATTGAAGAGGAGTCAACAGATCTTAAAGAGTTCTATGACAGTGTCAAATTACGTGCCTCTGGCATCACTACCCCGCAAGCAAGGCAAAATCTCATCATCACTCTTTATGAAAGTTTTTTTGCCAAAGCATTTCCGCGTACGGTAGAAAAATTAGGCATTGTTTATACCCCTGTTGAGGTTGTCGATTTTATTATTCACTCTGTTGATGATGTTTTGCGAAAAGAATTTGGCAAGAGTTTAAGCTCCCGTGGTGTCTCTATCCTTGACCCTTTTACGGGTACCGGTACCTTTATCACACGGCTTTTGCAATCTGATCTCATTAAACCAGAGGATATGGAATATAAGTTCCGTCATGATATCCATGCCAATGAGATTGTCTTACTCGCTTATTACATAGCAGCGATTAACATTGAAGCAACCTATCATGGTCTTATGAAAGGAGATTATATTCCCTTTAAGCATATTGGTTTAACCGATACGTTTCAAATGGTTGAAAAACAAGATCTGATGAAAGGTTTATTAGAGGAAAACAGTGCATATTTGGAACTTCAGAAAAATCTAAATATCGAAGTTATTATGGGTAATCCCCCTTATTCTTTGAGACAAAAAAGTGCTAATGACAACGCAAAAAATACCCCCTATCCACTCTTAGATAAACGTATCAGTGAAACCTATGCTGCGCAATCTGCATCAATCAATATGCAAGCACTTTATGATAGTTATATTCGCGCCATCCGCTGGGCAAGTGACCGTATAAAAGATCGTGGTGTTATTGGTTTTGTCACAAATGCCGGTTTTATAGATGTAAATTCTATGGATGGCTTACGGAAATGCCTTGTTGAGGAATTTAGCAGCCTTTATATTTTCCATTTGCGCGGCAATCAACGCACTTCTGGAGAGCTTTCTCGAAAAGAAGGTGGGAAGATTTTTGGTTCTGGATCACGCGCACCTATTGCCCTCTCTATTCTCGTAAAAAATTCAGAATCCAAACAGCGTGGTAAAATATATTTTCGTGATATTGGTGATTATCTCACAAGAGAAAAAAAACTCACAATAATCGAAGCCTTTGGTAGTATTGAGGGTATTACACGGAGTAAACAAGGTTGGAAAATCATTACACCAGACAAACATGGTGATTGGATAAATCAACGTGATGACAATTTTAAAACATTCCTAGCTATAGGTGTTAAAAAGGGGCATAACAAAAAGCTCTTTGAGACCTTTTCGTGGGGTATTACAACCAGTCGTGATGCATGGGTATATAATTCAAATCGTAAGATTTTAGAAAAAAATATGCGTAACATGATTACTTTCTATAATAGCGAAGTGGAACGTTTTAATGATGCCTATTCATATTCTGATCGAAAAAACCGTACCAAAGCTGTAGACAATTTCGTCAATTCTGACGCAAAAAAAATTAGTTGGAGCCGTGCACTTAAACAAGAATTGGTAAAAGAAAATATTTTTAAATTTGAAGAGGCATCTCTTACAAAAAGTTTGTATCGTCCTTTTACGAAACAGTGGCTTTATTATAATCGTAGCTTTAATGAGTTGGTTTATCAAATGCCGCGGATATTCCCTATGGGAAAAACAGTTGAAAATAAGATAATACAAATTACAGGTACAGGAGTAAAAAACAGCTTTTCTGCTTTAATGAGCAAAGTTTTGCCTGACAGTAATATGATGAATGCTAGTCAATGCTTTCCATTGTATCTTTACGAAGATGTTGTGGTTTCAAAAGACAAAAATAAAAAACAGCCTCATTTATTCATAAATTCTACAAAAGAAAGAAAAACAGCTGGTTTACAACGCCGTGATGCCATTACTGATGAAGGTTTAGCACATTTTAAAACAGCTTATCCTAATGAGAACATCACTAAAGATGATATCTTCCATTATGTTTACGGGCTCTTGCATTCAGAAGATTACCGTGCTCGTTATGCTGATAATCTCTCTAAAGAGCTCCCTCGCATCCCTTGTGTAAAGAGTGCTGAAGATTTCTGGGCATTCGTTAATGCGGGGCGTGAATTAGGCAATTTGCATGTCAATTATGAAACGGTAGAGCCTTATCCTGTGACCTTTAAAAAAGGCAATCCAAAACTTACAGATATCAAGAACCCCGAAAAGTTTTATTACGTTACAGAAATGAAATTTGCAAAAGCGGGTAAAGAAAAAGATAAGTCTACGGTTATTTACAATAGCAATATCATCATAACAGATATACCTAAGGAAGCTTATGAGTATATCGTAAATGGTAGACCCGCTCTTGAATGGGTTATGGGACGGCAATGTGTAAAAACTGATAAAAAGAGTGGCATTGTTAATGATGCCAATCGCTATGCACTTGAGACCGTTGGCAACCCTGCTTATCCATTGGAATTGTTCCAAAGGGTTATTACTGTAAGTTTAGAAACAATGAAGATTGTTAAAAACCTGCCAAATTTGGAATTAAGAGAAACTGAATAGATTTATGAAGCATGCCAATCTTACAAGGGGTATAGAGTTTATATCTATACTCTTTTGTTAGTTGATTATGTAGAATCTTAAAAGGAATGATTTATCATGCGATCTTCTAAAAAGAGAAGCCTTGCACTTTTAAACATTCTCATATGGATTGCTTTAAGGCTTTTAAGAATTCCCATCTTAAATAGAATGAGATTTTTTTACATTGCCTTTAAAAGATTATATCGCAATCTCAAATGATGGCTTTCATATCTTTCAAAAGCTCTCTTTAAAGAAAAGAATGAATGTTTCTATTCTTTACGTTATGACACCTTCAAAACCCTCAAAAACCCTCAAAACATATAATATTGGTTGTATTTATGCGTCATATCATTAATCATCAGTTGTTTTTTGAAAATTGATAAAAATTAACTTATTGAAATATAACACTTTTTATTTTTTACTAAAATTTTTTTTAAAGGGGGGGCTAAAAGAACCCTCAAAACCTTCAAAACCCTCAAAACTAAAAATCTTGATAATATTTCTCATAATCACGAGCTGTCTTTTGAAAGGCTTTAAAGATTTATATGCTCTCTTATAAAACATGATTTAAACACGCACTAAAATCATAAATGCTGTCAGTTCAATTTTTAGACAGATACTGACAGGTTTTGGTCAATTGATATCATTAATTGTCTATATAAATCATCTTATTAGCACTGAATATTTCTCAAAATATACTAACATATTGAAAAATAATGTTTTTTACTTTTATCTAAAAGATGTTTTTTAAAATGAGGGGGGTAAATCAACGATAATAACTGACAAGAGACAAAAGCCCATAAAAAGGTATTTTGATAAGGATATAAGAATTCAAAATGTTTTCATAACAAATCAAAACCGCATGATCATATTTATCCTTTGTTTTATGAGAATGATGCGGTGGC
>NZ_JBTTDJ010000027.1:0-5893 GCF_055796165.1 Bartonella sp. EBT8
GCGTGTCATGATGCAACGGGTAAGGGAGTATATATCGGATACGGGAGGAGCCCTTGAGGGGGTCGTTATGGTTCATGAAGAGCAACAGCGGACAGAGATTAGGATTGAAAGCAAATCACAGTTTAAAAAGTATCAGACAGGTCTTTTTATCCGGTTTCAAGCGACGGGCAAGAATGTAGGGTTCACGACGGTTTCGTTGAATGGGTTAGAGGAGAAAACTGTTTATAAGGCAACAGCAAGAGGAGCGCAGCCATTATCGGGAGGAGAGATCCAAAACAGTTGTATCTATAGTTTGCTTTATAGCGATGATGGTTGGCATCTTTTAAATCCGACGCCAGTTCGCTCATCGGAAGATTTTGACACCAGTCTTTACCCGTCAGGATTTATAGGAACTTTTGCGATGCGTCATGTTCCTCAGGGTTGGTTGTTATGCGATGGGAAGGCGTATTATTAAGAAAAATACAGTAAAATCAGTATATTAAGTGCATTTATTTTATATAAATCCACTTAAGAATCCACACTTTTATGCATGATTCAATTGACCATTTTTGATAAACAATAGCCATCTATAAACAGACCATAAAAAGCAAATCATGATGCCAATATTATAACACATGAGAGCATTCAAATAAAATGCAAAGCAGTTATCATTCATAACATCTCATAAATTTTACAAGACGTTTCTATCATAATAAATCGCATTGTTAAAACGATATGCTTTTAATGATAGAATGCAAAATACGTTTCAAAAGCTGTTTTGATAATACGGTTTAAAAATAAGAATCTAAATTTGGATTGTGTAATTTTAGTCACCTCAAAAATGAGGGTACTTTTTTTCATAAGCAGAGAGAAGTTAAGATACGAATATCATTGCCTATGAGAGATTTTTTAAATGAATATTTTATCATTTAAACTCATAAATAAGGCAATGACATTAATAGTTAAAACTTAACTTCTAAAACACCTTAGTATTTTTAGATTATTTATAGCTTAATTGCTGTATTTTCAATATCTATATATATTACTAAAAATTATAGCATCGCCATAAATTTTAGTTTCTTTATACAGCTTGGCTCTGCCATAAACTTTAGCGTCTCCATAAACTTTAGCTTTCTCAAAGATCTGAGCTTTGCCATAAACTTTAGCATTGCCATAAACTTCAGCCTTGCCATAAATTTCAGCTTTCTCAAAGACCTGAGCATTACCATAAACACAGGCATTGCCATAAATTTTAGCTTTATCAGAAAGATTGGTATTACCAAAAACATTGGCATTATCACAAATATGGGCAGAACCATAAATCTTAGCATCGCCATCAACATATGCATTGCCATAAACACGGGCAGAACCCCCAATTTTAACATTACCAAAAACTCTAGCTGTATCAAACACTTTGGCATTGCCATGAATTGCGACGGTATCCCGGCGCCCTTTTCCAAACACCTTAGCTTTACCATAAACTTTAACATTGTCAGAAACTTTAGATGTGCCATAAACTCTAGCTTCTTCATACACCTTGACTTGACCATAAACTTCAGCCTTGCCATAAATTTCAGCTTTATCAAAGACCTGAGCTTTACCATAAACTTTAGCTTCATCAAAGATTTTGGCATCCCCGTAAACTTTGGCATTCCCAAAAACAGCGGCATTAACAGATATCCAACAATCACCATCATGAGATAGATTTTTCTCTTTTTCTATCCAGCCACCCAAATCACCTGCTTTAACATCACCAAAGTCTTTAATAGCTTGAATACGATAAACTACGTGTCTTCCAATTGTCCTTATATCATCTGTAAATTTATATTTTTTTTGTATGGTTGTGAACCAAAGCATTGGGGAAAATCTCCTTAATAAAATTTTGTAGAAAAGGTGTCCCCACGCTGGATAAACTCTAATCTGATTCTGATTTTTTTTCTAACAGTTATCATTTGGAACGAGATGTTTTTTTGAGACAGTATAGCCCCCCGCATTTGTTCTTTATTCTTCAGTATCAACAATCTCTATAAGAATATCGCTCTTATTAACCTCCTTATTTTTTGGAACCTCTCTTATTTCACTTTGTCGATTGAGTTTTGCACGCCCACAAACACGACCAAAGACCTTGATCGTATGAGAAACCTGAGCCTTTTCATAAACAGAGCCATAAATTTGCGCACAGCCACTCACTTTTGCATAGTCATAAACCTTGCCATAAATTTGTGCACGTTTGTTAACAACAGCATAGCCATAAACATGCGCAGTGCTAAAAAGACAAGCAGAGCCTAACACCCTAGCGTTGCCATAAAGCCTTGCATAATCAAGAAGACAACCATTATGAGAAAGATGCGCCTTGCCATAAACATGGGCATCAATCGAAACGCGGCTATTGCCATACACACGAGCCTTACCATAAACATAACCAGCCACATACGCATTGTCATAAACAAATGCATCATCATAAATTTTTGCATATTGAGAAACGAACACCTTATCATGCACCTGAGCATTGCCATAGACACGCCCACGAACTTTTGCATAGCCACGTATTTTTGCATTCTCATAAACACGGGCTTTGTTATAAACCAATGCATTATCATATACCCAGCAATTGCCATCATGGGAGAGGTTATGTTCTTCTTCGATAAAACCACCCAGTTGACCAGCCTTGACATCAGAAAAGTCTCTTAAAGCTTTAATGCGATAAAGCGTTGTCATTCTTTTTGTGGTTTTATCTGTTAAATGTTTTGTTTCATTGGTCAATTTATATTTTTTAGACATCATAAGATTCCTCACAATCTCTCTTGTGTTAAAATTTGCATGGAAAATGTTAGAAAGAGGGAGCGCCCCCGCCGCGCTTTAGACGTTTAAAAAGGCTTTATTACGCAGCCAGATGATTTTTATTTCATTATGGGCAAGCAATTCGATATAAGATCTTGTTTCAATATCATCACGCGTCTTTTCAATAATCATAACAATGCCGTGAAGATTTTCATTCTCATAAACATGGGCATGATTTACAACACGGGCATGATCATAAATACGAGCATTGCCATAGACATGGGCATGGTCATAAATGATCGATTTACCAAAAACGATTGCATTGCCATAGACATAACCAGCGATAATAGAGTTATTATAGACCCTAGCATTTTGAGAAACATGACCTGAGTTTAAAACCAGAGCATTTCCATAAACCCAGCAATTACCATTATGAGAGAGGTTATCTTCAGTTTCGATAAAGCCGCCTAATTGACCAGTCTTGACATCAGAAAAGTCTCTTAATGCTTTAATGCGATAAAGTATGTGATTAGCAAAGAGACGCGTTTCATTTGTTAATTCATATTTTTTAGTTACAACTGTACTAATCATGAGAAACCCCAATCTAAATATCTACTAAATTTTGAATGAAAGAATTTGGAAAGCAGGCGCCCCCGCAACGCCGACGCCATTATTTATGCTGCTTTAAAAGCGATACATTACAAAGGAAATTTCTCCATAAGGAGAGAGACGCTCTGTATAAACATTCTCTCTTGTATTGCCATGGGCATTTTTAGTCACAACAGCCATGCCATAGGCACTTGCATTTTCATAAATATGAACATTACTGATAATTTTTGCATCATCAAAAACCCGCGCATTATCATAAACATGGGCATTGGGATAAACGCGGGTTTTGTCACAGACATGGGCATTACCATAAACATGACCACAAACATGAGCATAATGACGTATTTTTGCATTGTCATATACACGGGCATGACCATAAACCCATGCATTATCATAAACCCAGCAGTTACCATCATGAGAGAGGTTATCTCCCTTTTCAATAAAGCCACCCAATTGACCAGCTTTAATATCATCAAAATCTCTTAAAGCTTTAATGCGATAAAGTGTGTAATCATCCAATACACGGGTTTCATTAGTAAGCTCATATTTTTTAGATACAGTTATAGTAGACATAGGGAAGCTCCTATCTAATAATCGATAAAATTTTAATGAAATGTTCTTTTAAAGAGGGGCGCCCCCGCCGCGCCCACGCGTCTATTTACGCAGCCTCATTTGCATCTTCAGAATTGCAATCATATTGGCAATCATCATCATACCCATAATCATCATAATATTCGTGTCGATAGTAATCATCCTCACTACCAAATTCTGGATATGCATCATCACAGATATCTTCATTAGCAGTTAAAGAAGCATTGCTATGAATATAAGAATTGCCAGAGACCAGAGCATCACAAACCACGGCATCATCAAAGACACGGGATTCATCACAAATATAAGCAGAACCGTTTATTTTTGCATTACCGCCGACATGGGCATCATCACAAATGACAGCATCATCAGAAATATGGGCATGATCAGTTACACGAGCGTTATCATAAATTTGCGCATTGCCTTCAATAACCACGGCATTTCTAGCATGGGCATTGCCAGAAAGTTTTGCATTATCTTTTAGTGTCATACCTTCAAAAATAGCATTGCCATAAACATCAACAAAAAAGCTTTTTACTTTTGCATTACCAAAGACACGGGCATTTTCAAAGACACGCGCTTTATTATAAACCCAGCAATCCCCATCATGAGAGAGGTTATCTTCCTTTTCGATATACCCCCCCTAGATCGCCTTTTTTGACATCACCAAAATCTCTTAAAGCTCTAATACGGTATAAAAAGTGATCATCTATTAATTCACAATCATCAATAAATTCATATTTTTTGGATGAGATAACGGGGGTGTTTTTTACTGTAGATTTCATTTGAAATCCTTTCTTAACATATAAAAGGTTTTAATTGACAGCTCTAAAAGAGCGCCGGGCGCTAAAACCACGGTGTTAAGTCCGTTGTCACACTTTTCCCATAGGGTATTGTATGGTGTGACTACACCCGGCAAAATCATTATATGCATTATATAGCATAAAAGAAAGCCAGTATTTTAAAAAGCATAGGAAAGGCTGTTTCGTAACCTACCCGCTTAACACTAAGTGGTTTTAATCACCTGAGTATTTATATAACAAAATACGTATTTATTGTCAACTATATTTTATTCTTTTTTGTGTTTTTTTATAATTATTTTTGCACCATTATGTATAAATATGCATCATATGCTTATGAATAGTTTCTGTTTTATTAACTATATTTGACTCTATATTACGCAATTGCGTTATTTTTCTCTTTTAAACATCATAATAACTAAAAACGCTCTCATAACGCTTATTTTTAACTTTATAACGTATCATTATTTTTATGAGATAACTTGTGAATATTTTTGTGAATTTTTTATAAGAGCTTTGTAATTTAAACAGCTTTATAGAGACCGCATTCTTATAACCACCGCTTTTGATTCAAATCTCTTTTTGATTCATTCTCTATAGAGAGCGCATCGTTTTGATAAAACAAAGGATAATATGATCATGCGGTTTTGATTTTTATAAAAACATTTCGAATTCTTATATCCTTATCAAAATGCCTTTTAATGGGCTTTTGTATCTTGTCAGTTATTAGCAGTCATTTTACTCCCTCATTTTTAAAAAAACTTTTCGATAAAAATAAAAAACATTATATTTCAATAGGTTAGTATGTTTTGAGAAATAATCAGTGCTAATAAGATGATTTATATAGACAATTAATGATATCAATTGAACAAAACCTGTCAGTATCTGTATAAAAATTGAACTGACAGCATTTATGATTATAGTGCGTGTTTAAACCCTATCTTATGAGAGAGCATATAAATCTTTAAAGTCTTTCAAAAGACAGCTCGTGATTATGAGAAATATTATCAAGATTTTTAGTTTTGAGGGTTTTGAGGGTTCTTTTAGCCCCCCCTTTAAAAAAAAATTTTAGTAAAAATAAAAAGTGTTATATTTCAATAAGTTAATTTTTATCAATTTTCAAAAAACAACTG
>NZ_JBTTDJ010000028.1:0-5421 GCF_055796165.1 Bartonella sp. EBT8
AAGCCTGCCCATGGCATCAGCTGCTTGTACTGGATCAAACCTATCCTGCAAGCCATATTGCTTGGCTGTGCTGTCTATAAATTGATACAGACCACCAGCAGAGGACCGCGGGTTCCTTGCATTCGGATTCCCACCACTTTCAATCTGTGCAACACGATACAAATAACGCTCAGGCAAGCCATAACGCGCCGCCGTCTGCCGTATCGCCTGATCGATAGGAGAACTATAGCGGGTCATTTCGCATACTCTATTGAAGCACTAGGACCTAATCCTTTTGCTAGACCTCTAGAAATAACTTGTACCATTTCATCTGTTAATACTCCCGCTTTATGCCATTTCAAAGCACTTTGAATCAGTTTAGCAATTTCCTCTGGTGCCATCTTTTCAACTCCAAAAGTTGCTAATTTCGCTATACCACGCTCTATCTCCTGCCTTGCCTGAAAAATTTCTTGTGAATTAGGATGATGCACCATATTCCGTACGACTCTATAAGCTTGAACAGGCCAAGTGAAAGGGTTAGAAAAATCAGTGCCATCAAAAAGAGAAAATTCAGGAGTCCCTGTAAATTCATCAAAGCCCTTCTGTGCTGCATCAGAATAGAACTTCTCCTGATCTACAGCCTTCTTAAAAGTATCAAACCGATGAGGTTTCATGATCCTTTTAAGGTTCTCAGATGCAGCCTGCTGTTCTAAAAGCTTTATGAGTGCATTAACACCCCCATCGTTTCCATATAATATACTGCCTAATTTATTTCTCACCCCCATACGATAGGCATTCTTTGTATGATAAGCATTCTTTTTATCTCTCAATATGCCTTTAATAATATTTTCTCTGACTTCATCCCTCACTTCACTCTTTTCAAGCCTGTTCTCAAGAGCCTGCTTGCCTTTATCAAAGCTCTCTGCAAAGACTTTGTATTTCTCAGCACTTGCACGTGCTGTTTTATACGTAGGTGAAATTTCGTCTGTTATTCCTACCAAAGCTTCTTTAATCGATTGATATTTAGAAGCCTTTCGCATCTCACCAAAATTCTTATGCTTTTGAATCAATTCATCAATAACTTTTTTGGTTTCATCAAATAATTCCATCGTAGGCTTATAGTTGATATGTTTAAAATCTTTCGAAGAAAATACCTGAGGATTTGCTTTACGCATGTCATCTGTTAAGTTTTGGGCTGCTTGATTGACAGCTTTTTTAAACGATTTCTTTTCAAAAAGCTTATCAAGAGCTGGATAATACTTCTCACCTATTGGAGTTGCCATCGCCTCTCTATAAAGATGTCCGTATGCTTTTTCCCCACTCTCTTGAAGGGCTCTTTCAAAAGTATCATTATGTTGATAAGATGCAATTTTCTCATCCATAATATCATCAAGACGTTGGACAGAACCTCCTACTCTTTTCTCATGCGCTTGTTGCACAATATTATGAACATCTTCATTCGTTTTAGACGCCTTAAACAAAGCCTGTCGTAGTTTTGGATTAATATCTGTCAAAAACACATTAGGTTCAGAACCAAGGCGCTCAGTAATATCTTTAACTTTACTATCGTAAAGATGACTAGCAACTTCTCTCAGTGCTTTATTTGGAACTTGCTGATGAACAGGATTAAAAGCTCTCTCGATAAGAGGAGAGTCCTTTACAAGATTTTTCATATAACGAGCCGCCTTAGAAATTCCCATTCCCCCTAAAGAAGCAACCGGTGCCAAAGCAGCACCACCAAGACCACCGGCTAATGCGGAGTTCACCGTATCATTGTAGCCTTCTCCTACTCCAGATCCATGCAAAGCTCCAGAACCTGCTCCTACAAGAGCTCCCTTACCCAAATTACCTAAGGTCGAACCTGCTCTCAAAAAATTTAATCCAGGAATCCCAAATGATGCTACTGTTGGTAAAATAGAACCAGCAACATAACCAAGAGAAGACATCCATGGATGAGCCTTTTCCAACGCTTTCTGGTAAGCACGCTCCTTTGCTACTCTTCTATTATAGACCTCTTCTGCTTTTTTATCACCGCTCCAATAAGCCGTAAAACCTGCTTCTTTCGCCGCTTGGATCTCATCACTATAACCTGCCGTTAAACCAGATATCCCATGGGTTCTCAATGCATCCCAAACACCAAGATCTTCATCAGCAAATGAAATATCATGTTCTGTTTGTGGTTCTTCTCCTGCCGGTTTCTCATACTCATTCTTAGGAATACGACGAATAACTCTTATACCAGGACCAAAATCAGGAAAATCTTGATGAGAATTATTATGATTAACCATTTATCTATCCTTAATAATTTCGTAACTATCATCACCATAGTGCACGATAGCTGTATCCCCAACACGAAGATTTTTAATATCTCCTGTGTCAATCGCAACGGGTAATTTATTCCCTTCTTGCTGAGTTTTAGAATCCTGCCCCGATGTAACTTTCCTCACATTCTCTTCTGTCAATTGGATGGTCTTACTCTCTAACAAAGACAACACATTTGATTTCATTTTTCTCAAAATATTATCTATTGCTTTCAACCTACGCAACAGCTCTTTGCCACCCAATCTATAATCTAGACTTCCTAAATAGCTTTGTAATATATCAAGTTCTTTTTCTGTAAGATTTCCAAGACCAGAAGCACCATTGCGTGAATACTGTCTCATGGTTTCTAAACGATCAATACCTATGCGACCTTTAATCGAATCTAGCAGTGATTTCATATCACGGTGTTCAGGGACCCCCACATACGCTTGAACAGAAGCCAAATTTCCCGTACTCCAATCAGGATCTTTTTTCACATAATCCATAAAAATCTTGATATCATCAAGCATATTACTACGAATAACTTCACTATTTTTAAGTTCTATCATTTGACGTTGACGATCCAATTCTTCTTTAGAAGAAAGACCATTGCCGTCGTTTACTTTTTGTCCCCAAAATGCATTAAGAGCAGCCTTATTTCCAGCCATAAAACGTGCTTCTTCTTCACTCATGCCCTGTGCTTTTAAATACTCGACTGTTTGGTTAACTTGTTTTCTCTCTTTATCGCCTTTATTAAGATGCTGAACACCACTTGCAAGCGCATCCCATCCTGAACCGCCTGATGGTGCTGCTGCCATACCAGCAAAAAGATCCTTCAGTTTCTCGTAAGCATCTGACTGAAAAAACTTATAAGTATTGGACTGTAAATATTTATCTAAATCTGTCGGTTCTGGAGGCGGTGTTGGAGATACGGGCGCTAATGGTTGCGTTTGGGATTGCATTTGTTCATTAACATGAGGTTTTAGTTCTTGTGGAGCATCTTCTAGTGCATTTGGCATAGGTGGATGATTACCAACACCAAGAGGCATTTCCGTTCTAGGAGCCGTATAGGGCATAAACGGTCCATATGGATTCAGCATATTCTGTAAATAGGGGTTGGATGGGGCATGTGCTTTATTTATATTAATACCCAGTATATTCTTCTCCAGACCACTCCCAATCGCCCCACCAATTACTACAGGATTCTTCAATCCTTGTTTCATTAATTGTCCCAATCTTTTCGCCCCTGTAACCATTTTTGGAGCTACTCGGGGATAAAGATATCTAAAAATATGAGGCCCATATCTTAATGCCGCCCCAGTTGCTGCCCCAGCAGCTAAGCCTAATAATGGAAATGCCATCACGCTCTCCTGTAATGCTATTAATTAATTTATCCACTATGCTGACTTATTTTTAAGAAACGGATAGAGCCAATGTGCCCCTCCTGCAAGCGCTGCTCCCGCTGGACCACCAACCATATAACCGAAAGCCATCGGTGCTGCCTGAAGTGCAAGAGAACCTATAGTCCCTGCATTTTGCCAAGGATTATTGCCTGCAAGCTTAGAAATTGTACCCTTATTCATTGTTGTGCCATAGTTTCTTGCAAAGCCATGCCCTGCATTCATCAACATGTTCAACCTATTCCAACCGCTATTGTCTTGCTCCATCCAACGTTCTCGATTGGCATCAACAAGGCGTTGATTGTAATCATCAAGAAGGGATGAGCCCTGCAACGCATTGAAATAGCTGTTGCCATAACCTTGTAAGAAGTTATTCGCTGCTCCCAACTGGTTCTGATTGTATTGGTCAATCATCGCATTGGCTTGCATCATGCGTTGCCAATCCTTATCATACTGATCTGCCATAGCACGGGCATAAACAGAGCCGCTGCCTTTCCGCAACTCATCCTTATGATCTGGCGTTCCATAGCGACCAATCCCTGAGAAATATCTGTTAATTCTACTTTCTACATCATCCAATCCTTCTTGAAGCACCTGACCAAAATACGAATTGGGCCCCATTAGACCACCAGATGCAATCAACCCAAGATTTCTTGCTGATGATGTTGGGTTTTGCACTAAATTCATCAGAGAATGATTTTGATATTGATAAGGCATGCTCCCAAGTCCTCCAATGGCTGAGGTCGTTGGAAAACTCAAAGGCGCAACACGCAGTCCCCCATAAACATTGCCACCAGCTCCCATGTTATAAAGGCGGGATGCATCCGCACTCCCCTGTCTAAAAAGGTTCGCTGCCCAAGAAGGGGGGGCACTCCTTTGTACCTGATTGGTTTTCGTTTCTTCTGGTCGCCTACTCCCCATGTTCTAATTCCTTCCTGAAGTAAATCATATCTATCCCATAACCTTGCTTGCTTAACGCCCGTCGCCAGCCTAAACGACCCAAGATCTCCATTTCACAAGCGCCATTCTCACGCGCCCAATCCTCTACAAGCATCAGATTGTCGATAAGCTCTAACCCACCACGACCGCAACAATCACAAACCAAAGCACGCTTCTTGCCCAAAACCGTCGTCTGTATTTGCGTTGTTACTGCCAATAAAAACTGATCTTCATCATCAAGCACCAGCCATAATTGTTTCTTACCACTGCAAATCTCTTCGATAAGCTGTTGCAAAGTAAGCTCGTGCTTAAATCGCTCTACATATTGACAAAAGGCTGCAATTATCTCTTCTAGATAAGGGGCTATGCGCTCCTTATCCCAACAAGAGGTAAGAAACACTTTAGCCATTAGCGTCTGCCCAAAGACCGTATATCCGCATGAAACCCCGTGATATGGCTCCAACTTACTCCCGCTGGAATGCGCAATTTAAAACGGTGATAACGATTGCGTGATCGACCATGATACGCACCTGTAACAAAGGAGCAGATCCTTTCATGATGCCATGTCATCGGTGTCTGACGGTCGCGAACACTCCGTTCCCCTATACTCAAAAGCCCCTCTAGTGTATCAACCTCGGCAAACATCTTGCTGATAAAGCTAAAGCTCCCATCAGGAGATCCCATCTCTTGCGAAACAATAACAGCTTCCATCGGGGCGCCTGTAAACACGACAAGCCTGTTTTGCGCATCAAAAGCTCCAAGAACGGGGGCTCCACTTTGCCAAATGGCACTGTCTAGAGAT
>NZ_JBTTDJ010000029.1:0-5093 GCF_055796165.1 Bartonella sp. EBT8
TGTCCGTAAATCCTTTTCTCACCATAATGGGCAAGGACAATTGCCTCTGTATAAGGCATTTCCCAATGCTTTTAGAACATTTCTTGTCAAAAGATCAACTATGAGTGATTATTGGGAAAACTGGGCTGGCAATGTTGCTGAAATTGCACAAAATCATATCAATCGCCTGCAAAATATGCTTGCTAATGAAAAGAGCAAAGCACGCCGTGCGTTTGATGCGTTTCTCAAAGAATTACAAAACAATTTAAACAGTGATATCAAACAAGAAGAAGCGATTGAGATGCTTGCACAACATCTTGTCACGCGTCCTGTTTTTGAAGCTCTATTTGATGGCAATCAATTTGTACAAAACAATGCCATCTCACAAGCAATGGAAAAGATTTTAAAGGAATTAGACAAGACAAATATTGAAGAGGAAACAAAAGAGCTTAAAGAATTCTATGACAGTGTCAAATTCCGTGCTTCTGGGATTACCGAACCCCATGCAAGACAAAATCTGATTATCAAGCTTTATGAAAGTTTCTTTGCCAAGGCGTTCAAACGTACAACAGATAGGCTTGGCATTGTTTATACCCCTGTTGAGGTTGTCGATTTTATTATTCGCTCTATTGATGATGTTTTACGCAAGGAATTTGGCAAGAGCTTGGGATCACGAGGTGTCTCTATCCTTGACCCCTTTACGGGAACTGGTACCTTTATCACAAGGCTGTTACAATCCGATCTGATAAAACCAGAGGATATGGAATATAAGTTCCGTCATGATATCCATGCCAATGAGATTGTGCTTTTAGCTTATTACATAGCAGCCATAAATATTGAAGCAACCTATCATAGTCTTATGAAAGGAGATTATATTCCCTTTAAGCATATTGGTTTGACAGATACCTTTCAGATGGTAGAAAAGCAAGATCTGATGAAGGGCTTACTAGAGGAAAACAGTGCTTATTTAGAACATCAGAAAAATCTGAATATTGAAGTTATTATTGGTAACCCTCCTTATTCAACAGGGCAAAAAAGTGCAAATGATAATAATCAAAATACATCTTATCCCATATTAGATGAATGTATTCGTGAAAAGTATATATCTAGATCAACAAAAGTAATAAATCGCAACAAACTTTATGATAGCTATATACGAGCAATTTGCTGGGCTAGTGACCGTATAAAAGACCGTGGTGTTATTGGTTTTGTTACCAATGCGGGTTTTATCAATGGATGCTCTATGGATGGCGTGCGTAAATGCCTTGTTGAGGAATTTAGCAGCCTTTATATTTTCCATTTACGGGGGAATGCCCGAACTTCTGGTGAACAGCGTAAAAAAGAAGGTGATGGAATTTTCGGTGAGGGATCACGAGCCCCTATTGCGATCTCTATTCTCGTAAAAAATCCAGAATCCAAACAACGTGGGAAAATATATTTCTATGGTATTGAAGATTATCTCAAGAGAACAAAAAAACTCACGATAATCGAATCCTTTGGTAGCATTGAGGGTATTACACGGAGTAAACATGGTTGGCAAATCATTACACCAGACAAACATGGTGATTGGATAAAACAAAGAGATGCTGATTTTGATCTGTTCATATCTATGGGAAATAGAAATACCCCGATAGATGCTAAAATCTTTAAGGAAGTATCTCTTGGTATAAAATCAACCCGCGATGCTTGGGTTTGTAATTTTTCTAATAATGCTTTGGGTACGTCTGTTCAAAAAATAATTGAATTTTTTAATGAACAAAAGCGTCTTGTTGCTGAAAACCCGTATATACCTGTAAAAAATATCATTGATTATGATGCTACCAAAATTAGTTGGACAGATACTCTTATCTCTCGTTTAAAACGAGAAAACAATGCAATCTTTGAACCCTATCTAACAGTTCCTACTCTCTATAGCCCATTTGTAACAATGTGGCATTATACATCATCATTTTTTAATGACATGTTAGGACAAACACATCAGTTTTTTAATCCAGATATGCCTAATAATCTTGGAATTTGTGTTACGGGAATAGGAAATAGATCAGATTTTTCCTGTCTTATGACAAATAAACCAATTAACTATGCTACATTAGAAACAGCAAGATGCTACCCGCTTATGCTTCATTATAACGAAGAAAAACACCATGATGATAGTTTATTCGCTACAAAAGCAAATAAGAAAGTTCGTGATGGCATTACAGATGCGGGTTTACAGAAATTTCAATCTGCTTACCCTAATGAGGAAATCACTAAAGATGATATCTTCTATTATGTTTATGGAATTTTGCACTCACAAGATTACCGTGCTCGCTATGCTGATAACCTCTCTAAAGAACTCCCTCGCATCCCTTGCGTAAAAAGCACTGAGGATTTCTGGGCATTTGTTAATGCGGGTCGTGAATTAGGCAATTTGCACGTCAATTATGAAACTGTAGAACCTTATCCAGTGACCTTTAAAAAAGGCAATCCAAAATTGACAGATATTCCTAATCCTGAGAAATTTTATTACGTTACAGAAATGAAATTCGCAAAAATCAAAAATAGTAAGGAAAAGGATAAAACCACTGTTATTTACAATAGCAATATCACAATAACAGATATTCCTCTTAAAGCTTATGAATATATCGTGAATGGTAGACCCGCTCTTGAATGGGTTATGGGACGTCAATGTGTAAAAACTGATAAAAAGAGTGGCATTGTTAATGATGCCAATTGCTATGCTGTTGAGACCATTGGCAACCCTGCTTATCCATTGGAATTGTTTCAAAGGGTTATTACGGTAAGTTTAGAAACAATGAAGATTGTTAAAAACCTTCCAAAATTGGAATTAAGAGAAACTCAGTAAACTTAAGACTTATGAAGCATGCCAATCTTACAAGGGGTATAGAGTTTATATCTATACTCTTTTGTTAGTTGATTATGTAGAATCTTAAAAGGAATGATTTACTATGCGCTATTCTAAAAAGAGAAACCTTGCACTTTTAGACACTCTCATATGGATTGCTTTAAGGCTTTTAAGAATTCCCATCTTAAATAGAATGAGATTTTTTTACATTGCCTTTAAAAGATTAACTCGCAATCTCAAATGATGCTTTTCATATCTTTCAAAAGCTCTTTTTAAAGAGAATGATGAATGTTTTTATTCCTTACGTTATGACACCTTCAAAACCCTCAAAAACCCTCAAAACATATAATATTAGTTGTATTTATGCGTCATATCATTAATCATCAGTTGTTTTTTGAAAATTGATAAAAATTAACATATTGAAATATAACACTTTTTATTTTTTACTAAAATTTTTTTTAAAGGGGGGGGCTAAAAGAACCCTCAAAACCTTCAAAACCCTCAAAACTAAAAATCTTGATAATATTTCTCATAATCACGAGCTGTCTTTTGAAAGGCTTTAAAGATTTATATGCTCTCTCATAAGATAGGGTTTAAACACGCACTCTAATCATAAATGGTGTCAGTTAAATTTTTTGACAGATACTGACAGGTTTTGTTCAATTGATATCATTAATTGTCTATATAAATCATCTTATTAGCATTGATTATTTCTCAAAACACACTAACATATTGAAATATAATGGTTTTTATTTTTATCTAAAAGTTTTTTTAAAAATAAGGGGGTAAAATGACTGCTAATAACTGACAAGAGACAAAAGCCCATTAAAAGGTATTTTGATAATGATATAAGAATTCAAAATGTTATTCATAATAAATCAAAACCGCATGATCATATTATCCTTTTATGAGAATGATGCGATGGCTATAGAGAATGAAACAAAAAGAGATTTGAATAAAAGCGTTGGTTATAAAGACGCGGTCTCTATTAAAACTGTTTAAATTACCAACTTCTTATAAAAAATTCACAAAAATATTCACAAGTTATCTCATAAAAATAACCATGCGTTATAAAGTTAAAATAAGCATCATAAGATGCCTTTTTAGTTATTATGACGTTTAAAAGAGAAAAATAACGCAATTGCGTAATATAGACTCAAATAGAGAAAAATAGATGCAATAAAATAGAAACTATTCATAAGCATATGATGCGTATTTATACATAATGGTACAAAAAAATAATTATAAAAAATACAAAAAAGAATAAAAGATAGTTGACAATAAATACGTATTTTGTTATATAAATACTCAGGTGATGAAAACACTAAACAGTTAGCGAATGGGTTCGATAAACCTAATCTCTATTGTAGAAAAAACTGACTGTCTTTTATACTCTTATTAGTATATGAAGATTCTGTCGGGTGTCGTTATGTCATACAATACTCCTTTATGGAGGAAAACATAACAACGGACTAACTGCCGTGTTTTCAACACCCGGCGCCTTTATAGGTGTCAATTGAAAACTATTAACAGTTAGGTTTTAATTATGAATACTACAGTTAAAAACACCCCCGTTCTCTCTTCCAATACAAATGACACTACATCCCTTGCAAAACAAGAGCCTGCAAAAAAATATGAATTTATTGATGATTGTGAATTAATAGATGATCATTATTTATACCGTATTAGAGCTTTAAGAGATTTTGGTGATGTTAAAAAAGGTGATCTAGGGGGGTATATCGAAAAGGAAGATAACCTCTCTCATGATGGCAATTGCTGGGTTTATAATAAAGCGCATGTCTTTCAAAACGCCCGCGTCTTTGGTAATGCAAAAGTAAGAAGCTTTTTTGTAGATGTTTATGGCAATGCGCAAATCTATGGCAACGCTATTTTTGAAGGAATGACACTAAAAGATAATGCAAAGCTTTCTGGCAATGCCCATGCTAGCAATGGCGTGGTTATTGAAGGCAATGCGCAAATTTATGATAACGCTCGTGTAACTGATCATGCCCATATTTCTGATAATGCTGTCATTTGTGATGATGCCCATGTCGGCGGTAATGCAAAAATAAAGGGATCTGCCTATATTTGTGATGAATCCCGTGTCTTTGATGATGCCATGGTTTGTGATGCTCTGGTCTCTGGCAATTCTTATATTCATAGCAATGCTTCTTTAACTGCTAATGAAGATATCTGTGATGATGCCTATCCAGAATTTGGTAGTGAAGATGATTACTATCGTCACGAATATTATGATGATGATTGCCAA